>CAJKFS010000008.1 GCA_905199225.1 uncultured Collinsella sp. | reverse complement strand
CCTCCATGTGGAGGGCGCCTTTTTGCACCCATTGGGGACAGACTTACATGAGTGTTTGCAGATGTCAAAGGGATCGTAGCCCAGCTGGTATGCCTTGTAGCTTGACCAGCGGTACGCATCGAGCGAGTCGAGCGCGCCTTTCACAGGATTGAGATGGACATAATCGAGCAGCCGCACCGCCTGCACGTCCGACTCAACCGCGAACCGCGAATAGCAATTGTCAAAAAGATGGCCCGTTCTTCCCGTTTTCCGATTGAAATACTCATGTAAGACCGTCCCCAATGAGTGGGGCGATGCAGCAAGCTGATAATTTTAGTTAAAACGTTTCAGTTTATTGAAGCGTTTTAGTGTGCCTTTTAGAGGAATCTGACCGTTCGCCGAATAATTTCTTGCTATCATGCAAGGCGTAGGGTAAATCTCCGATCGCAAGGAGACACAAATGGTGAAAAAGTCACCGGAAAACACTACTCCCGCAATTGTGGACAACGTAGAGGCGCTTGAGGCTAAGCTCGCTCAGATGCGAGAGGCCCAGGCGCTTTTTGCTACGTACACGCAGGAGCAGGTCGACAAGATCTTCTATGAGGCCGCCATGGCCGCCAACAAGGCTCGTATCCCGTTGGCGAAGATGGCCATCGAGGAGACCGGCCGCGGCGTTCTTGAGGACAAGGTCATCAAGAACCACTACGCCGCAGAGTACATCTACAACGCTTACAAGAACACCAAGACCTGTGGTGTCCTGGAGCGCGACGAGGCTTACGGCATCACCAAGATCGCCGAGCCCATCGGCATCGTGGGCGCCGTCATCCCGACGACCAACCCCACCTCCACCGCGATCTTCAAGACGCTGATCTGCCTGAAGACCCGCAACGCCATCATCATCTCCCCGCACCCGGCTGCCGCCAAGTGCACCATAGCCGCCGCCAAGCTCGTGCTTGACGCCGCCGTCAAGGCCGGCGCCCCCGAGGGCATCATCGGCTGGGTCGATGTCCCCTCCATCGAGCTGACCAACATGGTCATGCGCGACGTCGACATCATCCTCGCCACCGGTGGCCCGGGCATGGTCAAGGCCGCTTACTCCTCGGGCAAGCCCGCCCTGGGCGTTGGCGCCGGTAACACCCCGGTCGTCATCGACGACACAGCCGACGTGCTGCTCGCCGTCAACTCCATCATCCACTCCAAGACCTTCGACAACGGCATGATCTGCGCTTCCGAGCAGTCCGTGACCGTCATCGACAGCATCTATGACCAGGTTAAGGCCGAGTTCCAGAAGCGCGGCTGCTACTTCGTCAAGCAGGGTGCCGAGATGGAGGCCCTGCGTGCCGCCATGTTCAAGAACGGCGCTCTCGATCACCGCATCCCCGGCATGGCCGCTGCCAAGATCGCCGAGCTCGCCGGTATCGAGGTTCCCGCCAAGACCAAGATCCTGATCGCCGAGGTCACCTCCACCGACCCCGCCAAGGAGGAGTTCTCCCACGAGAAGCTCTCCCCGGTCCTGGCCATGTACCACGCCAAGGACTTCCAGGAGGCCGTCGACAAGGCCGAGCACCTGGTGCTCGCCGGTGGCCCGGGCCACACCGCCTCTCTGTACGTGCACCCCGCCCAGGCCGAGAAGATCAGCCTGTTCGAGCACGTCATGAAGGCCTGCCGCATCGTCATCAACACCCCGTCCTCGCACGGTGGCATCGGTGACCTGTACAACTTTGGCATGAAGCCGTCTCTGACCCTGGGCTGCGGCTCCTGGGGCGGCAACTCCGTCTCCGAGAACGTTGGGGTGAAGCACTTGATCAACGTTAAGACTGTGGCCGAGCGCCGTGAGAACATGCTGTGGTTCCGCGCTCCCGAGAAGGTCTACTTCAAGAAGGGTTCCACGCCCGTCGCCCTCGACGAGCTGGGCAACGTCATGGGCAAGAAGCGCGCCTTCATCGTTACCGACCAGTTCCTCTTCAAGAATGGCAACACCCGCGCCATCGAGGCCAAGCTCGACGAGATGGGCATCGCCCACGACTGCTTCTACGACGTCGAGCCCGATCCGTCGCTGCAGTGCGCACGTCGCGGCGCCAAGCAGATGGCTCTCTTTGAGCCGGACGTCATCATCGCCGTCGGCGGTGGCTCCGCTATGGACGCCGGCAAGATCATGTGGATGATGTACGAGCACCCCGAGTGCAAGTTTGAGGACATGGCCATGGACTTCATGGACATCCGCAAGCGTATCTTCACCTTCCCCGAGATGGGCAAGAAGGCCTACTTCGTCGCCGTCCCGACCTCCTCGGGTACCGGCTCCGAGTGCACGCCGTTCGCCATCATCACCGACAAGGAGACCGGCATCAAGTGGCCGCTCGCCGACTACGCGCTGCTCCCCAACATGGCTATCGTCGACGCCGACAACTGCATGACCGCCCCGCGCGGCCTGACCGCTGCCTCCGGCATCGACGTCATGACCCACGCCATCGAGTCCTACGTCTCCATCATGGCTTCCGACTACACCAAGGGCCTCTCCGAGCGCGCTGCCAAGCTCGTCTTTGAGAACCTGCCCTCCAGCTTCACGAACGGCGCCAAGGACCCGCACGCCCGCGAGGAGATGCACAACGCCTCCTGCATGGCCGGTATGGCCTTCGCCAACGCCTTCCTGGGCCTCAACCACTCCATGGCTCACAAGCTCGGCGCTTTCCATCACCTGCCCCACGGCATCGCTAACGCCGTCATCCTGACCCGCGTCATGCGCTACAACGCCGCCGAGGCTCCCGTCAAGATGGGTACCTTCTCCCAGTATCCTTACCCCAACGCGCTGCACAACTACGCCGAGATGGCCAAGTACTGCGGCATCGAGGGCAAGGACGACAAGGAGGTCTTCGAGAACTTCATCACGAAGCTCGAGGAGCTCAAGGACTTCATCGGTGTCAAGAAGACCATCGCCGACTACGGTGTTGACGAGCAGTACTTCCTCGACACCCTCGACGAGATGACCGAGCAGGCATTCAACGACCAGTGCACCGGCGCTAACCCGCGCTACCCGCTCATGAGCGAGATCAAGGAGCTCTACCTGGACGCCTACTACGGCCGCGAGCCCCAGGACTACGCCGTCTGCTAGTTTTTAGCACGGTTTTTTGCGGCGGGGGTGCACGGGTGTTTCACACACCCCCGCCGTCGCTTCTATCGCATCGTTGAAAGGATGCAACCATGCTGCTACCCGATTCCAAGACCGAGCTCGTCCGCCGTGGCAACAAGGTCGTTTACGACCTGGGCGACAAGATCGTCAAGGTCTTTAACGAGACCAAGCCTGTCTCCGACGTGTTCAACGAGGCTTTGAATCTTGCCCGCATCAATGAGTGCGGCATCCGCAGCCCCAAGGCTCTCGAGGTTTCCCAGCTCGAGAACGCCAACGGCTGGGCGCTCGTGACCGAGAAGGTTCCGGGCACCACCCTTGCCGAGAAGATGACTGCCGAGCCCCAGCGCTTTGGTGAGTACCTCGAGATGTTCGTCGACCTCCAGATCGAGATCCACGGCTACACCTCCCCGCTGCTCAACCGTCAGCGCGACAAGTTCGCCCGCATGATCGACAGCCTTGATCAGCTCAATGCCACCACGCGCTACAACCTTCAGGAGCGTCTGGACGGCATGACCAAGGAGTTCAAGGTCTGCCACGGCGACTTCAACCCCTCCAACGTCATCGTCGGCGACGACGGCCAGCTCTATGTGTGCGACTGGGCACACGCTACCCAGGGCTCCCCTGCTGCCGACGTTGCCACCACCTACCTGCTCTTCGCCCTCAACAGCAAGGACCAGGCCGAGGCCTACCTGGAGCTCTACTGCGACCGCGCCGACATGCCCATGCAGGTCGTGCGTCAGTGGACGAGCATCGTCGCCGCTTCCGAGCTCGCTCGTAAGCGCAACGTGAACGATGAGTTCCTGAAGAACTGGATCGACGTCGTCGATTATCAGTAATATCTGAGCGATTTATTTCGCATCGGAGGCACAAGGAAAACCCCGCAGCTCATATGGGCTGTGGGGTTTTCCTTTTAGATATCGAGGATGCCACAAAATAAAAGGACGGCCCCGCATCTCCCCGATCTGGAGAAATGCGGGGCCGTCCCGTATATCGAACTACAAGCGAAATCGTCGATTAACGACGGGCCGCCTTAACAAGCTCGGCAACCTTGGCGACGACCTCGTCGATCGCCACGTCCTCACGCTCGCCCGTGGCACGGTCCTTGAGCTCCACAGTACCATTCTTGAGGCCACGCTTACCCAGAACGACCTGATACGGGAAGCCCATAAGATCGTTGTCGGCAAACTTAAATCCGGGACGCTCGTCACGATCATCGACGACGACCTCAATACCCTCGGCGCACAGGCCCTCGACGATTTGGTCGCAAACGGTAGCGCACTCCTCCTTCTTGGGATCGAGCGGAATCACCGCGACCTCGTACGGGGCAACGGAGACCGGCCAGACGATACCGTGCTCGTCGTTGTGCTGCTCAACGACGGCAGCGAGCGAGCGGGAAACACCAACGCCGTAGCAGCCCATGATGAGCGGCTTCTCCTTACCGTCCTCGTCCATAAAGGTGGCACCCATGGCCTCGGAATACTTGGTGCCCAGCTGGAAGACCTGGGAGACCTCGATGCCGCGAGCAGCGGAGAGCGGCTTGCCGCAGTGCGGGCAGGGATCGCCGGCCACAACAGTGACCAGGTCGGCCCACTCGTCGACGGTAAAGTCGCGCTCGGGGCAGGCACCGGTAAAGTGATAGTCGACCTCGTTGGCGCCGCAGGCCCACTGCTTGGACTCACGCAGACTCTCGTCGCACACCAGACGAATGCCCTCGGGCAGGTTAACCGGTCCGATAAAGCCCTTGTGCAGACCGTTCGCTTGGAGCTCCTCGTCGGTCATCATGCGATAGCCCTTGCCAAAGACATGCTCGGCCTTGCAGTCATTGAGCTCGTGGTCGCCCGGGACAATGGCCACGACCGGCTTGCCCTCGGCGTCGATAAGCGCCAGCGACTTTCGCGTACCGTTCTCAGGGAAACCGAAGAACTTGGCGACGGCCTCGATGGTGCCCATGCCCGGAGTCTCGACCTTGGTGAGCGTACCGTCGCCAGGACCCTCGGTCACAACGACCTTGGTGCTTGCGGCCTCATCGTCGGCAGCGAAGCCGCAATCGTCGCAGTAGACGAGCGAAGCCTCGCCGGCGTCGGCCAGAGCCATGTACTCGACGGAGGTGTCGCCGCCGATCTCGCCGGAGTCGGCGACAACGGGCAGAGCCTTGATGTAGCAGCGCTCGCAGATGTTGGCGTAGGCCTGCTTCATCTTGTCGTACTCCTCCTGCAGACTCTCCTGCGTGGCAGAGAAGCTGTAGGCGTCCTTCATGATGAACTCGCGACCGCGCATCAGGCCAAAGCGGGGACGGAACTCGTCGCGGAACTTATCCTGGATGTGATAGAGGTTCACCGGCAGCTGCTTGTAGGAACGCAGCTCATTGCGCACCAGGGCAGTCACGGTCTCCTCGTGCGTGGGTCCGAGAACAAACTCGCGGCCGTGGCGGTCATCAAAGCGCACAAGCTCCTTGCCATAGGCGTCAATGCGACCGGACTCACGCCACAACTCGGCGTCGACCATGATAGGCATCATAAGCTCCTGGGCACCGGCGGCATCCATCTCGTCGCGCACGATGTTCTCGATCTTGCGAATCGAGCGCCATGCGAGCGGCAGGTAGGAATACAGACCGGCGGCCTCCTTGCGGATCATGCCGGCACGGAGCAGCAGGCGGTGGCTGGCGAGCTCAGCGTCCGCCGGATCCTCTTTAAGCGTCGGCGCATAGAGCTTAGACATATACATTGCTCGGGTCATTTATTTCTCCTCAATAAGTTTGTCGACCTCTGCCATAAGCGCGTCGACAATTTGGTCCTCAGCTACTTTACCAATGATCTGGCCATGCGAAAAGAGCAAGGCCTGACCACGTCCGCAAGCAACGCCCAGGTCGGCATCAGAAGCCTCACCGGGGCCATTAACGGCACATCCCATCACGGCGATGGAAAGCGGCGCGGAATAGTTCTTCAGTCGCTCGGTAACCTCCTCGGCGATGGGAATGAGGTTGACCTGGCAACGAGCGCACGTGGGACACGAGACGATCTCGGGACCACGGCGGCGCAGGCCCAGCGACTGCAGGATACCCCAGGCGACCGGCGGCTCCTCGACCGGATCGGCCGTGAGCGAGACGCGCATGGTGTCACCGATACCCTCAGACAGCAGAATACCAAGGCCCACCGAGCTCTTAATGGTGCCCTGAAGCTTGATACCCGCCTCGGTTACGCCCAGGTGAAGCGGAACGTGGGGAATCTCACGCGACAGGGCTCGATAGGTATCAAGCGTCGTTTGCACGCTATGGGCCTTAGCCGAAAGCACGATGTTCGTAAAGCCGCGGTCTTCAAAATGCTTGACGAAACGCTCGCTCGACATCACGAGCTTTTCGGGCTGCGAAAGATTGTCGCGCTCGGCAATATCTTGCTCAAGCGAGCCCGCGTTCACGCCAATGCGAATCGCGCAGCCCGCGGCACCCGCGGCATCGATGACAGCGTCAACCTTGGCCCAATCGCCGATATTGCCGGGGTTGATGCGCAGCTTGGCGGCACCGGCCTCGACGGCGCCGATGGCAAGCTTATGGTTAAAGTGGATATCGGCGACGATTGGCACCGGAGACTCGGCACAAATCGTGCGAAAGCCCTCGAGCGCAGCCTCGGTAGGCACGCTCACGCGAACAACATCGCAACCCGCCTGGGCAAGCGCACGCACTTGCGCAAGCGTTGCCTGGGCGTCGGCGGTATCGGTGCAGGTCATGGACTGAACCACCACCGGCGCGCCACCACCGATCTGCACGCCGCCCACATATACGGGGCGCGTCAGCTCGCGCGGCAAAGGATGGGATAAAGACAATCCAAACACTCCCCTACAAAATAAATCGAAGGACGTCGGAACGAAGCATATAAACAAACAGCAGCGCAAAGAGCGCGATGCCGACATAGCTGACGATTGTCTGCACCTTGAGTGGCAGCTCGCGACCGGCGACCATTTGGATGATCTCGATAACCAGCTTTCCCCCGTCGAGCGGCGGAATGGGCAGCAAGTTCATAAAGCCCAGCGAGAATGAGATGAGCGCTGCAAACGACAGGAACGTTACGGGGCCGGCAGCAGCCGCCTGAGAGGACATGACGCTGATGCCCACGATCGACGAGGACTGGTCGAGAATCTCCATCGTATGCTGCGGCTGGAGTAGGCGCATAACGCCATCCGCGGTCTGCACAACATAGGAGAATGACAGACGCGCCGAGGTGATGGGGTCCAAACGGACTACCTCCGTAGAAGCATACACACCTAACCGCTCGTCCTCTTTGAGCGCAACCGAGGTCGAATGCTGCTTGCCGTCACGCTCATACTCAATGGCGATATCGTCCTTACCGGCGGCCTTGCCGATAGCATCGTAGACGTCCATCCAAGTGGAACATGAGACACCGTCGACCGAAAGGATCGCATCTCCGGCCTCGATACCCGCCTTGGCGGCAATAGACCCCTCGTCAACCTGACCGATCACGTTGGTATCCATCGGCACGGTGACACCCGCAATGGAATAGATGCTCATAAGGAGCAAAAAACCCGTCAGGATATTGACGAGAATGCCCGCGAGCAGCATAAAGGCGCGCTTGAGAAAACCCTGGCCAAGATAAGTGTGCGAGCGCTCTTGCGCCAAGAAATCAGCCTCGCCGCACGGCAGCTCCCACACATCGCCCACGGCAGTCGCATGCTCTCGATCGAACCGGCGGCCGTCAAAGGTGGTGTAGCCCGCCGCGTCTCGCGGCAGCGTCTGATACTTGGTGGGATAGTAGCTCGGTAAGGGCTTCTCCCCTTCCTCATACCAAGGTGCGATGGAGCCCCAGCCCAGCAACAGAGCACAAGCCTCGAGCACATCCTCCTCGGAAAGCTCGAGCTCGACAGCAAGGTCGGCCACGGTCACGCGACCATGACGATAGACAGCCGCGAGCACGCGATCGGCGCACGAGACATCGGTCGGATCCATACCGCAGATGGCAGCGTAGCCACCCAGCAGCAGCGGGGTCACGCCAAACTTGGTTCCAATGCGACGCGACGTGTAATGGATGTCAAAGCGGCACGGCAGGCCCAAAAAGAACTCGGTCACACGGACGCCGCAGGCACGTGCCGCCAAAAAGTGGCCGCCCTCGTGCAAAAACACGAGGACGGAAAGCATCAGCAGGCCCCAAAAGACCGATGAGAGAACGCTCAGAACAGTATCCATAAAACGAAAAAGCAATCCTTATGGGTTAGGAACGGGTTGCGGCGAGCACCTGCGCAGCTTTTTCACGCGCCCACGCATCGATGTCGCGAAGCTGCTCAAACGAATCGACTGCCTGCATATCGTGGGCATCCATACAGGATTCCACAATGCGATCGATATCGGTAAAGCTGCAGCCATCGTGCAGGAAGGCATCGACGGCGACCTCGTTGGCGGCATTGAGCACGCACGGCATGGTGCCACCCGTCTTGCCGGCACGCTCGGCCAGTGCCAGACAGCGGAAGGTATCCATGTCGGCAGCATCAAACGTGAGCTGCCCCAGCTCGCGGAAATCGATACGAGGCGCTGGGGTATCCCAACGCTCGGGATACGAGAACGCGAACTGGATGGGAATACGCATGTCGGAAGCACCGAGATGCGCCATCACAGAGCCGTCGGCGAACTCGACCATAGAGTGAATCTTGGACTGACGCTGCACGACCACGTTAATGAAATCGAGGTCGCAGTTAAACAGATGCATGGCCTCAATACGCTCCAGGCCCTTGTTCATAAGGGTGGCGGAGTCGATGGTGATCTTGGCACCCATGGCCCACGTGGGATGTGCGAGGGCATCGGCACGCGTCACGCGATCGAGCTCATCGCGCCTGCGGCCAAAGAACGGACCGCCCGAGCAGGTGAGCCAAATACAATGAGCCTCGCGCGGGTTCTCCCCCAGATAGCACTGGTAGATGGCGGAGTGCTCAGAGTCGACTGGAATAAGCTGGCCCGGTTGCGCCAACGGCATAAGCAAGTCGCCACCGACGACGAGGGACTCCTTGTTGGCAAGGGCAAGGCGCTTATTTGAGGTCAGGGCCGCATGGCTCGCCTCGAGACCGGCGGCGCCCACAATAGCGACAAGCACGCAGTCGACATCGTCGCGACGCGCGAGCTCGCAAACCGCCTGCGCGCCAACGCCGAGCTTCGTTCCCTCGGGCAACTCCTGCAGCACGGCGTCATCGCCATGATCGACATCGGCCACGGCAACCGCCGGAACCGAGAACTCGCGGGCAGCGGCAACGAGCTCGGAGGTACTGGAGTTAACGGACAGCGCCGTCACCTGCAGGCGATCGGCATGCTGACGGCACACATCGAGTGTCTGGGTGCCGATGGAGCCCGTACAACCCAGGATGGCAACGCGAAGGCGCCCATCGGGGCCATACGTCGTCTGGAAGGACATTACAGCACGCCTCCGATCATCAAAAGCAGCTGCGCGGTGATGCAGCCGAAGATAAGCGAATCGCTACGATCGAGCATTCCGCCGTGGCCCGGGATAAGGTTGCCGGAATCCTTGACGCCCACACCGCGCTTGATGCGCGACTCGATAAGGTCGCCGATAACGCCCAGAATGGACACGACCACGCCGCACAGCAGCGCATAGGGCAGGCTGAGCTTGTAGAAGTGCGTCGCCCACAGGATGAACCAAATCAAAACCGAGCCCAGGATGCCGCCGGCAAACCCCTCCCAGCTCTTTTTGGGAGAGATCTTGGGAACCATCTTGTGCTTGCCGATACGGCTACCCACGATGTAGGCAAACGAATCGGAGACCCAAAGGGACGCGCAAACGCCCACTGAAAGCAGGGCACCGGCAAAACCGGGCACGGCATCGCGCAGCAGCACGATAGCCGACAGCATAAAGCCAGTGTAGATGGGACCCATGAGCGTCACGGCCACATCAGAGATGCGGGTACGCGGCGACCAGACATACCAAATGCCCACAGCGAGCATCAGGGCAAAAAGCAGGGCATTCAGCAACATCGAATCGCCCAACGCCGACAGCGGAAAGAGTACGGCGGCAGCGATACCCATGCGCTCGTTAGCCATCTTGCCATCGAGCCTTGTCATACGGAAAAACTCATAGCAGCACAGACCGCTCATGACGGAAACAAAGATGGCCGTGGGCACGATACCCAAAACCAGGCACAGGATAAAGACAACGGCGTAGACGATACCGGCGGCGGCACGGGTAATAAAGCCCGCCAGCCACGAACCGGTGCCGCTCTTAGCTGCAGGCGCTCCAGCAGTGGCAGCTTTGCGCGCAGGCGTCTTGGGAGCAGATGCCTTGGGACGATCGGACACGATTAAGCCTCCTCGGTCTTACTCAGTCCACCAAACCTACGGTCACGGCCCTGATAGGCCAAAATGGCGTCGACAAGGCCCCAACGATCAAAGTCGGGCCAATAGGTATCGGTGACGTAGAATTCGGAATAAGCCACCTGCCACAGCAGATAGTTCGAAAGGCGCAGCTCACCAGAGGTGCGAATCACAAGCTCAGGATCGGGAAGGCCGGCGGTATAGAGATGGGAAGCCACCATGTCGTCATCAATTGCGGCAGGATCGATCTTACCGGCGGCAGCGTCGAGTGCAATCTGACGGACAGCGCGGGTAATCTCGGCACGCGCGCCGTAGTTGACGGCAAGCGCCAGCGTCATACCGGTGTGATCGGCGCACTCGGCAAGACCGCGTTCAAAAACGTCGCGGGTCTTCTTGGGCAGCGCGGAAATGTCACCCAAAAAGACAACACGCACGTTTTCGCGCTTCAGAAGCGGCAGCTCGTCGATAAACGTCTTGGCAAACAGATGCATCAAGACGTTGACCTCATGCTGCGGACGGTTCCAGTTTTCGGTAGAAAACGCATAGGCAGAAAGCACGTCGACGCCCAGGCGCACGCAGGCGGTAATGATCTCGCGCAGCGAGACGATACCTGCCTTATGACCCTCGGTGCGTGCAAGACCGCGCGACGTGGCCCAACGACCGTTGCCGTCCATGATGCACGAGATATGGTGCGGAATGTTATTGAGGTCAAGGTCGGAAAAACCGACGCCCGCAGGGGCGTCGGCAAAGTACTCGACCAGTTTATGCTTGTCGTATTGCACCTTAGATCTCCATGACCTCGGCTTCTTTTTCCTTCAGAAGCTCCTCGACCTTGGCGACATACTCATCGGTGTGCTTCTGGACCTTGGCCTGCTCGCGACGGACATCGTCCTCGGTGAGCTCCTCATCGCGCTCGAGCTTGTTGTTGAAGTCGCGACGGATGTTACGGATAGACACCTTGGCCTGCTCGGCGTACTCGCGGCACTCCTTGACGAGCTCGCGACGGCGCTCCTCAGTGGGGGCCGGGAACGGCAGACGAACGACGGTGCCATCGGAGTTGGGGGTAATGCCCAGATCGGAAGCGCCGATGGCCTTGACGATAGCGTTGATGAGCGCCTTGTCCCACGGCTCGATGAGCAGCATGTGAGCCTCGGGGGTCTTGACGGCGGCAATCTGCGTGACCGGCGTGGGGACACCGTAATAATCAACGGTGATGTCGGACAGAATGTTGGCGTTGGCGCGACCGGTACGGACCTTGGAGAAGTTATGCTTGAGGGACTCGAGCGACTTGTCCATATGGGCGGTGATGTTCTCTGCCATGCTTAATCCTCCTGATAGACGAGCGTGCCGACGGGCTCACCCGCGAGCGCGCGCTTGACGGTGTCCTCGCCATCGATGTTGAGGACCAAAATCGGCATACGGTTGTCCTGGCACAGTGCCGTAGCCGTGGAATCCATAACCTGCAGACCGCGGACGAGCACCTCGTGATAGGTAATCTTGTCAAAACGGACGGCGTCGGCGCACTTGACGGGATCCTTGTCGTAGATGCCGTCAACCTTGGTGGCTTTAATCAGAATCTCGGCGCCGATCTCGCACGCACGAAGAGCCGCGGCGGTGTCGGTCGTAAAGTACGGATTGCCCGAACCGGCGGCAAAGATAACGACGTTGCCCTTGGAAAGGTGGTTGATGGCGCGACGGCGAATATAGGGCTCGCAGATCTCGTTCATCTGGATAGCGCTCATAACGCGGCAGGGAACATCGTTGTGCTCGAAGGCATCCTGCAGGGCGAGCGCGTTCATAACGGTTGCCAGCATGCCCATGTAGTCGGCCTGAGCACGCTCCATGCCACCGGCAGCGCCGGCCATGCCGCGGAAAATATTGCCGCCGCCGACAACGACGCCGACCTCATGGCCAACGGCGAGCAGCTCCTTGACCTGTTTGGCAAGATGGTCGGTAACCTTGGGGTCGATGCCATACTGGCCGTCGCCCATCAGTGCTTCGCCAGAAAGCTTAAGAAGCACGCGTTTATATCGGATGTCGGACAAAGCGATCCTCCTTTAGATTGAACTCTCAACATTCTATCAAAGGCTCTAAGAAGAGCCATGAAAAAGCAGGCTGTGAGTAAAACCCACAGCCTGCTCATTACCAGCTACAAGAGCTTATTTACTCGCCACGAACCAGACGGTCAAAGGCAACGACGGTAATGGTGTCGCCGAGCTCCTTGGAGACCTGCTCAGCGTACTTCTTGATGGTGAGGGAGCTGTCCTTGATGAACTCCTGCTCGGTGAGCACGGACTGCTTGTAGAACTTCTCCAGACGGCCGACAGCCATCTTCTCCTGGATAGCCTCGGGCTTACCGGACTCGGCAGCCTGAGCCATGTAGATCTGCTTCTCGTGCTCGACGGTCTCGGCCGGAACCTGATCGCGGGTAGCACAGATCGGGGCGACGGCGGCAACCTGAAGGGCAACGTCGTGAGCGAAGGTCTTGAAGGACTCAGCCTGAGCGGTCTCGGCCTTCTCGAAGGCGAACTCGACGAGGACGCCGATCTTACCACCCATGTGGATGTAAGAAGCGAGCGCGCCGTTCTCGGCCTTGCGGGCAGCGAAGCGGGAGATCTTCATGTTCTCGCCCATGATGTGAATCATCTCGGTGAGCTCGGAGGAAACGGTCTCCTCGCCCATCGGCTTCTCGAGCAGAGCGTCGACGTCAGCAGGCTCGGTGGTAGCGACAACCTCAGCGACCTTGGAAGCAAAGCCAGTGAACTTGGCGTTGGAGCCAACGAAGTCGGTCTCGCAGGAGAGCTCGAGCAGAGCGCCGGTCTTGCCATCCTCGGAGACGAACGCGGCGACAGCGCCCTCGTTGGTCTCACGGCCAGCCTTCTTGGCAGCCTTGGCAAGGCCGTTCTTACGAAGAACGTCGACAGCGGCGTCCATGTCGCCGTCAGCCTCGACGAGAGCCTTCTTGCACTCCATCATCGGGGAGTCGGTCATCTCGCGGAGCTGCTTGACCATAGCGGCGGTAATCTGGGCCATTGTGGTTCCTTTCAAAGAGATGAAAAAGAAATAACTAAGACTGATTTACTCGGCCTTGGGCTCAGCGGCCATCTCGGCCTCGGAGACCTGCTCCTTGCCGGAGCCAGCGAGGCAGGCGTCAGCCATGAGCTCGCACATAAGGGTGACAGCAGAGATAGCGTCATCGTTGCAGGGGATGCCGTACTCGACCTCGTCGGGATCGGAGTTGGTGTCGATCAGAGCGACGACGGGGATGTTCAGGCGCTGAGCCTCCTTGATGGCGTTCTCCTCGCGCTTGGTGTCGATGACGAAGAGAGCCTGGGGCAGACCCTTCATGTCGCGGGCGCCACCGAGGTTGGTCTGGAGCTTGGTGAGCTCCTTGCCGAGAACAGCCTGCTCCTTCTTGGGGAGCACTGCCATGCGGCCGTCCTCGACCATGGCCTCAAGCTCCTCCATGCGGTTGATGCGGGAGCGGATGGTGACGAAGTTGGTCAGCATGCCGCCGAGCCAACGCTGGTTGATGTAAGGCATGTTGGCGCGCTCAGCAGCGTTCTTGACGGCCTCCTGAGCCTGCTTCTTGGTGCCGACGAACAGCACGTTGCCGCCCTTGGCGACGTTCTTGACGAAGGTGTAGGCCTGGTCGGCGTCGAGGATAGTCTGCTTGAGGTCGAGGATGTAGATGCCGTTGCGCTCACCGAAGATGAACGGCTTCATCTTGGGGTTCCAGCGACGGGTCTGGTGACCGAAGTGGCAGCCGGCCTCGAGCAGGGTGCGGATATTAATCTTGGTAGCCATGTTAAACCTCCTGTGGTTTGCCTCCGCGCGGGGTCATCCTCCAAAACCAACCCGGACATGTGCTACCAAAGCCCGGGCACCACGGTATGAAGTAGCCGCGCGTGCGTGATATAAACCTGTTGCCGTGAAGCAACCCGATGAATGATAGCAGGAATGCATCTTCCTGCCAACCCGCAATCAAAACCACACACCTGAGCGCGGCGCGGGACGTCCCAGCCACTATTCGCCGCGGGGATGGGCTTGAGCCACAGCCCGCTTAAGCCGATCGGGTGTGAGATGCGTGTAGATCTGCGTCGTGGACAGGCTCGCATGACCCAGCAGCTCTTGAACCGAGCGCAGGTCCGCGCCGCCCTCGAGCAAGTCGGTCGCAAAGGTATGGCGCATCGCATGCGGGGCGATGTCGGCCGGAATGCCGGCGAGCGTCGCCAGCATATGAAACCGCCGCCTGAGCATGGCGGCACTCATGCGATTACCGCGCGCCGATATAAGCAGCGGATGCGGCCCGGTAGCGGGGTCACGACGCTTTGCCTGAGCGAGCAACTCCGGCCTCCCCTCCTCAATATAGAGACGCGTCGCCTCGAGCGCACGACGATACAGAGGGACGATACGTTCTTTGCTCCCCTTGCCCCACAGGCGCAGCGTGCGTTCGGACCACGCAATGGACTCCACATTGAGTGCTGCGAGCTCAGAGATACGGGCGCCCGAGGCATAGAGCAGCTCGAGCATCGCCGCATCGCGCAGTCCCGCGGGTGTTGAGGTATCAGGCATCTTGAGCAGCGCCTCGACCTGCTTGGTCGTAAGGACGCCCGGCAGGTCACGCGGCAGCTTGGGCGATGCGATCGCCGAGACTGCATCGCCCTCGACAATCCCCTCGGCAGCCATCCAGCGATAGAGCGATCGGATAGCCGAAAGGTGCGCCGCAAGCGTTCGGGGAGCCACCTGTTCACGCGAAAGCTCGGCAAGATAGCGACGAATGGTGCGCACGTCGGCAGCGAAGGCATCGATATCCTCGCGCTCGCACCAGGCAGCAAAGCGCTCCAGCCTCGAGCCATAGGCCGTCACCGTGTTGGGAGAAAGTCCCTCGACACATGCGATATAGGCGATAAACGAGTCGACGGCATCGTACAGGTCAAAGGCTATGACCGGTCGCCTCCAAACAGATCGGGGCGAGTGGCCAGATAGGCATCAAGAGCCTCGAGCGCACGGTCCGCATACGCCTGATAGCGGTCGCGCTTGCTGCGACGCTTACCGTCCTCGAGCGGAGGCACCAGGCCAAAGTTGACATGCATGGGCTGGTAGCCCACGGTGGCAGGATCGGTCGCATAGCCCACGAGCGCGCCCAGGGCGCCCACGCGGGGCAACTCGACGCCCGCGGCGCCGATAGCCTCGGCATAGGTGTTGAGCGCCGCGAGCAGACCGGTCGCCACGGCTTCCATGTACCCCTCGGTGCCGGTGATCTGACCGGCCAGGCGCACGCCGGTACCAGGCACGGCAAAGGTGCCATCGAGCACGTGCGGGGCGTCGACAAAGGTATTACGGTGCATGACACCGTAGCGGAAGAACTCAGCGTTCTCCAGGCCCGGCACCATATGGAAGACGCGCTTCTGCTCGCCAAAGGTCAAGTTGGTCTGGAAGCCCACCAGGTTATAGGCGGTCTTCTCCTTATTCTCGGCACGCAGCTGAATCGCCGCCCAGGGACGACGACCGGTACGCGGGTCGGTGAGGCCGACGGGCTTCATGGCGCCAAAGCGAATGGCGTCCTTGCCGGTGCGCGCAACTTCCTCGGCAGGCTGGCAGGCCTGGAACAGATCGCCGCCCTCAAAGTCCTTGAGCACCACGCGGTCGGCCGTGGTAAGCGCCTCGATAAAGGCCTCGTACTCCTCCTTGTTGAGCGGAGCGTTGAGATAGTCGCCGCTCCCCTGCTCCTCGTAGCGCGACTGCGAGAACAGCACGTCCATATCGAGCGTGGAGGCATCGACGATCGGCGCCGCGGCATCGAAGAACGCAAGGGCGTCGCCACCGACGAGCTTCATGACCTCTTCGCTCAGCGCCGGCGAGCACAAGGGGCCGGCGGCAATGACCACGTGACCTTCGGGAATCTGCGTGACCTCGCCGTGAATGATCTCGATATTGGGACGGGCGGCAACCTCGGCCTCGACAAGCTCGGAAAACTTGACGCGGTCGACCGCCAGGGCACCGCCGGCGGGAACAGCCGCGCGATGGGCGCAATCGAGCAGGACTGAACCCATGCGCTCAAGCTCGGCCTTCAGCAAACCAGCCGCGGAATCGGAACGGGTCGACTTAAACGAATTGGAGCAGACGAGCTCTGCCAAGTGATCGGTATGGTGAGCCGGGGAGCTAACCTGGGGGCGCATCTCGCACAGCTTAACGGCAAAACCGCGGTCTGCCAGCTGGATCGCGCATTCCGAACCCGCCAGACCGCCACCGATAACCGTCACCTGATCAAACAGCATCTGCAAACACCTTTCTAATTGACATGTTTTCCATTGTGACCGAAGGGTGTCTGGGCGTGAAGGGCAAACTTGGAGGGCGCATACCTTCCATCCATCATGCGCTCGATAAGACCCTCGAGCTCAAGCGAACCCAGGAGCTTAAGTACGCCGACAGCATCGAGTGAGACGAGCGCCGCAATGTCGTCGACCTTGAGCGGAGAGGCGATGAGCGCATGCATCACGGTCTGCTGTGTTGGATCCAGGTCGGCAATGCCGGGAGCATCGGGGCGCGAGTAGCGCAGGGTGCCGTAGATGCGTGAGATAGCCATCTCGATAGATTCCTCGTCGATGATGCAGCAGGCACCGTTCGCAATGAGGTAATTCGTGCCACGCGACTCGGGCGATAGGATCGACCCCGGCACGACAAGAAGTTCGCGCCCCAAATCCATAGCAGCCTCGGCTGTAGAAAACGTCCCGGAAGGCATACCCGCCTCGGAAACAAAGAGGGCTTGCGACAGGGCCGCGATCACGCGATTGCGGCGCGGAAAGGCAAACTTGCGCGGACCCATGCCCCACGGAGAGATCGACACGACCGCGCCACCCGTATCGAGCGTGCGCATAATAAGCCCCGCGCTCGAACGCGGGTAGACCACGTCGGCGCCCGTCCCCAGCACCACGACGTGTTTGCCGCCGGCGTTGACCGCAGCCCAACCCGAGGCCTGGTCACAACCGACCGCGCCGCCCGAAACTACCGTCACTCCCGCCTCGACCGCCACCTTTGCCGCAAGCTCTGCCACGGCAAGACCATACGGCGAGGCCTTGCGCGCGCCGATGATGGAGAGCGCGGGTGTCGAAAGCACCTCGGGATTGCCACGCACATAAAGCGTCTGGGGTACATCAGAAAGCTCCAAAACGGTCTCGGGATACAACGCATCACCTGGATGCAGCTCAAAGGTCCCCTCGGCTATCATTGGTCCCTCCTTCCCTGGTACATCGCCGCCTCGAGCACATGGTCCTGCGTCACCTGCTCGCTCTCGGCGACGTCAGCGATTGTACGCGCGATGCGCACCAGGCGCACGATGCCGCGGCCCGTGAGATGCGTGCGTTTGGACAGGCCGAGTACGCATTTCTCGGCAGCATCATCGAGCTCAAAGGTCGAAACGACGCCGTCAATAGACCGTGTCGCGTCATCCTCGGCCTCGGCATCCGCATCGTCCATACGGGATTCGCGCCAGGCGCGAAAGGCGCGACCGCGCACAACGTAGTCACGCAACTCGGCCGACGACATACCCTCCGCACCCTCGATAATCACTTGGGGGTCGGGACGGGTCACGTCGATCATCATGTCGATACGGTCGGCCAAAGGACCGCGCAGTTTAGACCGATAGCGCTCGACCATCGCCGCCGAGCAGCGACACGGTACCTCACGATCGCCCAAAAAGCCGCAGGGGCAGGGATTGCTCGCAGCCAGCAGCTGAAAGCGCGACGGGAAGGTAAAAGCCCCGTCGACGCGCACGATCCTCACATAGCCGCGCTCGATGGGCTGACGCAGCGTCTGCAGCACACCCGTGGGAAACTCGGCAAGCTCGTCCAAAAAGAGCACGCCGCCATGAGCAAGGCTGATCTCACCCGGGTGCACCGGGCGCCCACCGCCGATAAGACCTGCGGTCGAAATACTGTGATGAGGACTGCGGAAGGGCCGGTGCCCCGCCAACAAGCCATCGATGTTCTCACCCAAGACCGAATGGATGCACAGCGCCTCCTGCTGGTCCTCAACGGAAAGCTCGGGCAGGATGCCGGTCATACGACGGGCGAGCATCGTCTTGCCCGATCCCGGGGACCCGATCATAAGCAAACCGAGCTCACCCGCTGCCGCCAGCGCCATGCCGCGTTTGGCAACCTCCTGCCCCAGCACGTCGGCATAGTCGAGTTCAGGCTCAAAAGTAGCCTCAACACCCTCGGAATCCAGATAGTGCCGAGCCGCCTCGCCCATGCCATGGGCAAGCTGAGACAAATGATCGATAAAGCCGCAATCAACGCCCGCAAGCGGCACATGCTGGTCGGACCTGCCGGCGATAAAAGACAGCCCCATGTCGCGAGCCAATAGCTGAAACGCCACCTCGCCCTTGACAGGAAGCACCGTACCGTCCAAGCCAAGCTCACCAGCGATAAGACAACGATCGAGGTTGTCGCGGGGAATCTGTCCATCGGCCGCCAATACCGCGATGGCGATGGGCAGATCAAAGCCGCTACCGGTCTTGCGGATATCGCCTGGCGCCAGATTGACCGTAATGCCCGAGCGCGGGATCTCGAACCCGGCGGAGCGCATCGCACAGCGAATACGCCCGCGCGACTCCATCACCTCCATACTCGGAATGCCGAGCATCTGGATGCCCGGAACGCCGCCGGCAAGCGAGACCTCGACCGTGACGTGAATCGCCTCGACGCCGCGGATGCAGGCCGCGTGAACGGCAAACGTCTCGAACGCCATCACGACACCTGCCAATCGAACGCGTTGTACTGATGCTCGATCTCGGCGATATGCCCGCCGCGAATGGTGACACCCACGGCATCGAAGCGAATCGCCTTGAGCGGATAATGCTCCATGAGATAGCAACTTGCGATGCGGCGGTAGCGGCGTTGCTTTTGGGCGTCCACGGCCTCCTCGGGAAAGACCCGCGTGTTGCAATCCAGTGCGACGCGTCTGGTCTTGACCTCGGCCATCACCACGACATCGTCGAGCTCATCGAGCAGCACCAGATCGGCCTCGCCCTCGGTGCAACGATAACCCTGCTCCAGCAAGGTGTAGCCGCGCTCGTTAAAGTAGTCGATGGTGATCAGCTCGCCCAGCATGCCCAGCTCGCGGGGACTGAGTCCCTTGATAAACTCGGGCGTCATCGCCCCGCAGTCGAGCTCGCCGTTTTCCCAACGCTCCTTGAGCTGCTGCGTCTTGCTCTTTTTGCTTGCGGCACTCATGGGGTCTCCTTTCCCGCACGCTGCATTGCCCCGATGATGAGGGCACCTTTCATGCGGGTAAGTACCGGAAGCAAACCAAAAGCTGACCAAATGCCGTCAAAAAACGGGCCGTACGCAGCAATGGTGTTGCATACGGCCCACTACCAGCAGGTTTATAAAACCCTTGAGGTCCCTGTCTCCACAATTGACCTAGAAAAGGCGCTCAGTCTGCAGAAAGTTTCCGCAAAAGCTCACGCGGTGCAGTGGACAAAGTCCATGTTTGCGAATGGCCTCGATATGCTCGGGGCTTGCATAGCCCTTCGACTCGGCCAGATGGTACTCGGGATACTCGGCGTCGTACTCGACCATCATCTCGTCACGCGTGACCTTGGCCATGATGGACGCCGCGGCGATGCAGGCGATTTTGGCATCACCCTTCACCACATCGCGCTCGTTAGGAACGGCGCCCAAGGGGTTGCCATCCATGAGGACGCAGTCGGGTTCAAGTCCCGTATCGGCCACGGCGCCCGCAACGGCAGTACGGATAGCACGGGCCATGCCCATTTCATCGATATCCTTCGGCGCGATATGGCAAAAGCCGATGGCAGTCGCCACCTCGGCTATCTTCACCGAGAGCAGCTCGCGGCGCGCGGGCGTGAGCTTTTTGGAATCGTTGATGCCCCAGATGCGCGGCTCCATCGGAAGACACACGGCACACACGGTCAAGGGACCCGCTACCGAGCCACGGCCCACCTCGTCGACGCCCACGACCACACCATCACCGCCGAGCTCATGCATAAGCTGATACATGCCGTTGACGCGCTCGCGCTCGGCAAGCTCTTTGGCATGGCGTTTGAGGGCACGCTCGCAAGCCTTGATCACCTGCTGGCGCGGATCCTCGCGATAATGCTCCACGAGGGCGGGAATCTCCTCAAACGTAGCGCTCGCCAACTCACCGGCAACCTGCGATGCCGAAACCGAGCTCGTCATGTTGGCCATACCAGGCCCTCCTTGCATGCAAATCAGATAAAAAGAAGGGCCACCCGAAGGTGACCCTTGTGTCCAAACGAGTGGACAGACGCTGCGATCTTCTTAGCGCTTCTCGGGGATGCGAGCAGCCTTGCCCACCTTGTCGCGGAGGTAGTACAGCTTGGCGCGACGGACGCGACCATGACGAACGACCTCGAGCTTGGCGATCTTGGGGCTGTGAAGCGGGAAGGTACGCTCAACACCGACACCGAAGGACATCTTGCGGACGGTGAAGGTCTCGCGGGCACCGGCGCCGGCCATGCGGATGACGTCGCCCTGGAAGACCTGGATGCGCTCGCGGTCGCCTTCCTTAATGCGGTAGTGAACCTTGACGTTGTCGGCGACGCGAACCTGAGGAATGTCCTCGCGGATCTGCTGACGCTCGATTGCGCGGATGTAATCCATGTGCAATTCCTTACTCTTCTAGAGGTGCCGTACCACCTTGGCCGGCACGTAGTTGAACAAACGTATTCGAGTATACACGCGCGGGTTTCTGCTGCAAGAACAATTTTTAGCGCAGACAAAAAGACAAAACCCGCACATGATAACCGCCCGCCTCACGAATGAGACGGGCGGTATGAAGGGGGGGGCTACGCTAGGCGTCTAAACGCTAAACGCTAGGCGGAACGCTTGGCCTCGAGCTTGGCCTGGGCGGCAGCCAGACGTGCGAGGGGCACACGATAGGGCGAGCAGGACACGTAGTCCGCGTCAGCCACGTTAAACAGGCCCTTGATGGACTTGGGGTCGCCGCCGTGTTCGCCGCACACGCCAAAGTGCATGTCGGGATTGGTGGCGCGGCCCTTCTCGACGGCCAAGCGCACGAGCTCCAGCACCGCCGTGTCGATGGTCTCGAAGGGGTTGTCCTTCAGGATCTTCTTGTGCAGGTACAGCGGAATGAACTTGGCCTCGGCATCGTCGCGGGAGAAGCCGAAGGTCGTCTGGGTGAGGTCGTTGGTGCCAAAGCAGAAGAAGTCGGCATGATGGGCGATCTCGTCGGCGACAATGCAGGCGCGCGGCAGCTCGAGCATCGTGCCCACGGGAATGTTGAGCTCGACACCTTCCTCGGCGGAAACCTCGGCGATGACACGCTCAATGACCTCGCGGGTCTGGACATGCTCTGCCGTGATGGAAACGAGCGGAACCATGATCTCGGGGCGTGGGTCGACACCATCCTTGAGAAGGCGGGCAGCAGCCGTGGCCACAGCGCGGACCTGCATGAGCGGCAGATTGCCAAAGACGACGGACAGGCGCACGCCGCGCAGGCCGAGCATCGGGTTGGACTCGACCATGCCGTCAATGCGACGCAGGCGGGCGCGCAGGACGGCAAGCTCTTCCTCGCTGGCGCCAGCGGCTTCCTTCTTGGTGATGGCGACCTCGAGCTCTCGAGGATTATCCAAGAACTCATGAAGTGGCGGATCGAGCAGGCGGACGACCACATCGCGACCGGACATGGTCTTGAACATCGCCAGGAAGTCCTCGGTCTGAACCTTGAGCAGGTCGGCCAGGGCCTGCTGCTTCACGGCCTCATCGTCAGACAGGATAAAGCTCTGGATGATGTTCTTGCGATCGCCCAGGAACATGTGCTCGGTGCGGCACAGACCGATGGCCTCGGCGCCAAACTCGAGTGCGAGCGCGGCGTCCTCGGGGTTGTCGGCATTAACGCGCACGTGGTTGGCGTGGCCACCGGTCTCGTCCAGACGAATCTCGTCGGCCCAGGACAGGATAGTGTCCAGATCGCCGGTGAGCTCGGCCGAAACCAGATCAACGGCGCCGTCGACGACGATACCCTGGGTACCGTCGATGGAGATGACATCACCCTCATGCAGCACGCGGTCACTGCCCTCGATGTGCACGACCTTCTCGGCGGCGTCGATATGGAAGCGTTCGACGCCGCAGACGCAGGGCGTACCCATACCGCGGGCGATAACGGCGGCATGGCTCGTCTTGCCACCGTGGCTGGTTAGGATGCCCTCGGCGGCAACCATGCCCTTCAGGTCGTCGGGGTTGGTCTCCCAGCGGACCAGAATGACCTTATGGCCTTCGGCGGAACGCGCGACGGCGTCATCACTCGAGAACACGACCTCGCCCACGGCGGCACCGGGGCTGGCGTTAAGACCGGTAGCGAGTGCCTCGTACTTCTTGGAGGCGTCGAACTGCGGGTGCAGGAGCTGGTCGAGCTGTGCGGGGTCGATGCGGCTCACGGCCTCCTCGCGGGTGATGAGGCCCTCCTCGACCATCTCGATGGCGATGCGCAGGGCGGCGGTGGCGGTGCGCTTGCCCACGCGGGTCTGGAGCATCCAGAGCTTGCCCTGCTCGATGGTGAACTCGATATCGCACATATCGCGATAGTGATCCTCGAGCGTCAGGAACACGCGCTCGAGCTCCTCGCCTGCGGACTCGAGGCCCGGGGTAGTCTTGAGGTCGGCGATGGGCTCGGTGTTGCGGATGCCGGCGACAACGTCCTCGCCCTGGGCGTTCACCAGAAAGTCCCCGTAGAACTCCTTGGTGCCGTCAGCCGGGTTGCGCGTAAAGGCGACGCCGGTCGCGGAGGTCTCGCCCTTGTTACCAAAAGCCATGGCCTGAACGTTGACGGCGGTACCGAGCTCGTCGGAGATACCATGCTGCTTGCGGTAGATGCACGCACGCTCGTTCATCCAGCTGCCAAAGACAGCCTGAATGGCAAGGCGCAGCTGAAGCTCCGGGTCGTGCGGGAAGACAGGCTTGCCGTCGGCGACCTCGAGCTCGGGGTACAGGGCGGCCTCAACGTTGTCGGAGAAGATCCCCTTGAAGGTCTCGACGAGCTCCTGCAGGTCCTCGGCCGAAAGCTCTGAATCGACACGAACGCCGGCGACCAGGCGGGCCTGGGTCAGGGCGTTCTCGAATAGGTCGGCGTCGACGCCCATGACGACGTTGGAGAACATCTGGATAAAGCGACGGTAGCTGTCCCAGGCAAAGCGCGGGTTCTGCGTCTGCGCGATAAGGCCCTGGACGGAATCGTCGTTGAGGCCCAGGTTGAGGACCGTGTCCATCATGCCGGGCATGGAGAACGGAGCGCCCGAGCGAACCGACACGAGCAGCGGATCGGAGGCATCGCCGAGTTTCTTGCCGCAACGGGCCTCGAGGTCCGCCTCGGCGGCAACGATCTCATCGAGTGCGCCTTCGAGCCAGACGTTGCCGGCACCGGAGTACTCGACACAGGTCTGGCAGGTAATGGTAAAGCCACCGGGAACCGGCAGACCGATGCGGCTCATCTCGGCAAGGTTTGCGCCTTTGCCGCCAAGCACGAAGTTCATGGATTTGTCGCCCTCAGTGACACAGGTGCCCTGGGCGTCGGTTCCAAAACGGTAAACCCTCTTGCAATCGCTCACGATACTTCCCCTTCCATGCGCTTACGCGCACGACCGTGGTAACGAATCGACCCGCCGGATGCGGGCCGTGAGGGAACTATACGGCGGGTTTTGGACAGGCTTGAGCAGAGGGTGCGCGGTTTGGTAAACGTGCTAAAACCGGCGGTAAACGGTAGGTAAAGGTGGTTACCTTATGAAGATACCACTACAAGGAAAATGCAGGTCGGATGCGATGTTTTTGCTAAATCGCTTTACCATTTATCAGCATTATTTCCAAGTATTCTCTTTGGGTAGCTAAAAGAGCCCCGTCCCAAATTAACTACCCAAACAACCTTGTCCCAAGTGAGCTACTTTTGTTGAGCGCGGCGGGCGGCACGGCGGGCTCTTGCCTCTTGAATCTCTTCGAGGTGAGCAATGATCTCGGCAGCGCTTTCCTCGATGGCTTTGCCGTCGGTACGCACTACAAAGCAGCCCAGGCGTTTCATGAGCGCGCGGGCTTCCGCAAGCTCGCTGCGCACGCTCTCGGGCTCGGCATAGGAGCCGGCAACGGCACGGGCGTAGTCATCGCCCAAGCGGCTATCGCGAATTTCGGAAATCACATCGACGGTCGAAATCAGGCCGAACAGGCGCATCGGGTCGACCTCGTAGATCGACTTGGGCGGCTCCATGCCATGCGCCAGTGGGACATTGGCGACCTTGTAGCCCTGATAGGCTAAATACATCGACAGCGGCGTCTTGGATGTACGCGACACACCCAGCAGCACGATATCGGCACCCGACAGATCGTCGCAGCCGCGCCCGTCATCGTGCTCAACGAAATACTCCATGGCCTCGATACGATGGAAATAGCGGTCATCGGTCTTGTGAATCACGCCCGCAACGCCCTTGGGCGGCACACCGATGAGCGACGACAATACGGCGAGCGTCGGACCGATCAGGTCGACCGAGCGAATGTGCAGCATGCCCAAATAATCGAGCACGCGGGCGCGAAGCGCCGGATCGACGATGGTGTGGAACACGGCAATATCGCGATGGTCCGCATCGACGCGCGGCCCCACAAATGACTTGACCTGCTCCACAGAGGTCACCTTAGGCAGGCGCAAAACGCGAAAAACCCCTTCATCAAATTGCCCGGACGCCGCAAGCACCACCTCACAAGCGGTATCGCCGAGCGAGTCGGAGATAACGATAACGGTGGGACGAGCGGTGACCGGGCAATCCATGCGGGGCTCCTTTTGCGCTTATGCGCAGGCTGGCTTACTTTTTGCGGGCAAGCTCACCGATGTTGGCGATACCGGAGAAAACGACCTCGAAGCGGTTGAGCAGCTTAAGGCGATTATCGCGAAGCTGCTCGTCCTTGTCCATGACCATGACCTCATCGAAGAAACGGTCGATGGGCGCGCGCAGGGCGGCGAGGGCGGCAAATGCGGCCGGGTAGTCCTCGGCAATAAGGGCGGCATCGACAGCGGTCTGAGCAGCCTCGGAGGCGTCGGCGAGCGCGAGCTCGACCTCGCCCATCAGGCTGCGGTCATACTCCGCACCCAGCTCGGGCTTGGAGATGTGCGCGGCACGGGCATAGGCGGTAGCAAGGTTGTCAAAGGTCTCGGCATCATTCTTGCGGGCCTCGTCGAGGGCGGCGCAGCGGGCGAAGAAGACGGACGGGGCGATGATGTGCACCGCGGAGACGGCGGCAACGGTATCGGCCGGGATCTTTTCGTCGCGGGCCATGCTCACCAGGCGGCCATGGAAGAAGTCACGGACCTGCTGGGCGACCTCGGCGGCGTCGAACTCAATGCCCTGCTCGCTGTAAAGCTGCAGAGCAAAGTCAATCAGCGACGTGGGGTCGATCGGCAGACGGTCGCGCAGGATGTTGATGATGCCGATAGCGGCACGACGCAGCGCGTAGGGGTCGGAGGAGCCGGTCGGAGGCTCGCCGATGGCAAAGATACCGGCGATGGTATCGAGCTTGTCGGCGCAGGCCACGATGCAGCCAGCGGTGCCCTCGGGCAGCTCGTCACCGGCAAAGCGGGGACGATAATGATCGCGAATGGCGTGGGCGACCTCGTCGTTCTCCCCCATCGCGGTGGCGTAGTAACCGCCCATCACGCCCTGCTGGCTCGTGAACTCGACGACGGCGTTGGATACCAGGTCGGCCTTGCACAGGTGAGCGGCGCGAGCGGCATCGGCGGCAAGGTGAGCGCCCAGATGGGCCTCGCGAGCGATGGCGAGCGCGAGCTGCTCAATACGCTCGGATTTGGCGAGCACGCTGCCGAGCTTCTCCTGGAAGGCGACCTTGGCCAGACGCTCACGGAACTCGTCGAGGGAGATCTTCAGGTCTTCCTCGTAGAAGAACTTGGCGTCGTCCAGGCGAGCACGCACGACGCGCTCGTTGCCGTCGATCACGCGCTCGGCGTTCTCGGGTTTGCTGTTCGAGACGATCACGAACTCACGCGTCAGCTTGCCCTCGCCGTCATAGATCGGGAAGTAGCGCTGGTTGGTGAGCATGGACTCGCAGATGATCTCGTGCGGAACCTTGAGGAACTCCTCATCGAAGGTACCGACGAGCACCGTCGGCCACTCGCAGAGGTTGATGACCTCCTCGAAGACCTTCTTGGGCGTGTCAACATGACAGCCGGGACGGGCAGCCTCGACCTCGGCGATGCCGGCGAGGATGGCCTCGCGACGGCGCTCGGCGGAGAGCACGCCGGCGTCCTCGAGCACCTGCTCGTAGACGGCGGGGCTGGCGACCACGTGGTCACCGGGGCCCAGGACGCGATGGCCGCGCGTGGTGTTGCCGCTCGTCACGTCTGCAAACGACACGGGCACGACGTCCTCGCCCAGAAGGCAGCAGATCCAGCGGACCGGACGCACGAACGTGGCGTGCTCGTGGCCCCAGCGCTGGGAGCGGTAGTTGGGCCACTGCAAACCGGCGATGGTCTTCTCGCACAGGGCCGTCAGGATCGGGGTAGCCGGGGCAGAAGGAATGTTCTTCTCGGCAAAGACGTACTCGCGACCGTCGGTGTCCTCGCGGCGCACCAGGTCCTCGGCAGCCACGCCGCACTTGCGGGCAAAGCCCTGGGCGGCCTTGGTGGCGTTACCGTCAGCGTCGAAGGCAATGTTGGCCGCGGGGCCACGCTTGACCTCGTGAACCTCATCGGTCGCGGTGGCGACGTCGGCCACGAGCGCAGCCAGACGACGTGGGCTCGAGATCACGCGGACCTCGCCGTGGGCCAGACCGGCCTCGTCGAGGCCCTTGGCGATCATGGTGCCAAGCTGCTTGACGGCATTGTTCAGCGGTGCGGAGGGCATTTCCTCCGTACCGATCTCAAACAGGAAATCCTTAGCGTCTGCCATGGCTTACGCCACCTCGCCTTCCTGGTCGGCATTCTCGTTGACTCCGGCGACCTCGGCCATATAGGCCTCGCAGCACGCCTTGGCGACGGCGCGGACGCGCAGGATGTAGTTGGCGCGCTCGACCGCGGACAGGGCGCCACGGGCATCGAGCAGGTTGAAGGCGTGGCTGCACTTCATGACGCAGTCGTACGCCGGCAGCGGAAGCTTGCGCTCCAGGCAGGAATGGCACTCAGCCTCGTAGTCGTCAAACTTCTGACGCATCATCTCGACGTTGGCGACCTCAAAGTTATAAGCACTGAACTCGCGCTCATTCTCCAAGAACACGTCGCCGTAGGTCATGGGCGTGCCGTCGGGCAGGTAGCTCCACACCAGGTCGTAGACGGAGTTGACGCCCTGGGCATACATGGCGATACGCTCCAGGCCGTAGGTGATCTCGACAGGCACGGGGTCGACCTCGATGCCGCCCACCTGCTGGAAGTACGTAAACTGCGTGACCTCCATGCCGTTGAGCCAGACCTCCCAGCCAAGGCCCCAGGCGCCGAGCGTCGGGCTCTCCCAGTCGTCCTCGACAAAGCGGACGTCATGGTCGTTGGGGTCCAGGCCAATGGCGGCCAGCGAACCCAGGTAGAGCTCCTGAGCGTTGACCGGCGAGGGCTTGATGAGCACCTGGAACTGATAGTAGTGCTGCATGCGGTTAGGGTTCTCGCCGTAGCGGCCGTCGGCGGGACGGCGGCAGGGCTGCGCATAGCAGGTGCGCCACTCGGCGGGACCGAGCGAGCGCAGCGTGGTCGCGGTATGGAAGGTACCGGCACCGACCTCGGAGTCATAGGGCTGCATAATGACGCAGCCCTGCTCGCCCCAGTACTGCTGGAGGCGCAGGATGATGTCTTGGAAGGAAAGCGATGAAGCGTTCATGCCTCTAATATCCCCTCGTCGAAACGATTACACGGTTAGGTACTGTACTATAGCGGTTTTTAGTCGATAGCGCCGATGCGGTTGAGCGGCCAGTAGCGCACAAGCGCCACAGCGATCAAATCAGAGCGATCGACGGGACCAAAGTAGCGTGAGTCGGCAGAGTTTTCGCGGTTGTCGCCCATCACCCACACGCACCCGTCGGGAACGGTGTAGGGATAGCTTACCTGAGCGCCGGGCGCTTGGACCGAAAGTGGCCAGCTCATGCCCGTCGTATAGTCCTCGTCGAGCGCTTGGCCGTCAACGACCACCTTGCCGTCCTGAAAGTCGACCGTCTGACCGGCCGTGGCGATGACGCGCTTTACCAGCACGTCATGCTCGGACGTGGCATCGGGGTTATGGAACACCACGATATCACCCTGTTTGACGGGCTGACCGAGCTCGAGGCTCACCTTTTGTGCCAGGATCTGGTCGCCAATCTCGATCGTGTCCTCCATGGAGCCGGTGGGCACCACAAAGGGCTCGACCACAAAGGTGCGGATAAGGAAGGTGGCCACAAGCGCGATTGCGATGACCGCGATCCACTCAAAAGCGCCCCTCAACGCGGAATGTTGCGTAGGAACCATACTCACTCCTCGCTCTGCGAACACGAAGCGTCAAGGATCTCCTGAGCGTAAGCGCGCTCCTCGGGCGTAAGCCGCGCCGTCTCGATCAGGTCGGGGCGCCA
Organism: uncultured Collinsella sp.; assembly: GCA_905199225.1. GTDB lineage: Bacteria > Actinomycetota > Coriobacteriia > Coriobacteriales > Coriobacteriaceae > Collinsella. The sequence goes on along the minus strand of CAJKFS010000008.1, from coordinate 33,384 downwards.
GCGGCAGGTACGCTCGATGGCGTTCTTGCGACGCCAGGCATCGACCTTGGCGTGATCACCGCTCACGAGCACTGGAGGCACGCCCTCGCCGTTGAACTCGGCAGGACGGGTGTACTGCGCGTACTCGAGCAGACCACCGTCCTCGGCAGTCGAGAATGACTCGTCCACGTTGCTCATCTCGTCACCAAGGGCGCCGGGAATCAGGCGTACGACGGCATCGGCAACGACCATAGCGGGAAGCTCGCCGCCCGTGAGCACGTAATCGCCGATCGACAGGCGCTCGTCGGCATACGCATAGGCACGCTCGTCGACACCTTCGTAACGGCTGCACACAAACAGCAGGCGCTCGCTTTTGAGCAGGCGCTCGGCCACATGCTGCGTAAAGGGCTCGCCGCACGGGGTGAAGAACACCACCGTCGGCTTGGGGCCCTCCGCGCTAATGGCCTCGATGGCCTCGGCGATAGGCTCGATCTTCATGAGCATGCCCTGCCCGCCGCCGTACGGCTCGTCATCGACGGTACGATGGCGGTCGTGCGTCCAGTCGCGCAGGTTATACGCCTTAAAATCAAAAAGGCCGGCCTTGCGGGCGCGGCCCAAAATCGATGTGGACATGACGGGCTCAAACATCTCGGGAAAGACCGAAAGGGTCTCAATCAGCATGTTGTCCTCCCTATTTGTCCATATCGATCAGGCCGTCCATAACGTGGACGGAAATTGTTCCTGTGTCGGGAAGATCGAGCACAACCTGCTCGATCACGGGAATCAGCACCTCGCCGTACCGATCACCCTCGACAACCCAAACATCGTTAGCGGGCGTCGACATGATCTCGACGATCGTGCCGAGCGAACCGAAGCGCTCGTCGACCACCTCGCGACCCATCAGGTCGGTATAGGCGGCGTCGAGTGAATCGAGCTCAAAATCGTCACGATTTGCCAACACATAGCATCCCGTGATGCCCTCGGCGGCCGTCAAGTCGTCAATGCCCTCAAACGAGACCAGATCGCCATCGCCCGTATCGGTGACGGACACGACCGTGCAAAAGCGGTCGCGCTTGAGCGCCGGCGGCGTCAGGGCGACGCGCATACCCGGCTCTAATACAGAAGGAAGCCCCCGCAGCGGCTGCGCGAGGACCTCCCCCTTCCTTCCGTGCGGCTTGACCACACGGGCGATGTTTTTGTACTGGGACCTCAAGGTCCTAGCCCAGAACCTCTACCTCGACAGCAGTGTCGAGGCGAGCGGCCAGTGCACGGGCGAGCGTGCGAATGGCCTTGATGGTACGGCCACGACGGCCGATGACCTTAGCGACGTCATCCTCGGCGACAGAAACCTCAATCGTAGAGGCGTCATCACCATCAATGACCTCAAGGCTCACGGAATCCGGGTCGTCGACGATCTGAACAACGAGATATTCGACGAGATCGGCGATGCGATCTGAGAGCATTGCCTCACCCTCGAGCTGTGCAGCGTCAACCTCAGGCACGATTTACTCCTCGGCGCCCTCAGCGGCCTCAGCGGCAGCCTTAGCGGCCTCGGCCTCTTTGGCGAGCTGCTTCTTGGACTTCTTGACGACGGTCTCGGTCTTCTCGCCCTCGTTGGCGGCCTTGACCAGAGCGGCGACGGCGTCGGTGAGCTGAGCGCCCTTGGACTGCCAGTCGGCGATCTTCTCGAGGTCGAGGTTGATGGTCTTGGGGGCGGTCATCGGGTTGTAGCGGCCAACCTCCTCGATGATACGACCGTCACGCGGGGCGCGGGAATCGGCGACGACGACACGGTAGTACGGACGCTTCTTAGCGCCGTGACGAGCAAGGCGAATCTTGACTGCCAAAGGAAACTCCTCCAACCAAGCAGCTTTAGGCTGCAACTACAAACAAACAGTTGAACATAATACGCCATCGACGCGGGCAGGTGAAGTCCGTGAGACCAACTTCTTCGGTGTAGTCGAGGGCAAATCCATATCTTAGACAAGAATTCGGGATTTGCAAGCACATACACGCACCCCACATGAGCTGCGCGGTATACTCATGACATGGAAAGACGCGAACATACATACGGTTATGAGGATGCCATGGGCGTCACGCCGCCTCCCTGGACGGGTCCGGCGGTGGGCCTCATGGACCTCGATGCGTTTTTTGCGAGCGTGGAGATGCTCGATCATCCCGAATGGCGCGGAAAGCCGCTCATCGTGGGCGGAGACGCCGATTCGCGCGGCGTCGTGTCCACGTGTTCGTATGAGGCGCGCCGCTTTGGCGTGCACTCTGCCATGGCCTCGGCCGAGGCGCGGCGCTTGTGCCCGCAAGCCATTTGGACGCACGGGCACTTTAATCGCTACCGCGAGGTGAGCGCCCAGGTCATGGCGATTCTTGCTGAAGAGACGCCGCGCGTTGAGCGCGTATCCATCGACGAAGCCTTTATCGATATCACACCGGGTCGCTTTGCGCCCGAGGACCCGCTGCTGGTTGCACGGCGTATAAGCGACCGTGTGGCAGCACTGGGAGTGACATGCTCCATTGGCGTGGGCTGCAACAAGACGGTTGCCAAGATCGCGAGCGAGCGTGACAAGCCGTTCGGATTGACCATCGTGCGCCCCGGAACCGAGCAGCGCTTTTTGGCCGCGCTGCCGGTATCTGCCATGAGCGGCATCGGGCGCTCGGCCGAGGAGCGACTGCGCCGCATGCGCATCTACACCCTCGGCGAGCTGTCACGCGCGCCGGAATCAACCTTGGCCTCTATTTTTGGCGTCAACGGCGAACGCATGCGCCAGCGTGCGCTGGGACTCGAAATCTCCGAAGTCACAAGTCTCGATGAAGAGCGTGAGGTTAAATCGGTGAGCAATGAGCGCACCTTTGCAAAAGATTTAACTGAGCGTGGGGACATCGAAGCGGCGATTGCGCTGCTGGGTGAGTCGGTTGGACGCCGTCTGCGCCGTCAGGGACTGACGGGCGGCACGGTGACGCTCAAGCTTAAGTATTCGTATGGAAGCGGTCGCTCGGCACAGCGCCGGCTGCCTCATCCGACCGACGATGAGAACATCTTTGTGGCGGTTGCGCTCGAACTGCTCGACAACATCTGGCAGGAAGGCATGCATGTTCGCTTAGCAGGCATCGGCATGAGCGACTTTGACCATCAGGGCGGCATCCAGACCGACTTGTTCTGCGAAGTCGACGACCGCGGAGCCCAATCCAGCGACCGCCGCGAGCTCTCCGTCGCGATCGACGCCGTCCGAGACAAGTTCGGCGACACCGCCCTATCCTTCGGCCGCCAATCCCGCTTCAACGATTAACCGCCTTTGGGCAAAAAGAAAGCCGGGCAGGTACGGAAAACCGCAACTGCCCGGCGAAATGCGCGAGGATAACTAAAAAGTCCCGTATCAAATGAGCCACTAGAGGAGGTCGAGGGGGAGCTGGGGGGCGTCACCCCAGAGCTTTTCTAAGCGGTAGAAGTCGCGGGCTTCGGGAGTGAAGACGTGAACGACGACCGAGCCGTAGTCCATGAGCATCCAGGTCTTCTGCTCGCGGCCCTCGATGGAGAACGGGTGCTCACCGCAAGCCTCGGCGACCTTCTCCTCGATCTCGTCGACAATCGAATCGACCTGGCGGTTGTTGGTACCGGTGGCAAGCACAAAGTAGTCGCACACGTCGGAAAGCTCGGTCAGGTCGAGCACCTGCACGTCCTCGCCCTTCTTGTCGTAGGCGGCCTGCGCGGCGGCGCGGGCGACATCCTCGGCGGCGACACCGCTCGCGGACAGTGAGGCGGCGGTGCGGTCGGACGTGGCGGCGAAGCTCTTGTGCTCCACACCTTCAAGAATCTGCTCGTCAGTCATGGTCTCGTCGGCCATGGAATACCTCTTTCTAGACACACCCGAGCTAGTGCAGCTGGGCGTAATGGTTGTAAATCGTAATAGCCGTGGGATAAAGATAGCGCCCGGACTGGATCACATAGACCAGACCCTGCGCAAAACAGGAGAAGAACAACTCATCGAGCGAGGACTTCCCCACCATCTTGCGCAGCGCATGGGCATAGTCGCCGTGACGGTTGGGCTCGATGGCATCTGCCACAAAGACCACCATATCGAGCGGCGTCATGTCGCAGGCACCCACGGTATGACGGTCGACAGCCTGGAAAACGGCCGGCGACAGCTCGGGGAAAAGCTGCGGAAGCTCATAGGCGGCAACAGGGCCATGCAAAAGCGGCGTCGCGGCGGAAGGAGAGCCGGCAACCTTGATACCATAGTGAAGCGCGCGGGCCACGAGCTCGTCATCGGAAAGAACCTTGTCCCAGTCGTGAATTAAGCCGGCGGCAGCCGCATCAAAGCGGTCAACGCCGTAGACCTCGGCCAGATGAAGTGCGGTCTCGGCAACACCCAGCGAATGCACATAGCGCTTGCGCTTATCTTTCATGCGAACATCGAGCAGCTCTTGAATGCGCTTGAGCAGCGCGCGCTCATCGCCCTCAAACTGATCCTCTACCGACAACGTAGCCCCCATCACTCAAAATCTTCTTGGCCCAAATCGGCATATAGCCTGCGCTTGCGAATGTAGCCGAGCACAGACTCGCTCGTAAGATAGCGCACGCTCATGCCGCGGGCAACTCGCTTACGAATGTTCGTCGAGCTGATCGCCAGCGCCGGAATCTGAATATAGCGCACATCGAACGGCAGCCCCGACTCTTTGATTCGGGCACGCGCCGTATCGATATCAAAACCCGGTCGCGTCGCCGCAATAAAGGTAGCAAGCTCAGCGATTCGCTCGGCATCATGCCAGGTCACAATATCGATAATCGCGTCGGCGCCCGTAATAAAGTAGAGCTTTACCTGCGGCGGGTAAAAGTCGCGAAGGGCATGAAGCGTATCGGCCGTATAGGTTACGCCCGGACGGTCAATCTCGAACCGGCTCGCCAAAAAGGCCGGGTTCGCGGCGGTGGCGAGGACCGTCATGGCATAACGGTCCTCGGCAGGCGTCACCGGCTTGTCAAGCTTAAAGGCGGGAGAGCCCGCCGGCATAAAGAGCACAGCGTCCAAGTCGAGCGACTCGCGCGCCTGCTCGGCAGTCACCAGGTGCCCGTAATGAATCGGGTCGAATGTGCCGCCCATAATGCCAAGCCGAAACTCTTTGCCCTCTTTTATGGGCAGCTCGGGCAAACCGATTCCACCGCGCAGCGACATGGCTTACTCGCCCTCCGAGGTCTCGGCATCGTCCGCGGCATCCGCCGCATCGATAGCCTCGACGCCCTCATCCGGAGCATCGGTCACGTCAAGGGCCTCAACGGCAACGTCCTCGCCAGCGTCCTCGAGCTCCTCGTACTCCGAGAAGTCCTCAGCGCCCTCAAAGTCAAAGGCGCGCTGGCAAATGCGGACCTCGTCGCCCGCACGGCAACCGGCCTTCTCGAGCGCGTCGTCAACACCCATACGCGCAAACTTATGCTGCAGGTAAATGACGGCTTCCTCATTTTCCCAGTCGGTCTGAATGACCATGCGCTCGATGGCACGACCGACCACGCGGAAGGCACCGGGCTCTTCCTGGACAATGCGGAAACGCTTCTCACGCTGCAGGCGGCGGCGCTCCCACTCATCGTCGCGCAGGTCGACCGGTCCATCGGAGACCACCAGCTCGGCGCGGAGCTTGGCCACCTGCTCGCCCACGGCAAGCATCAAAGTATTGAGACCGGCACCCGTCACAGCAGACACGGCAAAGAACATATGTCCATCGTCGAGCGCAGCGCGTTTGAGGTCGGCAATCTTGTCAGCCGTGCCCGGCGCATCGCACTTGTTGGCGACAACAATCTGCGGGCGCTCCGAAAGCTCGGCGCCATACTGCTCGAGCTCGCGGTTGATGATGCGGTAGTCCTCAACCGGATCGCGATCCTCAAAACCACCCGTCATGTCGACGACGTGCATGATCAGGGCCGTACGCTCAATGTGGCGCAGGAACTGGTGACCCAAGCCCTTGCCCTCGCTCGCGCCCTCGATAAGACCGGGGACGTCGGCGACAACGTAAGAATATTCACCGGCACGCACCATGCCGAGGTTCGGCACGAGCGTGGTAAACGGGTAGTCGGCAATCTTAGGACGGGCGGCACTCATGCGCGCGATGAGCGATGACTTACCCACCGAGGGGAAGCCCACGAGCGCGGCATCGGCCATGAGCTTCATCTCGAGCTCGATCCAGTGCTCCTCGGCCGGCTCGCCCAGCTGGGCGAACGCGGGCGCACGGCGCACCGATGTCACAAAGTGGGTATTGCCCAGGCCGCCGGCGCCACCGGGCGCCACGACAACGCGCTCGCCATCGTGCACCAGATCGGCAATCTCGAACATCGGGGTCTGCGTCTCGGGGTCGAGCTCGCGCACCACGGTACCCATAGGGACCTTGAGAATCAGGTCCTCGCCGCTCTTACCGTTACGACGGGCACCCTGCCCGTGCGTGCCGCGCTCGGCGCGGAAGTGATGCTTAAAGCGGTAATCGATCAGCGAAGACAGCTGAGCATCGGCCTGGATGACGACATTGCCGCCACGACCGCCGTCGCCGCCATCGGGGCCGCCCTTGGGGACAAATGCCTCGCGCCTAAACGACATGCATCCGGCTCCGCCGTCGCCGCCGCACACGTTAATGCGGCTGATATCGGTGAACTGTGACAACAGAATCGCCTCCTACAAAAAAAGAGGGAGACCCTTGAATCCTAAAACTCAAGTGCCTCCCACATATGTGCTCTATGAAGGGTGAATTACGCGTTCGCGAGCGGGCGTACGCTGACCCTGTGCTTGATACCCTTGTGGAACTCAACGGTACCGTCGACCAGCGCGAACAGCGTGTCGTCCTTGCCACGGCCAACGTTCTCACCCGGGTGGATGTGCGTGCCGTGCTGACGGACGAGAATCGTGCCCGTGGTTACCGTCTGGCCGGCGAAGCGCTTCGTGCCAAGGCGCTGACCGCGGGAGTCACGGCCATTACGGGAGGAACCGAGTCCTTTTTTGTGTGCCATTGTGTATACCTACTCTTTCGTTACGAGTGTAATCTACTCGGCGACGGGAGCCTCGGCAACAGCCTCGGCCTCTGCCTTGACAGCCTTCTTGGCGCGGGACGTAGCCTGGACCTTCACGATCTTCAGCTTGGTGAGCTGCTGACGGTGACCCTTCAGACGACGATAGCGCTTACGCTTGTGGAACTTGAAGACCAGCTGCTTCTCGCCCTTGAACTGCTCAACGATCTGAGCGGTAACCTTGGCCTTGGCCAGCTTGTCGGGATCGGTGACGATCTTCTTACCATCGTTGAGGAAGATAACCGGCAGGGTGACCTTGTCGCCCTCATTGCCCTCGATCTTCTCGACGGTGATGACATCGTCGGTGGCGACCTTGTACTGCTTGCCGCCCGTGTTAACGATTGCGTACATGTTTACTTGCCCTTCATGCATCAGTTAGTGCAACAGCCGAATATAGTAGCAGGCGAAAATACCCCCGTCAACGAGTATGTGGAGCAAATCCACAAGTTCGCACAGGTATGGGGCTGACGAGTCGGCCCTCGTCGTCCTCGCATGCTTGATTCTGACGCTCGACATCGTAGGAGCAGATGGTCACGAGGTCTTGCATACCGGTGGAAACAATAGGTGCATCCACGCCCGGGGTCAAGCCCTGCAACAAAACATCAGCAGCGGAAAGCAAAATTTCCGGACGCATGGAGCCCTCGTTGTCGGCATGGGTGTCGAGCATGAGCACCAAATGATCCGGGCGCTCCCCCGCCGTGAGCTCATAGCCCACGAGTGTGTGATCCAAATCCAAGCGCTTGCTCTTTTTGCCACGCGCGTAGTCGATGCCATGGTCCGCGCGCAGCGTGTCGATCGCACGACGCACCTCGTCGGCGCTTACGGGCGCCTCGGGGTCCAGATGCAGGTCGATGCGATACGACAGGCGCGTGAGCTGCGCCGTCAACGCCGGCGTGCGCACGTCGATGTACGCCGCCTCGATGGGCGCCAGATCGACCGGAGACGCCGCAGCCAGGCGCCCAAACGCCTCGTCGAGCGCCACGAACTCGGTCATAAATAGGTCATACCACTCGCAGGTCGACGACGTACCAACCGGTAGCGCCGAAGAGAAGCCCACGCGCATGTGCGGAGAGAAGCCCTGCGTGACGGCATAGGGAAGTCCCGCACGGCGCACGATGCGCTCAATGGTATGGATTACTTCGAGATGGCCCAGGTACTTAAGGCGATCGCGCTTGCCATAGCGAACACGAAGCCTAAAGAGCGAGGGGTTGTCGGTCAGGCGCTCACTCATGCGCGATCACCCATCAATACATTCTTGGCGTGGAGCGTGGGGCAGATCCCGCAGCCGGTGCACGACGTGCGGGTGCAGTCGGGAGTCGTGACACCCTCGAGCGAACGACGGTACTCGCGCTCGAGGAAGCCGCGCGTGCAGCCGGGGCTCACATGCTCCCAGGGCAGGCGCCAGTCCAGTTCGTAGGGCAGGTGCACGAGCTCGTTGAGGTCGATGCCGTTTTTGGCCGCGGCCGACTTCCAGTTGTCGAGCGAAAAATGCTCCACCCAGGCGTCAAAACGCGAGCCCGCACGCCAGGCGTCGATGATGACCGGCGTCATGTCGCGACCGGCGCGGGACAGTGCGGCCTCGACGAGCGAGGTCTCGGCATCGTGGTAGTGCACGCGTACGGCGCGGTTGCGCACGCTCGTGATGAGCAGCTTTTGGCGACGCTTGACGTCGTCGTAATCGAGCTGCGGGCACCATTGGAACGGCGTGGCGGCCTTGGGGATAAACACCGACACCGAGATGGATACCGAGATGGAGCCGCGGCGCGCCTTGGGAACCACGGAGCGGCCGAGCTCGAGCACGTGATCGGCCAGATTGGCGATGGCCACGATGTCCTCATCGCGCTCGCCGGGAAGGCCCATCATAAAGTAGAGCTTCATGCGGTTCCAGCCGGCCTCGAAGGCCGCCTTGGCCGCACGGTCCAGGTCCTCCTCGGTCACGTTCTTGTTAATGATGTCGCGCATGCGCTGGCTGCCGGCCTCGGGCGCGAACGTCAGGCCGCCCTTCTTCTCGCCGGCGACCGACTCGGCCATATCCACGCCAAACGAATCCAGGCGCTGCGACGGAATAGACACGCGAATACCCGTATCCTCCAGGCGACGGTTGAGCCTGCCGAGCACGTCGCGAATGCAGGAGTGGTCGGTCGTGGAGAGCGAGGTCAGCGACACCTCGTCATAGCCGGTCTTTTCCAGACCCTGAATCACCGACGAGACGATCTGGTCGGCCGAGCGCTCGCGCACCGGACGATACGTCATGCCAGCCTGGCAAAAACGACAGCCGCGGGCGCAGCCGCGCAGGATCTCGATAGACAGGCGGTCGTGGACAAGCTGCGCATAGGGCACGCACGACTGCGACAGCGGATTCGTGGCGCCGAAATCCTCGACGACGCGCTTGTAGACCACGGTCGGCGCATCCTTGCCCTCACGCGGCACGGTGTAGCCATGCGGCGAGCAGGGCTCGTCGTGACGAACCTCATAGAGCGACGGCACGTAGTTGCCGGCAATGGATGCAAGCTGCTCGACAATCTGCGCGCGCGGGACTCCTTCGTCACGCAGGCGGCGATGCAGCTGGCAGGTCTCGAGCAGCGACTCCTCGCCCTCGCCGATGAGGATAACATCGAAGAAGGCCGCATACGGCTCGGGGTTGTACACCGAGGGGCCGCCGGCGATGATGATGGGGTCGTCTTCGCCTCGGTCGGCCGCCAACAGTGGAATGCCAGCGAGGTCGAGTGCCTCGAGAAAGTTCGTCACCGCCATCTCGTGCGGCACATGCAGACCGACGATATCAAACGAAGCGACCGGCGCTGCACCCTCGAGCGAGAGCAGCGGAATGCCCGCCTCGCGCATGGCGTCACCCATATCGGGCCACGGCACATAGCCACGCTCGCAGGAGATGCCCTCGGCCTGGTTAAGGATGTTGTAGAGGATGGCGATACCCTGGTTGGGCAGACCGACCTCGTACACATCCGGATAGATCAGGCAGCAACGGTAGTCGGCATCGGCCTTGGAAAGCGTACCCCACTCGTGATCGATATAGCGACTCGGCTTCTCGACCTTGGCGAGCAACGGCTCAATTAAATGAAAACAATCTTGGTATGCAACGCGCAACGGAAAACCCCTAAGCAGCGAGATCTGATGCGTCCTGATAGGACGCCACAGGACGGGTAGCGCCCGCGACCGTGGTCACCAGATCGCGAACGCGGGAGAACGTGGCAGTGACCACCTCGTTGGCACGGCTGTAGTCGACATCGCGCTCGTAGAGCGAAACGAGCGCACGGCCCATGCCATAGGTGCCCGCGGCAGCAGTGAGCGCCTTGACGGCAAACCCAATATGCGGCGTCTGCTTGACGAGCGCGCGGGTGACCGCGCGGATCACAAGACCGCCGGCAAGCACGCCCGCGACCTCGTAGCCGCGCTCGGGCTTAATGCCGCGTCCAAAGACGGCAGCGAGCTCAAAGAGCATGCCCACCTGCGCCAGCGCCATAACGGGATAATCGGCGCCCGGCAAAAACACCAGCGCACCGGTCGCCATATTGGTGAGCGCGCACGAGGTGATGATACGATTGGCCGCCGCGATGCGCATGAAGGCAAAGTTCGCCGCAAAAGCCGTTTCCCTGTCGGTGCGATCGAGAATCCAGCGGGCAAGCGTCTCGAGCAGATACGTCTTATCGGTTGCCGCTACCACGCCGAGCATGGGCGTGGACTCCTCGATAAACGGCACCTCCACAGCAGACTCGGCAAGCACGCACACGGGCGCGCCGGCGATCACGAGCTCCTGCACGGCACTCTCCAAGCGGTCGGAACCACACGAGAGCACCAGCACCACATCGGTATCGGTCTTTGGAGCTATTCGCTCCTCCCCCAGACGCTCGACGCGCACAATGCCCGAGGTCGTCTGCGGCACAAAGGCGTCACGCACCGCCTCGGCTAGAAAGCGCGAGGCGGACGAATCCAGATAGACCGAGACGCGCACCGGCGTATCGGAATCCTTCTTAACGGACGCGCCCATCTTAAAAGCGCTGGTCAGCTTATCTACGGGAATTTTCATAACAAACCCCTCCAGCGGTTACGCGGCGCCCGAACGATGCCGCCATATGGATTGTACGATACCCACCGTCAGCAGCTGAATCATCATCGAAGACGAACCGAAGCTAATAAACGGTAGCGGAATACCGGTAATCGGCATCATGCCGATGCACATGCCGATGTTTTCGAAGGTCTGGAACGCCCACATGCCAACGATGCCAACACACGAAAGACGCAAAAACAGCGACTCACACTTAAAGGCGACTCGAATCGTCGAAAAGATCAGCAGCACGTAGAGGCACAGGAGCAAAAAGGAACCACAAAAGCCAAAGGTCTCGGACAGAAAGGCGAAGACGAAGTCGGTGTGGAACTCAGGCAGAAAGCCGCCGGCTGACTGCGTCGCATGGCCCAAACCCTTACCAAAGAAGCCGCCCGAGCCAACGGCGATAAGCGACTGCTGCAGGTTGTAGGCATCGTCCGAATCGGCATTATCGGGGTCGATAAAGACCGTCAGACGGTTCATCTGATACTGCTTGATGAGCACATCGTGGCCGAGCAGCGAATCAAAGACCGAATCGAGCGCCAGGACGAGGGCCACCAGGCCCACAAGCAGGGCCAGGGTCGACAGCACCCATTCGCGGCGTGCACCGCTCATACAAATGACGATGGCGCCCGAAACCAGCACGACAAGGCCCGAGCCCAGGTCGCCCATGGCAACGACGGCCAAAAACGGAATGGACAGCATGCCGCAGAGCTTGACGTAGTCGCGAACGGTATCGATGCGGCCGTTATACTGCGAGCCAAGCGTAGCAATAAAGAAGATGGTGATGAGCTTGGCAAGCTCAACCGGCTGGAATGTCAAACCGATACCGGGAATCTTGATCCAGCCCGTCATGCCCAGACCGCCCGTATAGGACAGGCCCGGAATCTTGGGCGAGAAGATCACGATCAGGTCGATGACGAGCAACGCCGTCGAGAAATTGGAAATACCGCGCAGATCGGTACGCCAGACCAACACCGCCAGCACCGCTCCGATGCCAATTCCCAGCAGATGGCGTGAGAACGAGGCATCAGCCTTAAACTGCGAAGCCGACCAGATGATGATGGCACCGTAGGCGACGAGCGCCACAGTGGCCACGAGCACACCGATATGCACCTTTTGGCGAAACGTGCCGCGCGAGGCCGAAAGTTGCTTGTTGACGCGGTCCAGGCTGCTGCGAGAGCCAGTCTTGGTTGAACGGAACAGATCCGCCGGAGAAAAATCCATCGCAACCTCCTATCGAACCGAAGAATCGCCCGAGGCCGAAGAGGTATCGGGCTCGTCATAAATCACGCCGAGCACGTCGCGCACGACATGCATCGCGGTATCTGAGCCACCGCCGCCCTGCTCCAGGACAGTAGCGATGACATACTTGGGATCATCGGCCGGTGCATAGGCGCAGAACCACGCGTATTCGTCCTCGCCACTTTTCTCGCCCGTGCCCGACTTGCCGTATACCTGCGGCGTCAGGGTGCCAAAGTGCGCCGCCAGGGACGTCGATGCCGTGTAAATCACGTCGTGCATGCCGTTGCGAACAAGAGCCAAATCCGAATCGCTGTTGATCTTGGCCTCCAGGCGCTTCTTCTTGCCCTTGCCGTTGTACTTATAGGCATCGCCGTCGCCATCGCGCGACACGGCAGACAAAAACACGTGGGGCACGTACTGTTTGCCGCCGTTGGCAAGACCCATATAGGCGCACGCCATCTGCAGGGGTGTCACCAGGATGTCGCCCTGGCCGATAGCAATGTTGGTCATATCGCCGGCATTCCACTTGCGGTCTTCGGCAGAGGCGTCGGTGAAGTACGACTCTTTCCACTCGGCATCGGGAATACGGCCCGCGCCCTCACTCGGCAGATCGATACCGCAGGTCTTGCCTAGGCCCCAGCGACGAAAGACCTCCTGCAGACCCTCGGAATGTTGCTCGTCATAAAAGAACGCCTTGCCCATGTCGTAGAAGACAGGGTCGCACGAGTTGGCGATACCCGACTGCAGCGTCATGGTGCCGTGGCCAGACGTCAGCCAGCAGCGCTTGCCCCAAGCCTTGCCCAGGCCCGTCCAATAGCCCGTGCAGTTGGTTGTCTGCGTTGAAGTGTAGGTTCCAAACTCAAGACCGGCCAGCGCCGAGAGCGGCTTGATGGTCGAGGCCGACATGTACTGTCCGCTAATGGCGCGGTTGAGCAGCGGGTGCGAACCCTTGTCATCATTGAGCTCGGTCCACACGTCATTTGAGACGCCGCCGATAAAGACGGACGGATCGAACTTGGGCTCGCTCGCCATGCCCAGGATCTCGCCATTGTTGGGATCGAGACACACCACAGCGCCGTTGCCGGCATTGCTGTAGCCAGTGGTCTTGGCAAGCTCGATAGCGCTCGCCAGTGCCGTCTCGCAGGCTTGCTGAATCTTGAGGTCGAGCGTGAGCTTAATGTCGGAACCGGCCTTGGCGGGCACGGCGCCGGCCTGTCCGGTCACATTGCCCGAGGCATCGACCTTCACCGTCTGCTCGCCACGAATACCCTGCAGCAGGTTTTCGTAGTAGCTCTCAACGCCCGCCTGGCCCACGATATCGCCCGACTGGTACGTAATCTTGCCGGCAGAAGCATCATCATCGCCAGAGGTTTTCTTATTCTGGGCCTCGAGCTGCTCGGAGGTAATGGTGCCGGTATAGCCCAAGATATGGCATGCCGTCTCGCCATATGGATACTGGCGCTCGGTACGCTCGGCAATCTTGACGCCCGGGAACTCGCCGGCATGCTCCTGAATATAGGCAACCGTGGAGCGACGGACGTCCGTCGCGATGGTATGCAGGCTCTGAGCGCCCTCTGTATTGTCCTGAATATTGCGAAGGACCGCCACGTAAGGCATTCCAAGCACGTTGGCAAGATGGCGAACCAGAACCTCATCCTCGGCAAGGTCGCGGTAGGCCACGACAGCAAGTGAGGGACGGTTTTGCACCAGCGCCACGCCGTTGCGGTCGAGAATGCGCCCACGAACGGCAGGCGTGGTGACGGTGCGAGTCTGATTACTATTGGCCTGCTTCTCGTAATAGTCCGACGAGACCATCTGCATGCCCCACAGCTTGACGGCAAGTGCCGCAAACATCGCGCCCACACCCGTGGTGAGGATGGAAAAGCGGCCCTTAAAGGCGGTCGCCGCGGTATTGCCCTCGCCCTCGGTGGCGCGCGGGGCCGTTCCATGCTGCGTATCGTAGGTAAAACGGGAATCGCCACGACGCATGATGACCAGCGCGACCACGATGGCCACAACCAGCACGATACCGGCGATAATAACCGTCATCTGGGAAGACATCTACGGGCCTCCCCTATTTGAGCTTGCGGGTCTTGGGCTTAAAGCGCATACCCGCTTGGCGTCCGCCACGTGCTGAGAATCCATAGCCGGACTGTGGCACAACGCCGGACATCAAAAACGGAATGGCAACCAGACCCGTCAGGATCGAGGACGGCAGCGCATGCCCAAAGATCGCCACGACAAAGCTCGTCTCCAAACCCATAAACAGCAAGATGATGCTGTAGATCACATTAATGACGAGCGCGAAGGCGCCCACAGTGACGCCGCGCGCACTCGGGGTACCGCCCGTCTGACCGACGGCGCTGTGCACCAGGGCAAAAGAACCCACGGTCAGCAGAAGCGACATAACGCCCACCGGCACGGCAGCGGACAGGTCATAAAACAAGCCGCTGCAAAAACCGCACACGACGGCACGGGTCGGGTCGCCCGAGAACACGCTTAGGCACACCAGGATAATCATGAAGTTGACGCGACCGCCCGCAATGGAGATCTGCGGTGCCAGGCCTGCCTGCAGCATCACGCACACGATGGCGGCGATTACAAACGTACGGGAGCTCATCCCCTGCTCGTGTAGATCCATGGACATGCCCCCTATTCGCTCGAGCCAGAATCGGTCGTCTCGGACGTGTCGGAACTGTCATCCGAACTCTCGTCCTTCGTCTTGGTCGCAGCATCGCGCGACGTTCCCTGCGGCGTGCTATTAGCGGTGCTCACGTCCTCATCCGAGGCCGACTGTTCGTCGGTCAGCGAGGTAATGACCAGCACTTCCTCGTTGTTCTCGGCCGTCGTCTGGGCGCGCACCACAATGGTGTAGTACACGTCGTTTGCCGATTTCTCAACCGACGAGACGGTGCCAAGCGGAAGGCCCTTGGGGAACACGCCGCCGATACCCGAGGTCACGATGATGTCGCCGACTTTAACGTCGGAGTCGACGCTCACGTACTCAAGACGCAGCGTGCCGTCAGCCTGACCCTGCAGCATACCCTGGGCGCGCGTGTCCTGCACCATGGCGGATACACCGGAGTTCTCGTCGCCAATCAGGCGCACGGTGGACGTCTTGGCCGAGACTTCGATGATCTGGCCGATAACACCGGCCGAACTCGTCACGGGCATGTTGATGGTAAGGCCGTCGGCAGAGCCCTTGTCGATGGTAACGGTCGAGGTCCAGGCATCGCCCGAGGCACCAACGATACGAGCTGCGGTCGACTTAAGGTTGTAGGTCGATTGCAGCCCGACCAGGCCCTCTAGGCGCTCGGCAGTCTTTTGAGCCTCGGAGAGCTCAGCAACCTTAGAGGTCAGCTCCTCGTTTTGCTTCTTGAGCTCGTCGAGCGTGTCCTGCGACGCCGTAAGGTTAGAGAACACGTTGCCAATGGCATTGAAAGGAGCCGCCACAGCCGAACCCACAAAGCGCACCGGCGAGGTAATCGTCGTTACGCCCGAACGCACGGCATGAATCGGTCCTGTCTCGCCCTCGCGGATGTAAAACGTGAGCAGCAACACCGAAATCAGGCTGAAAACAATCAACGGGCGCATACCCGTTGATTGTCGCTTGGTATTCAGATTTGTGGAGAAACCCGAAGATCGTGCCAAATGGAATCCACCTTTTGGAAATTAAGCATTGGTCTGGACGAAGCCGCCATCAAACGCATTGGCCTCGAGCACGCGGGCGCACCCGTTAACGACGTTATCGAGCGCCGTAGGACTGACGTTGACCGAAACACCGGTCTCATCGCGCAGGCGCACGTCGAGACCGCGTAGCAGAGCGCCACCACCGGTCAGCAAAATGCCGTAGTACATAAGGTCCGAGGCAAGATCGGGCGGCGTGGCATCGAGTGCGTCCTTGACGGCCTTGGCCATCTCGTCGAGCGGCTTGTTGAGTGCGCGACGAATCTCCTCGCTCTCGATGCGCACGGTCTTGGGCAGACCGGTGATCACGTCGCGGCCGTTGACCTCGACGTCGAGCTCGTCCTTGAGCGGCACGGCGGAGCCGACCTTGATCTTGATGTCCTCTGCCGTACGCTCGCCGATGGCCAGGTTGTAGGCATCACGAACGTGCGTGAGGATGGCCTGGTCGAACTCGTCACCGGCAATACGGATGGACTGCGAGACGACGATGCCGCCCATAGCGATAACAGCGACCTCGGTGGTACCGCCACCGATGTCGATGACCATGGAGCCGGTGGGTTCCTCGACGGGCAGATCGGCGCCGATAGCGGCAGCCATGGGCTCCTCGATCAGGTAGGCCTGGCGAGCGCCAGCCTGGATCGTGGCCTCAAAGACAGCACGCTTCTCGACCGACGTGACGCCGGAGGGAACGCAGACGACAACGCGCGGGCGCGGGGTCCACGGATAGCGCTTCTCGGACGCCTTGTCGATAAAGTAGCGAAGCATGGCCTCGGTAACATCGAAGTCGGCGATGACGCCGTCCTTCAGGGGACGAACAGCCACGATGTTGCCGGGCGTACGGCCGAGCATGCGCTTTGCCTCGATACCGACCGCCAGGATGCGCTCGTCGTTCTTGTCGATGGCGACTACAGAGGGCTCGCGAATGACGATGCCCTTGCCGCGCACGGAGACAAGCGTATTTGCGGTGCCGAGGTCGATGGCAAGATCGCCCGCATAGCTACCGAAGAACATATCCATCAAAGAAAACAACGCAACTCCTGATGTGTTGGATGATTGCTGGAAAACTACTAGCTCATCATACTAGCGCAAGCCCGGCACCTCACTTGCGGTGAAGCGCCGGGCAAAGCTAAATCCCATAAGGTCACTACTGGTTGTCAGCAGCCGAGAAATCCATATCGAGCGAGGAAACGGCCCAGCCGATATGGTTGTCGGAGCGCACGAATTTGACGGTGTACTCCTGCTCGCCGCCCTTGGACAGCGATGCCTTCACCTTAGCGGTCGTCTCGGTCATGGACTGATCCATGCCCTCGACGGACACGGTGGCACCCTGCGGAATCGAGGAGATGATCATCGACTTAGCGTCCTCGGACAGGCTCGATGCCAGGCAAGACTCGGCCTTTGCGGTGTCACCGTCGCCGGCAGCCTGGAACAGATCGGTAACGACAGACTCCTGGGACGGGAAGCCAAAGCCGCGCGTGTAGGCAAAGCCCAGACCGCCCGCGGCGATCAAAATGAGCAGAAGCAGCACGATGAAGACTTTGAGACCCGTGTGGCGATGGCGACGACGGACCTTGGCCTGCTTACGATCCTGACGGTCCTGCTGGACCATCTCGGACTCGGACAGCGTAAAGAAGCCGGTGTCCGAGGGATCGGGCATAAACTGACCGGTCGCGCCCGTAGGATCGAGCGGATCGACGGCAGGAGCGTCCATCGCGGGCGCCGGAGCCGTGGCCATAGCCGTCTGGGCAGACAGCGCGGCAAGCGAATCGTGCACGCGGGCAAGCTCATCGGCCTGCTCGGAGGTGAGCTGGTAGATGCCATCGGCAGTAGCGGCGTTAAAGGCGTCGAGTGCGTCGGAGGGACGGCCGGCGGCAGAAAGTGCCTGACCCATGCCGGCGTTGAGCGCACGCGTATCGTCGCGGGGGCCGGCAAAGTCGATAGCCGTGCGGTAGGTCTCCACGGCATCCGCCGGACGGCCGAGCTTAATGAAGCAACGGCCAAGCTCGCCGAGTGCGGCGGCAGGAGCCGGATTGGCGCCGTCGATGGCGGCCTGACGGAAGGCAGTACCTGCGTTGGCATAGTCGCCCGACTGGAACAGCGCGTTACCCAGGCCCAGATAGGCCTTGAACGGCGTGGCATAGGAAGCATCCTGCGTAGCAGCAGAGAACGCCTGGGCGGCCGTCGTGTAGTCGCCCACGGCGGCGAGCGCCTTGCCGCGGTTGGTGAGCAGCGCGCCGCGCTTGCCGTAGGTGCCGTCGTTGAGGGCGGCAGCATAAGCCTCGGCGGCCTCGACATACATGCCCAAGTGCATCAAGGCGTTGCCACGAAGGTGATCGGCCTCGCCCATAATCTCATCGGGAGTCTTTGCCGCCCCAAGCATCTGGGCTGCAGCGGAAAAATCACCCGCGCGGTAAGCGGCGCGGCCCTGTTGGATCAGCTGGCTATTCAAGGAAGTCCCCTTTACTCGTGAACAATCTCGACATGGACGATCTCGTCGCCGGCACGCAGCTGCGAAATCACATCGAGACCCTCGACCGTGGTACCAAAGACGGTGTAACCGGAATCGAGGTTATGCTGGGCACCCAGGCAGAAGTAGAACTGCGAACCCGCGGAATCGGGGTCCATGGAGCGTGCCATGGCAAGGGCACCATCGACATGGCTGTTGCGCGGATTGGTGGCAAACTCGCCCTTGATGCAGTAGCCGGGACCACCGGTACCGGGCATGCCGTCAGGGCCCTCAAGACCGGCAGCGACGTCGGCGCCGGACATATCGCGGGTATTGGGGTCGCCGCCCTGAATGACAAAGCCGGGCACATAGCGATGGAACTTAAGGCCATCATAGAAACCCATCGTGGAAAGCTCGCAGAAGTTCGCGACATGAATGGGAGCGCCCTCACCGTCAAACTTGACCTTGATGGTACCCTTCGACGTCTCGATAACGGCGCACTCGTCGCCGGCAAGCTGATACTCGGGCGTGTAGAGCTCTTTCTTAAAACCAAACATGTGGTTCCTTCCTCGTGCGTTTAAAGCATATTTGTACGAATTGTAGCAATAAGCATGCGCTTACATCAATTGCGCACGTAGGTTATGCCGACTATGGCGAACTAATTTTAGGAACGCTGCTGCGGCTTCCAGGAGCCCACATTGGCGTCGTACTGGTTCAGCGCGCTGTTGCCGCCCTGCGCGATGGGCGCCAGGATCTCGCTTTGGTGGGAACTCATCGACTCACCATCAGGAATGGCCAGCGAGATATCCCAGCTCTGGCAGATCACGTCGACACGCTCGTACATCCACTCGGCAAGCTGCTTTAAGTGGGCGATGTCGTCCGCATAGACCGTATCGTCCTGATACTTAAGGTTGTTAAGCTCATCTTGCGTCTTTTTGATCTGGTCGCGCAGGGCGTAGGCACTCTGCGACAGCTCCTGGCGGGTGGACAGCGGCGTTCGGAGATAGCCGTTGTTAAAGGAATCGATGACCTCGCCGATCTGGTCCTCATCACCGTAGGACACGATGGTCTGATGCAGACCGTCGAGTCTGGTATAGAGCTGATCATCGGTGAGCACGGTTTCTTCCTGGACCACCTCGGCAGAATCGTCCTGCTTGGTATCGTCCTCAGTCGCCTCGCCCTTTTGGCGCGTGGGGAAGGTCGTCTGCGCAGCCTGGCCAAACTGGTCGTAGAAGGCAGGCATGACACCCATGGGATCGGCCGTCACGAACCAATAGGCACCGCCGCAAACGACGGCAAGGACCGCGATGACGATGAGCGGCTTGGGGATATGACGCTTGTGCTTGTGATAGGCGTCCTCGTCGGGATGCACCTTGCGCTTGGGTTTTTGAGCATCGTCATGCAGGGAAACGGGCGTGGGAATATCGACCTTGGGGATACCGAAATCCTTATCGAAAGCCGGCAGCACGCAGGTCTCGTTAGGATCGGCGGCGTCCGAAAGAACCGCGGCAGCCGAGGCGGGCGCATGAGGCACCTCGGTATCGATCTGCTCTTGCGTTAGGCGCGGAAAGCCCGCCGTGCGGCCCGCTGCCAGGTCGGATGCGGCCGCGTCCTCGGAGAGGATACCCGGAGCAGGGCGTCCGCATTTTGGGCACGTGCGATCATGCGGAGAAAGACGGGCACCGCAGCCCTCACAGAACACGAACTCGGTGTGCTCGGGACCATCGCCCGGACCCACATAGGCGTTGCAGTAGGGGCAGAACGAGGCGCCGTCCTCGATAGTCTTAAGGCAATGCGGGCAGATCACGGCATCCTCTTTTCGAAGCAATTCAAACAATCGAGGTTAGAGCATAACATCGCCACGGCCCCACAGGAACAAGGCACCAATTCAACATCGCCAGGGCGCGTAGCTACTTCTTCTTTTTGCTTGGCATCGAGACTTTGATGCCTTGGGCGGACTTGGTCACACGAGAGCGCTTAGCTCCGGTACTCTTCTTTTTCTTGGGCTGGGCCTGGGCCACGCCCTCGAGTGCGCGGGCCTCGGCCTCGCGAGCGGTGCGATCTTCGCGGCGCTGCGCCATGTCGGCGGCGACGCGCTTGGCAAAACGTTCGGCCGTCGAGCCCGTCGAGCTCACCTTGCCGCCACCGCGACCCAGGCGGACGCGCACACCGCGGCCAAAACCAGTTGCGGCATGACGACGACGCGGCTTGAGCGAATCCATCATCGTGGCGAGCTTAAAGAGCACCGGGCAGGTAAAGACCACGATAACAGCCAAGATAACCATCTGGCCCATCGACAGGTTGGCAATAGACAGCAGCTCCGGGAATCCGATAACGCCCACCAGGATGCCGGCGACTACAAACACAAAGAGCACCACACGTAAGGGCGTGAGAGGCTGCGAGATGCGCCAGATTAGGCTGACGCTCGCCGCGCACGACGTAAGCAGGCACATCGTAGACAGCGTGAGCTGGCTAAAGCCAAACACGCGCGCCACAAAGATATCGAGCGCCGCAGCCAAAATGACCGCAATCGACGCCGGCAGTGCACGCTTGAGTACGTTGCTCAAAAACGCACCCTTCACACGAGCATTGTTGGGCTCCAGGCCCAACACAAAGCCCGGCGCGCCGATGCAGAAGAAGTTAATGAGCGTCATCTGGATGGGCTCGAAGGGGTACGGCGGCAGCGCGATACACAGCGCCGCCAGGCCCATCGAGAACAGCGTCTTGGTCAGGAACAGTGAGGCCGAACGCTGCAGGTTGTTGATGGAGCGACGGCCCTCGGCCACCACGGCGGGCATCGAGGCAAAATCGTTGTCGACGAGTACGATCTCGGCCACGTTGCGCGCGGCATCGGAGCCGGCCGCCATGGCGACGGAGCAGTCGGCCTCCTTGAGCGCCAGCACGTCGTTGACGCCGTCGCCCGTCATGACCACGGTGTGCTCGCGGCGCTTGAGCGCCTGCACGAGCTCGCGCTTCTGCTGCGGGGTCACACGACCAAAGACATGGTAGCGGTCCACTGCGGCATCGAGCTTGGCCGACGTATCGAGCGTCGTGGCGTCCACATAAGCGTCCGCCCCCGGCACGCCCACCACGCGCGCGATCGACGACACCGTACGTGGGTCGTCGCCGCTGATCACGTTGAGGGTCACGCCCTGCTCGTTAAAGTAGCCGATGGTCTCGGCCGCCGAGGTACGAATCTCGTCGCGGATGGTCACAAATCCCACGGGCTCGGCCTCGCCCACCATATCCCCATCGGGCGTAAAGCCGTCCACGCGCGCCACCACGAGCACGCGGCAGGTATCGGCAAGCTCGGCGACACGGTTCTCGACCTGGGCAAACGCACGATCAGAGAGCACAAATTGCGCGGCGCCCATTACGTAGGAGCCCTGCGCAAAAGAAGCGCCGCTCCATTTTTTAGACGACGAGAATGGAATGACCGACAGCGGCTCGGACACCTCGACCGGGCGATCGGCGTAATAGTTGAGCAGCGCCTGGCAGGTCTCGTTGGCATCGGCCGAAGTCGCACGTGCCACGTTAGCCAGCGCAAAATCGAGCACTGTGGTATCGACGGGAACAGCCGCCTCGTCCGAGTCCACGCCAAAGCCAACACCCTCAACAGGCAGCGGATACGTGCCCTCGACCTCCATACGGCCCGACGTGATGGTGCCCGTCTTGTCCAGGCACAGCACGTCAACGCGAGCGAGCGTCTCGATGCAGTAGAGCTGCTGTGCCAGCACCTTGCGGCGGGCCAGGCGCACCGTGGCGATGGCGAGCACCGACGAGGTCAGCAGCACCAGGCCTTGCGGGATCATGCCCAGCAGGGCACCCACCGTGGACAGCAGCGCCGACGAAGGCACATGACCAGCCAACAGCTCGGAGAAGCACCACGAAAGCGCGCTATCGCCCGGGGTTCCCGCGGCATCCCACAGCTCGCTCACACTCGAGGCAAACAACGCCAAACCGAGCGGGATCATGATGATGCTCGCAAAGCGCACGATGGCGTTAAGCGCATTCATGATCTCGGAATTGACCTTTTTGACGTATTTGGCCTCGTTATTGATCTTAGCCACGTAGTTGTCGGCGCCGACATGGATCACGCGAGCGCGCAGCAGGCCCGAGTCGATAAAACTGCCGCTCATGAGCTCGGAACCGGGCTGCTTCTTAATAAGGTCGCTCTCGCCCGTCAGCAGGCTCTCGTTCACGAGCGCTTCGCCGGAAACCACCACGGCGTCAGCGGGAATCTGGTCGCCGCGCCCCAGGCGGATGATGTCGTCGAGCACGATCTGGTCCAAGTCGAGCTCCACCTCGGCACCGTCGCGCACCGCGATGGCCTTCTTAGAGGTCAGCAGCGTGAGCTTATCGACCATCTTCTTGGACCGCATGGATTGAATGACGCCAATAGCGGTATTGAGGAACACCACAAACAGGAACGTCAGGTTCTTAAACGAACCGGTCAAAATGACCAGGAACGCCAAGATCACGTTGATCAAATTGAACAGCGTGCAGAGGTTCTCGATGATGAGCTCTTTGACCGACTTGGTCTTGAGCTCCATGTTGCGGTTGATCTTACCGGCGGCGATGCGCTCCTCGACCTCGGCGGTTGAGAGTCCGCGCTCGATATCCGTTGCTGCCATACCACGTCCCATCACGTCGCGTCGGTATAAGAAAACCGCCCGGACCATGCGAGGTTCGGACGGTCTTACGTTCGATGGTGCCCCATGTTGGATTCGAACCAACGGCCTTCTGCTCCGGAGGCAGACGCTCTAATCCCCTGAGCTAATAGGGCCAACGTTTGGCATTATACCCAAGTGCACCACGGGCTATCAAAATAAAAGAAAAAGCTTTGCAATTACGTGGGAGACGCGGCGCAACGGCCCGCTTTAGAAGGCAAAAGCGAGTCAGATAGTATAAACTCTCATGCACCATATATACACGGCTCGCGATGCGGGCCGTTTTTGCAAGGATTATCCATCGAGGTGAGAGGCACACCATGATTGCAATTTTAAAGCAGAGCGCCAGCGACGAGGCCGTCGGCCATATCGTCAGCTGGATTGAGAAAAAGGGCCTGAAGACCGATGTCTCGCGCGGCGAGAACGAGACGATCATCGGCCTGGTGGGCGATACGACCAAGATCGACCCGTTCCTGCTCGAGTCCATGGATGTCGTCGAGCGTGTGCAGCGCGTCTCCGAGCCGTTCAAGCGCGCCAACCGCAAGTTCCACCCCGAGGACTCCGTCATCGACTGCGGCCACGGCGTCAAGATCGGCGGCGACCAGTTCCAGGTCATCGCCGGTCCCTGCTCCGTCGAGGGCGAGAACCTCATCCGCATCGCACGTCGCGTAAAGGCCGCCGGCGCCACGATGCTGCGCGGCGGTGCCTACAAGCCCCGCACCTCCCCCTACGCCTACCAGGGCATGGGCCCTGCCGGCCTCGACCTGCTGTGCGAGGCGTCTGCCGAGCTCGACATGCCGATCGTCACCGAGATCATGGACCCACGCGACGTGCAGGTCTTCCTGGACAAGAAGATCGACGTCATGCAGATCGGCGCCCGCAACGCCCAGAACTTCCCTCTGCTCAAAGAGGTCGGCAAGACCAAGACTCCGGTCTTGCTTAAGCGCGGCATGTCCGGCACGATCGATGAGCTGCTCATGGCCGCCGAGTACATCATGAGCGAGGGCAACGACAACGTCATCCTGTGCGAGCGCGGCATCCGCACCTTCGAGACCCGCACCCGCAATACCTTCGACCTCAACGCCGTGCCGGTGCTGCACCACCTGTCGCACCTGCCCGTCGTCGCCGACCCCAGCCACGCCACCGGCTACACCCGCTACGTTGAGCCCATGGCGCTCGCCGCGACCGCCTGTGGTGCCAACGGCCTGGAGATCGAGGTCCACGACGAGCCGAGCCGCGCCTGGTCCGACGGCGCCCAGGCCCTCACCCCCGATCAGTTCGACGACACCATGCGCCGCATCCGAGCCATCCGCGAGGTTGTCTGCCAAGAGACCATGGAGTAGCCCATGGGTACGGCGAGAAACGCGCGCGTTAACCAGGGCGGCCCCAAGTGTGCCGGCATCGTCGGCCTTGGCCTCATCGGCGGCAGTTTTGCCCGCGGCTATGCGCAGGCGGGCGTCCGAGTGCTGGCCTGGGACCCCGATGACGATGTCATGACGGCTGCCAGCATGGGCACTGTCGCCGGAGAGCTCAACGACAAGACACTCGGCGAATGCGACATCATCGTCCTTGCCTGCTATCCCGAGGCATGCATCGAGTGGCTCGAGGCGCACGCCCAGGCGCTCGCCGACGCCACCGACACCGAGGCCATCATGGGCCCCGTGGTGATCGACACGGTGGGCGTCAAGGGCATCGTGTGCGAGCGCGCCTTTGAGCTTGCCCGCGAGCACGGCTTTTACTTTGTGGGCGCGCACCCCATGGCGGGCACGCAGTACTCGGGCTATGCGCACTCCCGCGCCGACCTGTTCCAGGGCGCGCCACTCGTGCTCGTGCCGCCCGCGGTGGACGATGCGCTCAAACTGGAGCTTTTGGGCCAGGTGCGCGAGATGGTGCGCCCCTTGGGCTTTGGCAAGTTCAGCGTGACCAGCGCCGCCGAGCACGACCGCGTCATCGCCTTCACGAGCCAGCTCGCACACGTCGTCTCAAACGCCTACGTCAAAAGCCCGACCGCCCAGGTTCACCACGGGTTTTCGGCCGGTAGCTACCGCGACCTTACCCGCGTGGCGCACCTCAACCCCCAGATGTGGTCGGAACTCATGATCGACGACGCCGACGCGCTCGCCTTCGAGATTGACCATCTGATCGAGGCACTCGGAGCCTACAGCCGAGCGCTCAAAGACCACGACCAGCGCTATCTGGAGAACCTCCTTGCCGAGGGCGACCGTATCAAGCGCGCGCTCGACGACGAGGCCTCCCACTAAACCACCTATCACGCCAGGTCGAAAGGACCGAAGCTTATGGCGATTACCATCGATATCGACACTGCACGCCCCTACCGGGTGCATGTTGGCACGTTTTTGCTGGAGCAGGCGGGACCGCTCGTGCGCGCCACTGCTGGCGGCACCAAGGCCGTCATCGTGACGGACACCAACGTGGGCCCGCTCTACCAGATGCCCGTTAAGCAGAGCCTGGAGGCGTCAGGCTACGAGGTGAGCATCTGCACCTTCGAGGCCGGCGAGGCCCATAAGCGCGCCGAAACCTATGTTGCAATTTTGGAGTTTGTGGCCGAGCACGAGCTTTCGCGCTCCGACGTGATCGTGGCACTCGGCGGCGGCGTCGTGGGCGACGTGGCGGGCTTTGTGGCCGCTACCTACATGCGCGGCTGCAAGTTTGTGCAGATCCCGACGAGCCTGCTCGCCATGGTGGATTCGTCGGTGGGCGGCAAGACCGCCATCGACTTGGCTGCAGGCAAGAACTTGGCCGGCGCCTTTTGGCAGCCGAGCGTGGTTATCGCCGACGTGGGGTGCCTGGCCACCCTCACGCCCGAGCAGTTCGCCGACGGCTGCGGCGAGGTTGTCAAACACGCCGTGATCGCCGACCCGGAGCTTTTCGCCGAGCTGGAGAAGACCCCGCTCACGCTGGAGCTGCTCAACCGCGATGTGGCCCGCGTAGCGCTCATCATCGCCCGTAATATCGACATCAAGCGCGCCGTGGTCGTCGCCGACGAGCGCGAAACCAACCAGCGCAAGCTCCTCAACTTTGGACACAGCGCCGGACACGCCGTCGAGGCCTGCGAGCACTTTGAGCTCGGACACGGCAACTGCGTGTCGATCGGCATGGGCATCATCACGCGCGCCGCGGCCCTGCACGGCGTCTGCGATGCTGCACTGCCCGGTCGTATTGAGGAACTCTGCGCCCGCCATGGCCTCAAGACCCGCTGCGACCTCGATGTCGATGCCGTCTTTGCCGAGGCGCTCCACGACAAGAAGCGCGCGGGCGACACCATCGATCTGGTGATTCCGCACGGCATTGGCCGCTGCAGCATCGACCGCACGCCGCTTTCCACTTTCCACGAACTCATTGCCGAAGGCCTCGGCCAGAAGGGAGACGCATCCGCATGCTAGCCCGCATCACCCCGTCCCCGCTCAAGGGCACCGTTCCTGCCATCGCGTCCAAGTCGATGGCGCACCGCCTGATCATCTGCGCCGCGCTTGCCAACGGCGAGACACACGTCACCTGCAACACCACCTGCGCCGACATCGAGGCTACGGTGCGTTGCCTTACGGCCCTGGGCGCTCGCATCGAGACCGTCGAGGACGGCTTCCAGGTCCACCCCACCATGAAGAGTGTTGAGTTTGGCCTGCTCAAGGCCCTTGCCGGCGGCACGCTCGACTGCGGCGAGAGCGGCTCCACGCTGCGCTTTATGCTGCCCGTCGCCTGCGCGCTGGGTGCGGATGCCACCTTCGTGGGCCAGGGCCGCCTGGGCGCCCGCCCGCTCTCGCCGCTCTCGGACGAGATCATTGCCGCCGGCTGCGACCTACAGGGTCTGGGCGGTTTTCCGCTCAAGACGAACGGACGCATGCGCCCGGGCACCTTTGTGCTGCCGGGCAACGTGAGCTCGCAGTACATCTCGGGCCTGCTGCTGGCAGCCCCGCTGCTGGCCCAGCCCTCCTGCGTGCAGGTGACCGGCCTCATTGAGAGCCGTCCCTACATCAACCTGACGATCCAGGCCATGAAGGCCTTTGGCGTCGAGGTCAACGTCGAGCGTATTCCCGCCCGGGACGGCCAGCCCGAGGTCACAAACTTCCGCGTGAGCAGTGGCTCGTATCGCACGCCCGGCAGCGTGGCCGTCGAGGGTGACTGGTCCAACGCTGCCTTTTGGCTGTGCGCCGGCGCTATCGGAACCGACCCCATCACCGTCGAGGGTGTGTCCCTGAGCTCCGCACAGGGCGACCGCAACGTGCTTGCCGCGCTTTCGCGCTTTGGCGCCCGCATCGTGCGTTCCACCAACGCCGCCACCGTGCAGTCCGACAAGCTCGCCGGCTTTGAGATGAGCGCCCACGACATTCCCGACCTGGTGCCCGTCATCTCGGCCGTGGCCTCGCTGGCTCAGGGCCGCACGTTCATCCGTGACTGTGCGCGCCTGCGCATCAAGGAATCTGACCGTCTGGTCACCACCACCCGCGAGCTCACCGCGCTGGGCTCACAGGTGCGCATCGCCGGTGACGACCTCATCATCAAGGGCGTCGATGCCCTTACCGGCGGCGAGGTCGATTCGCACAACGACCACCGCATCGCCATGATGGCAGCCATCGCCGCAAGTCGCGCCACCGGCGAGGTCGTGATCCACGGCGCCGAGGCCGTCAACAAGTCCTATCCCGATTTCTTCGACCACTACCGCCTGTTGGGCGGCAAGGTCACGCTCGAGGAGGAATAGCATGTCCTCGACCTTTGGCAACGTTTTGCATCTGAGCATTTTCGGCCAGTCGCACTCCCCCGCCATCGGCTGCTCGCTCGATGGCATCCCGGCGGGCATCGCCGTGGACCAGGAGAAGCTGCAGGCCTTCCTCGACCGTCGCGCCCCTGGCCGCGACGAGACCGCAACCAAACGCCGCGAGGCCGACGCCGCGCATATCATCGCCGGTGTTGTCGATGGACATACCACCGGCGCGCCCATCGCCGCGATTATCGAGAACACCAACACGCGCTCCAAGGATTACTCCGAGCTGCGCCGCAAGCCCCGCCCCGGACATGCGGACTTCCCTGCGCGCGTGAAGTATCACAACATGTACGATGTCGCTGGTGGCGGGCATTTCTCCGGCCGCCTAACGGCACCCTTATGCATCGCCGGCGGCATTGCGCTGCAGGCACTCGAGGCCCGCGGCATTCAGGTCATGGCGCACGTCGCGCAGATCGGCGGCATCTCCGACCTGCCGATGGACGATATGGTCTATCGCGAGGCCGACCGCAAGGCGATCCTTACGAACGATCTGCCGTGCATTGACGCCGCCGCAGCCGGCCGCATGCGCGAGGAGATTCTGGCCGCGCGCGACGAGCTCGACAGCATCGGCGGCATCGTGGAGTGCGGCATTTACGGGCTTCCCACGGGCATAGGCGACCCCATGTTCGACGGCATCGAGAACCGCATCGCGCAAATCGCGTTTGGCATTCCCGCCGTAAAGGGCGTGGAGTTTGGCATGGGCTTTGCCGTGGCCGCCATGCGCGGCAGCGAGAACAACGATCCATATCGCATCGATGCCGAGACCGGCGAAATCGAGGTCGAGTCCAATAACGCCGGCGGCATCCTGGGCGGTATTTCGACCGGCGCGCCCGTCATGTGGCGCATGGCCGTAAAGCCGACGCCCTCAATTGGCCGCGAGCAGCAGACCGTAGACATGGACGCTATGGAAAATGCCGAGCTCTCGGTGCACGGCCGTCACGATCCCTGCATCGTCCCCCGAGCCGTCCCCGTAGCCGAGGCAGCCGCGGCGCTCGCCATCTGGGACGCTCTCCTCGAGGACGTCGCCCAGCGCTAACCAGCCCACCCCGGGCAATGATTCACGAAAGGGGTCCCTATGGACCTTGCTGACATCCGCCAGGCCATCGATGGCATCGACACCACGCTCCTCAACAGCTTTGTCGAGCGTATGGACATTGCCACCGAAGTCGCCAAGTCAAAAATCGAGATGGGCAAGGCCGTCTTCGACCCCGCCCGCGAGCGCTCCAAACTCAACAACCTCGCCGGCCGCGCGCCCGAGCGCTACGAGGCCCAGACCATCGCCCTGTTTCGTCTCCTCATGAGCATGAGCAAGGCCGAGCAGCAGCGCTACATCAACGAGCTCAAGGGCATCACGGTGTCGCAAAAGGCCCATGCCACGGCCACGGCCTTTGACACGCCCTTCCCTCAAACGGCCTCCGTTGCCTGCCAGGGCGTGGAAGGTGCCTACAGCCAAATCGCCGCGTGCAAGCTCTTCGACGTGCCCGATATTGCGTTCTTTGAGACCTTCGAGGGCGTCATGCGCGCCGTGCGCGACGGCTTCTGCGAGTTTGGCGTGCTGCCCATCGAGAACTCCACCGCCGGCTCGGTCAACGCCGTCTACGACTTGCTTGCCCAGTTCGACTTCCACATCGTGCGTTCGCTGCGCCTCAAGATCGATCACAACCTGCTCGTCAAGCCCGGCACCAAGCTCGCCGACGTACGCGAGGTCTACAGCCATGGCCAAGCCATCGCCCAGTGCGCCGGCTTTATCGAGGCCCACGGCCTGCACGCCACCAAGTACCCCAACACGGCCATGTCGGCCGAGATGGTCGCCAACTCCGAACGCACCGACGTCGCTGCCATCGCCTCGCGCAGTTGCGCGGCGCTCTACGGTCTGGAGGTGCTGGAACCTAACATCCAGGATTCGGACAACAACTATACGCGCTTCGTCGTCATCAGCCGCGAGCCGCGCGTCTACCCCGGTGCCAACCGCACCTCGCTCATGATCACCACGGCCAATGAGCCGGGCGCGCTCTATCGCGTACTCGAGCGCTTTTACGCGCTCAACATCAACCTCATCAAGCTCGAAAGCCGCCCCATCCCCGGGCACGACTTTGAGTTTATGTTCTACTTTGACCTGGACTGCCCCTTTGGCAGCAAGGCCCTCGACGACCTGCTCGATTCCATCGACGACGTGTGCGAGAGCTTCACCTACTTTGGCAGCTACACGGAGGTGCTCTAGATGCCAGATACCGCCGCAACCCGTCCCTACGGCGTACTGGGCCGCGTGTTGGGCCACAGCTACACCCCGACCATCTACAAGGAACTCGCGGGACTCGAGTACGTGCGTTTTGAGCGCGAGCCCGAGGACCTCGCGACCTTTATGACGGGCGACGAATGGGAGGGCGCCAACGTGACCATCCCCTACAAGCGCGCCGTCATGGAATACCTGGACGAGCTGAGTCCGCTGGCCGAGCGCATGGGCAACGTCAACACCATCACGCGCCTACCCGACGGTCGCCTGCGCGGCGACAACACCGACTACTTTGGTTTTCAGTGTCTAGTCGAGGAGTTGAGCGTAGAGGTTGCCGGCAAGAAGGCTCTCGTACTCGGCGCCACTGGCGGCGCCGGTACCACGGCAAGTATGGTGCTGGGAGACCTGGGCGCCATCGTCGTACCCGTAGGTCGCACGAGCGAGGTCAACTACGGCAACATCGCGCAGCAGTCCGACGCCGCCCTGCTCGTCAACTGCACGCCTGCCGGCATGTTCCCCCACTGCCCCGACGCGCCCTGCACACTCGAAGGGCTCGATGCGCTCGAAGGCGTTATCGACATTGTCTACAACCCCGCCCGCACGGGACTCATGCTCGAGGCCGAGCGCCGCGGCATCCCCTGCATCGGCGGCCTGCTCATGCTCGTGGCCCAGGCAGCGCAAGCCGTCGAGCGCTATACCGGCCAGGTCACCCCGCGCGAGCGCATCCTGGACGTAACGGAGCGCCTGTCGCGCCGCGAACAGAACATAGCGCTGATCGGCATGCCGGGTTCGGGCAAGACCCGCGTGGGTGAGCAGATCGCAATGCTGACGAGTCGCGAGCACATCGATCTGGACCGCGCCCTCGAGGAGCGCCTGGGCATGCCCTGTGCCGACTTTATCGTCGAGCGCGGCGAGGCCGCCTTCCGCGAGCAAGAGACAGCGGAGCTGGCCGACATTTCCAAGCGCAGCGGCCTGGTGCTCTCCACCGGCGGCGGCGTGGTCACACGCGACGAGAACTACCCGCTGCTGTACCAGAATAGCCAGATCGTGATGCTCAACCGCAAGCTCGACGAGCTCGCCCACAAGGGCCGCCCCATCACCGCGCGCGACGGCATCGATAAGCTGGCTGAACAGCGCATGCCGCGCTACCGCGCCTGGGCCGACTACATCATCGACTCACGCGACTGCGCTGCCAACACCGCCCAAGCCCTCCTCGAGACCCTCCCACCCGCTCTCTAACCTAAGCCACCACAAAGGGGACAGACACCTTTGTGGTGGCTTTCCAACCGCAAAGGAAGCAACCATGAAAGCACTCGTCATCAACGGCCCCAACCTCAACATGCTCGGCATTCGCGAGCCGGGCATCTATGGTAGCGACAACTACGACCGCTTAGTGCAGATCTGCCAGGAAGCGGGAACCGCACAGGGCTTCAGCGAGGTCGAGGTCTTCCAGTCCAACCACGAGGGCAGCATCGTCGACAAGATCCAGGAGGCTTACGGCAAGGTCGACGGCATCGTCATCAACCCGGCAGCCTACACGCACACCAGCGTGGCAATCCTTGACGCCCTCAAGGCCGTCGCCATCCCTGCCGTCGAGGTGCACATCAGCGCCGTAGAGACGCGCGAAGACTTCCGCCAGGTGAGCTACGCCCGCCTAGCCTGCTTCGCCACCATCACCGGCGAGGGCTTGCAAGGCTACGCCCACGCGCTGGAGCTGCTGAGGGAACGTCTCGAAAAGTAGCCTCGCGAGCAAATCCATCAACGCGATTCACACGCTAATAATGCCAGTGCCGCCAGCAGCAACCTCGCTACTGGCGGCACTTTATTACTGGCATATAATCATTGCAGTCACACAACGTCTGGAGACGCGCATGTTAAGCATCCATCTGGGGGATTACCCCGGTTCCATCTACGATACCGAAACCTATTTTAGGAACTCATACTTGGACTCATGGTTCGAAGACCCTATGGCCGCACAGATTATTAAAAGCGTGGACGGATCAGAGCTCATCGGTCCCCACAACATCGTAAGCAAACAGCTGGGCTCGATCACCCCACTCGAACTGTCCGGCGGCGTTAAGACGCTGCTGCTGGTGCGCAATCTCCCAAATATGGTGTTCAACGCATCCACCTGCGGAGACAACTGTGCCCGCTGGCTACTCAAGATCGGCAAAGAGCAGGATGTGATGGTGACCCTATACCACATCATGAAATTCCCCTGGAAGAGCTTTGAAATCCGCATTGAAAACGATGGCCGCATCGTCAGAAACATGCAGGAGTTTGTCGGCGCCACGAATGACTTTTTGGATGTTGATGAGTAATGAAGGGAACGCATACCGTTGTCGTAGAGCGTGCAAAGGTCAAATACACACTCACGTTTAAGCGCAATATTTTCTTTATACGCGGCAACAGCGGCACGGGTAAAACGACGCTCATCTCGATGATTCGCGACTACAACGACCGAGGACCGGAAAGCGGCGTTGCACTCAGTTGCGACGTGCCTTGCGAAACGCTTTCCGGCAGACGCTGGGAGCGCGAGCTATCGATCATCGAAGATTCAATCGTCTTTCTAGATGAGGGTAACGAGTTTATCTACTCAAAGGACTTCGCCAAAGCCGTCAACGGCTCGTCCAACTATTTTGTTCTGATATCTCGTCGCGATGCCAACGAGCTCCCCTACAGCGTTGATGAGATCCTGAAGCTAGTCAACACGACAAGTAAAACAATCAATGGCCGCAAGAGCGACAGGCGCTTCTACTCGGTGACCAAGCCGCTATATGACCACACGGCAAGTATGCTGTATCAGGATCTAAATGTTGGATTCGAGGTACCCGACGCCGTAGTTGTCGAGGATAGCAAATCTGGCTATCAATTCTACGACGCTCTTTGCAACCGACTCGGGATCCCCTGCTATACCGCCACCGGCGTTGCGAATCTAAAACGTACGATTCACGAATGTCCCGAGCAAAACATCCTTGCTATTGGAGACGGAGCAGCATTTGGTCCCTACATCGAAAAGGTGCTCGGACAGCGCGTTTACAAGAACGTACGCTTGTTCCTCCCCGAATCATTCGAGTGGACACTCCTGCAATCTGGCCTCATTCCCAGTAACGATATCTTAAAAATCCTCGAGGATCCCTCAAGCTATATCGAAAGCCGCGACTATCTGAGCTGCCTTGAATATCAACTTCATCCGAACACCTCCCATATTCATCCGTACATGTACG
>CAJKFS010000007.1 GCA_905199225.1 uncultured Collinsella sp. | reverse complement strand
GAATCTACGAAAAACTTACCCGCCTCGCCCGGCCAGGTCCTGCGGTGACTTGCTTCCGCCTAGATGGTGTCTTGAGTGCCTAGATACTTGGCTGAATTTATTTGAATGAAGGACGCCCCTTGTTGATGAGGGGCGTCCTTCTGTTTTTGGTTACTTTGGAATTGTGTGTGGCTTCTCTATTTGGCGTCGGCCCAGGTTATGCCGGTGCTGGCTTCGGCGATCAACGGTACTCGGAGGTCTACTACGTGCTCCATGACGTCGCGGACCATGGCGGTGAGGCGCTCGACTTCGTCGACGGGGCACTCAAAGTCCAGTTCGTCGTGCACTTGCAGGATCATGTGGGCGGCAAAGCCTTCTTCTTCCAGGCGACGGCTTACGCGGGCCATGGCGATCTTGATGATGTCGGCTGCGGTGCCCTGCATGGGGTGATTCATGGCCGTGCGCTCGCCGAAGCCGCGGAGCTGCGGGTTTTTGGCCTTGAGCTCGGGAATGTGGCGGCGACGCCCATACATGGTCTCGGCGTAGCCCGTCTGCTTGGCACGCGCCACCACGTTGTCCAGGAACGTGCGCACGCCCGGGTAGGCCTCGTAATAGCGATCGATCATGTCGCGCGCCTCGGCCATCGAGATGTGCAACGATTGCGACAGACCGTAGGCCTGCTGGCCGTACACAATGCCAAAGTTCACGGCCTTGGCGCGACTGCGCAGGTCGGGCGTTACCTCGGACACCGGCACGCCAAATACGCGCGCGGCCGTCTCGGCATGGAAGTCCTCACCCTCGTTAAAGGCGCGCACCAAGTGCTCGTCACCCGAGAGATGCGCGAGCAGGCGCAGCTCGATCTGCGAGTAGTCGACGGCCAGGAACAGCGACCCCTCGCCCGCGCTGAACGCCGTCTTGACCGTGCGGCCGAGCTCAGAGCGCGTCGGAATGTTCTGCAGGTTGGGGTCGCTCGAGGACAAACGTCCCGTCGCCGTAATGGTCTGGTTGTACGTGGTGTGCACACGACCGTCGCCACGGCGCAGCGGACCCAGCGTGTCCAGATACGTCGACTTGATCTTGGACTTCTCGCGCCAGTCCAGAATCTGGCGCACGATCTCGTGGTCGTGGGCAAGGTCGCTCAACACCTTGGCGTTGGTCGAATAATAGCCACGCTTGGTCTTCTTGAGGCCCTTGGTCGGAAGCCCCATCACGTCAAAGAGTACGTGCGAGAGCTGCATAGGGCTGCCGATGTTGAAGGTCTCATCGCCGGCCAGGTCGCGAATGTTGCGCTCAACCTCAGCAATCTGGGTCGCCAAGCCCTCGGACAGATTGTGCAGGCGATCGGGGTCCACGAGCATGCCTGCGCGCTCCATCTTGGCGAGCACCGGCACGAGCGGCATCTCAATGCCGTCGAACACGTTTGCGGCGTTCTCGCGCGCCATGTGGTCGCGCAGCGGGGCCACGAGCGCCAACGTCAGGGCCGCCGTGCGAGCAGCGGGCACAGGCGCATCCTCTCTGGCGCCCTCCGCGCCGCGGGCCGCGGGCAGCGACATCTGCAGATAAGTATCGGCCAGATAGTCCTCGTCAAACTCGGAGCGATCGGAATCCAGCAGGTAGGCAGCGACCACGGTATCGAAGATGCGCGTGGAATCGGCAGACAGCGGATCCATGAGCTCGGGCTCGGAAGAATCGATGGACGAAAGCTCGTGCAGCAGGGCCTTCATATCCGGGCTCGCCACACGACCCTCCATAAACAGGCGCGCGAGCACGCCGGCAATCACGCCGTGTGCAACGTTGAAGCCATCGACTGCAACCGATGCGCCGCCGTCGCCCTCCTCGAGCGCAAACAAGCCCTTGGACGTCGCCAGCCACAGCGTGCGCGTCAGACCAAAGAGCGCGCCCTCTTCCTTATCGTCGTCCACCACGGAGGCGATCCACTCGCCGGCCTCAATCGCGCGGGAGACCTCAGCCGCGATAACACCGAGCGCTTCGGCATCGTCGGCGGCGGCACGCGAAACCTCGGGTATCTCAAACACACTGGCAGTAGCCACTGCCCCGCCCTCGCCGCCAATCAGCGCCAAGAAACGGTTCTGCATGGCCGTAATGCCAAGCGTGCCCAGCGCCGCGGAAACCTCGTCGGAAGAAAACGCTGGGAAGGACGTTGCATCAAAATCGAGCTCAACGGGTGCATCGGTGCGAATGGTCGCGACCTTGCGGCTCAGCAGCGCGTCGTCAATGTGCGCGCGCAAGTTCTCGCCCATCTTGCCCTTGACCTCGTCGGCGTGTGCGATGACCTCGTCCAGGCTGCCATATTGCGCAATAAGCGCACTCGCCTTTTTGGGGCCGATACCCGGCACGCCGGGGATGTTATCGGACGTGTCGCCCTTCAGGCCATAAAAGTCGGGCACGAGTGCCGGCGTAATGCCGTGATATAGATCGTCCACGCTCTCGGGCGTCATAATCGCCACATCGGACAGGCCCTTGCGGGTCGACACCACGTTGACGTGTTCGGTCACGAGCTGATACATATCGCGATCGCCGGTCACCAGCAGCATGTCGCAGCCGGCCTCCTCACCCAGGCGCGCCATGGTACCCAGGATATCGTCGCCTTCCCAGCCCTCGGACTGCAGAATCGGCACGTTGAGCGCAGTGAGCAGCTCCTTGATCATCGGAAACTGCGCGTGCAGATCGGGGTCCATGGGCGGGCGCTGCGCCTTATACTGCGGCAGCATCTCCATGCGCACGCGCGGCTTGCCCTTATCAAACGCCACGACCACACCGTCGGGGTTAAAGGCATCGATCATCTTAAGGAACATGTTCAGGAAGCCGAAGATCGCGTTGGTGGGACGACCGTCCGGCGCGTTCATGGTCGGCGGCACAGCGTGGAAGGCGCGGTGCATGAGCGAGTTGCCGTCGATAACGGCAAAGGTACGGCGCTTGTCAGACATATTGAATACCTCGCTTTGGGCTGGGCACGGTTTGCTCACTCCAGTTTACACGCTCCCCGCCCCGCGGCCACCGCACATCAAGCTCCCCCGCCACCGTGAGCCCACGCGTGATACGATGGCTCACGGTACATCAACCAGCACGATCGATCCGAAAGGAGCCTGCGTCATGGAGCGTCCCTGCGCATGGAAAAAGTACACGCCACAACAAGTCGAGGAGCTCGAGGAGCTTTGCCGCGGCTATAAGCAATTTTTGAGCGAGAACAAGACCGAGCGCCTGTGTGTCAAGACCGGCATCAAGATGGCCGAGGAGGCGGGATACGTCGACCTGGAGACCGTGATTGCCGAGGGCCGCGAGCTCAAGGCAGGCGACAAGGTGTACGCCGCCAACCACGGCAAGGACCTCATGCTCGTCAACCTGGGCACCGCCCCGCTCGAGCAGGGCTTTAACATCCTTGGCGCCCACGTGGACTCGCCGCGCCTGGACCTTAAGCAGAATCCCGCCTTCGAGGCCGGCGACATGGCCTACCTCGACACACACTACTACGGTGGCGTCAAGAGCTACCACTGGGTAGCCTCCCCGCTCGCGCTCGTGGGCGTCATCTGCAAAAAGGACGGCACCACCGTCGACATCAACATCGGCGACAAGGCGGACGACCCGGTCTTTACCATCTCCGACCTGCTGATCCACCTCTCGAGCGAGCAGATGTCCAAGCCCGCCAAAGATGCCGTCGACGCCGAGATCCTCGACGTGATCGTGGGCGGCCGCCCCGTCAAGTTCGATGAGAACGACAAGGACGCCCCCAAAGAGCCCGTCAAGCAGATGTTCCTGGACATCCTCAAGGAGCAGTACGACGTCGAGGAGGAGGACTTCCTCTCCGCCGAGATCGAGGTCGTGCCCGCCGGCCCCGCCCGCGACATGGGCCTCGACCGCTCTATGATTTTGGGCTATGGCCACGACGACCGCGTCTGCGCCTACCCCTCCATGCTCGCCCAGATCGACGTCGCCAACGTGGAGCGCACGAGCATCACGCTCATCGTCGACAAGGAGGAGATCGGCTCCGTGGGTGCCACCGGTATGACGAGCCGCTTCTTCGAGAACACCGTCGCCGAGATCATGACGCTCGCCGGCGAGGACAGCCCGCTGGCCCTGCGCCGCGCGCTCGCCCGCAGCCGCATGCTCTCCTCTGACGTGTCCGCTGGCTTCGACCCGGGCTATGCCGGCAAGTTCGAGACCAAGAACGCAGCCTTCATGGGTCGCGGCCTGTGCTTCAACAAGTACACGGGCAGCCGCGGCAAGGGCGGCTCCAACGACGCCGACGCCGAGTACGTGGCCCTCGTCCGCGACATCATGGACGAGGCGGGCGTGGACTTCCAGACCTGCGAGCTCGGCCGCGTCAATGCGGGCGGCGGCGGCACCATCGCCTACATCATGGCCAAGTACGGCATGAACGTCATCGACTCCGGCGTTGCCGTCCTGTCCATGCACGCCCTGTGGGAGGTCGCTAACAAGGCCGATATCTACGAGGCATATCGCGGTTACAAGGCCTTCATCGAGCGAGCCTAACCAACCCTTCATCAGTTGCGGTGAAATACGGACTAAACTGGCCCATAAACAGCCAAAACAGACCGTATTCCACCGCAACTTTTTTGGCAGAGGAGAGCCCATGCTGCAGGTCATCATTTCGCCCGCCAAGCAGATGCGCGCGGCCCAAGATGCTTTTGAAGTCCTGGGCATCCCACCCTTTGTGCGCGAGACGGCTCGCCTCCACCGCGCACTGCTAGATATCGAGCGGAATGAAGGCAGCGGCGGCCTGCAGGCGCTGTGGAACGTGAGTGACAAACTGCTGGGACCTTGCCTCAACACCCTGCATGAGTTCGGGCCCATCCTGAAAAGCGGCGATCTCGACAATCCCGCACTCGCCCGTCACCTCTCCCCTGCCGCCATGTCCTATCACGGCATTCAATACCAGAGCATGGCACCCGAGGTGATGGATTCCGCGCAGCTCGCATGGCTGCAAGACCATCTGTGGATCCTCTCCGGCCTCTACGGGTGCGTTCGTCCCTTTCATGCCGTCGAACCGTATCGGCTGGAGATGGGCGCGAAGCTTGTCGTCGACGGTGCCCGAGACCTCTACGCATTTTGGAGCGATAAGCTCGCGCGGGCTATCGCCCCGGCAGGTTCAAACACCACGATCGTCAACCTCGCCAGCGTAGAGTATGCCAAAGCCGTTCTGCCCCACCTCGCGGGCGACGCCACAGCCGTCACGTGCCTCTTTGGCGAGGGTATCCGCAACGGGAAGCCCATCCAACGGTCGACCGCCAGCAAAAAGGCGCGCGGCTCCATGGTGCGGTGGATGGCAGAAAACAAGCTCGAGGATGCAAGCGAACTTACCGCATTCAACATCGGCTATCGCCACGTCCCCGAGCTCTCATACCTAGGCACCCTCATGTTCATCAACGAACAGATGCTCTAGAGCCGGCACCCAACACTGACCCGCTCAGCCTTCTCTATATAACTTGCGGTGGAATAATTCCTATTTGAGCCTTTTTCGCACAATCAGGAACTATTCCACCGCAACTTTTATGAATTGGCTGCTAGGCTCGACACCTATTCTGCTAGACCGTCGGCCTTTGCAATCCCGTTTGTCGAACCGTCCTGATAGACAATCTTGACGTGCTCGACCTCGGACACCGCAACACCCGACGGGGGCTCCAGGCGCCATTCCGTCAGCGCGATATCCATCGTCGTGGGCACATCCCCTTGATCTTTGAGCTTCACCGTCAACGTTTTGAACGTCGCATCATACGTCACGCGTTCGATTTCCTCACCAGGAATAGACCCACCACTCAGCTGCAACTGCACAAACTCATCGCACGGGTACCAATAATCGCCCGGAACGGCGAGCGTATTGGCATTACCGCCAGTACTCCTCACCGTCATAATCGGTAGGCTATCATCAGCCTCGAACTCCCATGCAGCGCCGCCGCGACCACCAAACGTCCAGATACAAAAGGCAATCACCAGCACGGCAAGCACCGCAAAACCGATCGCGACAAGGCCATGGTGCGCACGGCTTTCCTCGGCCGATACATCCCATTGCGTCTCTCGATATAGATGCTTGTCTTCCATGTTCGCCTCCTCACAGGCACGCTCGTTAGGCCAATCGTACCCATTCGAGCTATACTTGAGCCCATTACATAAACGGGGGGCTTGCAGGACAAGACGGCAGGCTGAGATTGGGCGCGCCCGCCCTGACCCGCAAACCTGATATGGGTAATGCCAACGAAGGGAGCCGTGCCAATGAGCACACAGACCGAGCCCAAGCTCGTCACGCAAATCGACTTCGCCCGCGCCGGGCAGATCACACCGCAGATGAAAGAAGTCGCCGAGCGCGAGCATCGCGATCCCGAGTACATCCGCGAGCGCGTGGCCGACGGCCGCATCGCCATCCCCGCCAACATCGTGCACATCAAAAAGGGCATGCGCGCCTTTGGTGTCGGCGAGGGCCTGTCCACCAAGGTCAACGTGAACTTGGGCATCTCGGGCGACAAGGCCGATGCCGCCGAGGAATGGAAGAAGGTCAAGATCGCCGAGGACTTTGGCGCCGACGCCATCATGGACCTCTCCAACTCGGGCAAGACGCGCCAGTTCCGCCAGCAGCTCATCGACGAGACGCCGCTCATGGTAGGTACCGTCCCCATGTACGACGCCATCGGCTACATGGAAAAGCCGCTGGTCAAGCTTACCAAGGACGACCTGTTCGAGGTCGTGCGCGCGCACGCCGAGGACGGCGTGGACTTTATGACCATCCACTGCGGCATCAACAAGTCGGTCACAAAGACCTTTAAGGAGACCGGCCGCCTCATGAACATCGTGAGCCGCGGCGGCTCGCTGCTGTTTGGCTGGATGGAGGTCACCGGTAACGAGAACCCGTTCTATGAGTTCTACGACGAGCTGCTCGAAATCTGCCACGAGTACGACGTGACGATTTCGCTCGGCGACTCCTGTCGCCCGGGCTGCCTCTACGACTCCAACGACGCCACCGAGACCGCCGAGATGATCGAGCTGGGCAAGCTGTGCAAGCGCGCATGGGCCGCCGGCGTCCAGGTTATGGTCGAGGGTCCGGGCCACATGGCGCTCGACGAGATCGCCGCCAACATGAAACTGCAGAAGCGCCTGTGCCACAACGCCCCGTTCTATGTGCTCGGGCCGCTGGTGACCGATATCGGCGTGGGCTACGACCACATCACCGCTGCCATCGGCGGCGCTATCTCCGCCAGCTCCGGCGCCGACTTCCTGTGCTACGTGACGCCGGCCGAGCACTTGTGCCTGCCCAACGCCCAGGACGTGCTCGACGGCCTCATGGCCACCAAGATTGCCGCACACGCCGCCGACATCGCCAAAAAGGTGCCCCACGCCCGCGACATGGACGACAAGATGGGCCAGGCACGCCGCAAGCTCGACTGGGACGCCATGTGGAAGTGCGCGCTCGACCCGGTTACGGGCAAGAAGCGCTACGAGGAGTCCCCCGCCGCCACCGAGGGCACTTGCACCATGTGTGGCAAGATGTGCGCCGTCCGCACCGTCAACAAGATCTTCGAGGGCACCACGATCGACCTCGGCATGGAGGACTAACCCTGTCGCCGCGGCCGCTTCTGGCGGCGAGCTGGTGCCTGTCAATTGTTGACTTGTGAACATTTACTTACACTTGCGTAAAGATTGCATCGCCCGCCCGGGTTCGACATAGAGTCGGCCCGGGCATCTTTATAATGCTGGCTTAAAGACCCATTTGATTCCGACCGAACAAGGGAGCGAACATGGATCGTAGTAAGGTACCTGCCGTCCTGTCCATCGCGGGATCCGATTCCAGCGGCGGCGCCGGCATTCAGGCCGACATCAAGACCATCACGGCGCACCGTCTGTATGCCCAGACGGCCATCACCGCCATCACAGCGCAAAACACACTGGGCGTTACCGCCGTGCAGGATATCTCGCCAGATATCGTAGCCGCGCAAATTGACGCCGTTTTTGACGATATCCGCCCGAGCGCCGTCAAGATCGGCATGGTTTCTTCTGTCGAGATTATCGATGTTATCGCCGACCGCCTGAGCGCCTGGAAGGCGACAAACGTGGTAGTCGACCCCGTCATGGTAGCCACCTCGGGCGCACGGCTGATTGCCGAAGATGCCGCAGAGGCGCTCACTCGCCGCCTGTTCCCGCTAGCGACGGTTATCACGCCCAATATTCCCGAGGCCATGGCCCTGCTCGACTACGAGGTCGACTCCGAGCGCACGCAGCAAAATGCCGCTATGCTCCTCACCCGCCGCTTTGGCTGTGCATCCCTCGTTAAGGGTGGGCATCTTGTCAACGAGGCCAACGATGTACTGGCCGAACCCGCGCCACTCGATGACGAGGGCAACCATCTGGGAGATCCACTCACCACGTGGTTCCGCCACAAGCGCATCGAGACCGACAACACGCACGGCACCGGATGCACGCTCTCGTCCGCCATCGCCTGCGCGCTGGCTCAGGGCATGGATCTTGCCGACGCCGTCAACGCCGGCAAGGCATACCTGACAGGCGCTCTGGCCGCCGGCCTGAACATGGGCAAAGGCTCCGGCCCTGTCAACCACATGTGGCAGTATTAAGATTCGCAGCCCAAGCCACCGCAAAGGCGCCCGCCCCCTTTGCGGTGGTTTGGGGTCGCGCTACTCTCCGAGCATCTCTTGGAGCTTGGCTGCCACGGCGTGACCCAGGCTCTCGTGGCTTTCGGGCATCATATGCAGATAGTCGATATCGCCCGGCTCGGCAAACTCCGCTGCATTCAAAAAGTCGCAGCCAAACTGCTTGGCTACGTGCGCATAGTATTCAGCAAAATGCTCCGAGGCCTCGACGGAACGCTCGTCAAAATCGGTCATATATACATCGGCGATTTGCGGCTTGATCTTGATAGGTGCCATCAGCAGAATACGCGGGCAGGGTGCGACATTGGTCCAGGGAAATGCACGCACCGCGCGAATCAGTGCCATGGTGCCACGGGCAATATCGGAGGCCGTCACACCAAAGACCGTCTTGCAATCGTTAGTTCCCAGCATAATAACGATCGCATCCAGCGGCTTATGGGCCTCGAGCAGCATCGGCAGCGCGCGGATGCCGTTAAGATTGGTATCCAGATGGCACATGTCGTCGCGTACCGTCGTGCGGCCGTTGAGGCCTTCTTCAATTACATGCCAGCCCTCGCCTAAGTCACGTTGGGCCACGCCGCACCAGCGCACATCCTGCGCATAGCGCACCGC
This sequence comes from uncultured Collinsella sp., assembly GCA_905199225.1. Taxonomy (GTDB): domain Bacteria; phylum Actinomycetota; class Coriobacteriia; order Coriobacteriales; family Coriobacteriaceae; genus Collinsella. The sequence goes on along the minus strand of CAJKFS010000007.1, from coordinate 57,805 downwards.
GGTGCCGTCGCGCATGCCCGCCGGATCGTAACCATAGGTGTTGCTGTCGCCAAAGCATAGAACGTTTTTCATCGTAAGCCCCTCGCTCAGTAAAAAGCCGACGGAAGCAGCCTCTCCCGTCGGCTCGGCCTATCTGTCAGCACGTACCAATTACAGGTACTTGCGCCAATCGTCCTCGTCCTCATCATCCTCGGTAGCAGCCTGGGTCTGCTCGGCGGCGCGAGCTGCCGCAGCGCGAGCGGCAACCTGGGCATAGGACTCCTCGTTGCGCTCGGGGAAGTTTGCCAGCACGTGCTCGAACTTGGCAAAATCCTCATCCCAGCGCGTAGAAGGCACGGCAAAGAAGACTTGCTTGACCTTAAAGTCGCCCGACGCGAGCTCCTTGCGGAAGAGCTCGGCCACGGCCTCGGCGTCAAAGCCGTTGTTGTCGCAGCCCCAAGCGCCCAGTACGAGCTTCTCGCGACCCAGCTCGTCGCAGATGGCAAGCACAAAGCGAATGCGGTCGCGCAGGGCGTCCAGCAGAGCATCGTCGCTCACGCGATACTCCTGGCGGGCGCGCTTAACGTTGGGCGCGGCGGCCACGATCACGTCGGCGTATGCATGCACGTGGTTGCGGTCGAAGCGCACCGCAGGCACCACCAGCGCACGGTTGCGGTAAAGCTCGCAGTTGATGTTGCGGCGACGGTTCTCGCCGTACCATTTGCGCTGCTTATCGAGAACGTTGTACAGATACGAATCGGCGCACAGCGTGGCCTCCTGGCCCAGATAGCCCTGGATGTAGCCACCGCCCGGGTTGGTGAACGAGGCAAAGGCGAGCACGGCCATGTCGCAGAACTGCGCATAGCCACGACCGTTGTCCAAGATGGCCTGCGTGGCGGAGGCATCGAGCACGGTGACCTCAGGCAGAGACGCAGCAGGCTCCTCAGCAGGCGCGGACTCAGCTTCGGCGATTTCCTCGGCAGGCTCCTCGACGGGCTCAGGAGCTGCCTCGGTCTCGGGCGCTGCCTCGCTCTCGGGTGCCGCCTCGACCTCGGCAGCCTCCGCGCCCTCGACGTCCTCGGCAACCTGTTCTTCGGTGGCCACAGCACTCTGAACCTTGGCCTTCATCGCCGCGACAAAACCGGCAGGCATACCATCGAACTCGCACACGCCGGCAAGCGAACGCTCGATATCCTTGGCGCACGCTTCGGACACAGTTGCCACGTGACGCTCGGCGGCCTTGGCACGGGCCTCGCGCTTGGGATTGGGCTGACCCGCTCGGTTGGACCTGCGGTTACGGTTCCTGTTGTCGACGTCTGCCATAAGTGGTCACCTTTCTCGGTCTCTGCCGCTATCGGCTTTTCCCATCCATGATACCCCGCCGCGTACAAAAAAGACGGCCCCGAAGGACCGCCTTTCGCATCGATTTGCACGTACGGCAAGCACCGCCGCAATTCGCCACTAGTCGCGACGGCCGAGGATGTTCAGAATGCGCAGGAACACGTTGATAATATCCACGAACAGATTGGACGCCATGAGCACGGCGTTGGGCAGCGTAGGCGGCACCGTCGTGGCAACATAGGTGTCGTAGCCAATAAAGCCGGCGAACACCACGATCACGATCAGATCGGTGATGGTCTGTGAGACGCCCATGAACATCAGCACAATCTCAACCAGAATAGTAGCGAGCAGAATGCCAAAACCGATGCCATATACGCGCTGGAAAAACTTGGGGAACGTCACGCCCAAGGCGCCAAAGACAAAGGTGATGGCGGCCGTGGCGATAAAGGCAGTGTTGATGGTGGGCAGGTCGTAGTTGGCAAGGCCAAACGACGCGGTCAGGCCAAAGGTGCTCGCAAAGATTACGTAGCCCACAAGGGACAGGCCCACGGACTGCTTGCTGGCGGCGGCCGACATCATGACCATGCCGACGATGGTCAAAATAAACGAGCCAAAAACCAGCGGTAGGGCAGCCCCGCTCATCATCATGCGCGCAAACGACATGGTGCTCGTAAAGTAAGCACCGACGCCCATGGCACAAAAGCCCAAGAAGATGAGGGCAGACATGGCAAGATTATACGCACGCGGCGACATCTCCTTGGCACGGCTTGCGCCGGTTTCGATGGGGCCGTTCTGATAGCCCTGAATATCGTTCATAATTTCGTCCTTTCAAAAGCGCCGCGACAGCGCAGTAGCTGACAAGATTCCTGTCATTGTACCCGAATGCCGTACGTCCTTACCTACGGCGCTCGCCCTCGAGCGTGCGATCAAAGGCCCAGACCCACCAACGCATCACGTGTGCCTGCGAGCCGTCCGCCCGCTCGCGCGTCTGGTCCTCCAGATACAACTCGGTCGCGTGCCCGCCAAAACGCACCTTACAGGTTGCCGTACGGATGCCGTGGACCATCAGGCCAAACCCGGTGGTCGAGATAATTTCGTCAATCGTAAAGCAACGACCGTCGACCCAGCAGACGGTGACCGGCACGACCTGTCCGCCCGCGAGGATGCGAGCCACGACGTCCACATACTGCTTGTGCACGCGCCGAGTTTTGCCATCTGTCTGTCGATATTCCATGCCTCCTATTATCGAACGCATGTTTGCATATTGTAAAGCGAACAGACTGTGGTTTTGGGATGTTGGGGCACGCACACGTGTCCTCATGGTGTGTTAGCAAAAAGAACACCCGCGGTCAACAGGGCTAATATTCAATATTAGTGCCAAAAAATTCACTTCTCCCATCAGAACTCGGTAAAGAAACCCGCAGGAGGTGATACGATTTATCATGTTTTTGTAACGTGCCTGCAAACTTCGAGAAAGCCCATATATGGACGTAACGTTCTCAACCTTCCTCGGCCAAATTGTGTCGAACCCAGTCCTTGCCGTCACCGTGATCCTCGCGCTCGGCGCCATCTTCGTCAATGGATGGACCGACGCGCCCAACGCCATCGCGACCTGCGTCACTACGCGTTGCATGCCCGCCCGCGCCGCCATTCTCATGAGCGCCGCATTCAACTTCCTCGGTGTGCTCATCATGACGCACTTTAATGCGAGCGTCGCCAATACCATCTCGCATATCGTCGACTTTGGCGGAAACAGCACCATGGCGCTCGCCTGCCTGTGCGCGGCCCTGTTCTCCATCGTCGTCTACGGCGCCACAGCGTCGCGTTTTGGCATCCCCACCTCGCAAAGCCACAGCCTTATCGCCGGCCTGACCGGTGCCGCTATCGCCCTCGGCGGCGCGAGCAGCGTCAACGTCCACGAGTGGATGAAGGTCATCTACGGCCTGGCGCTCTCCATCGGCCTGGGCTTTGTCATGGGCTGGGTCCTGTGCAAACTCGTCTCGATTCTTTTCGCCGCCGCCAACAGGCGACGTGCCAATGTCTTCTTTAAATACGCTCAGATCGCGAGCGCCGCGGCCATGAGCTTTATGCACGGCGCGCAGGATGGACAGAAGTTCATCGGCGTGCTCTTTTTAGGCGTGGCCTTCGCCAACGGCCAGACGAGCATCGGCGATGCCGGCATCCCCATCTGGATTATGCTGCTGTGCTCGGCCACTATGGGTATCGGCACCAGCGTGGGCGGCGAGCGCATCATCAAGTCCGTCGGCCAGAGCATGGTCAAGCTCGAGAAGTATCAGGGCTTCTCTGCCGACCTCGCGGGCGCCGCGAACTTGCTGCTTGCCACCCTTACCGGCATCCCCGTGTCCTCCACGCACATCAAAACCTGCGCCATCATGGGCGTCGGCGCCGTCAAGCGCCTTTCGGCCATCAACTTCGGCGTGGTCAAGGACATGATGTTCACCTGGTTCTTCACCTTCCCCGCCTGCGGACTCATCAGCTTTGTCATGGCCAAGCTGTTCATGATGTTCCTCTAATCAAACCGAACGTCCATCCGGACCGCAACACTTCGCCCACCCGTCTTCGCCTCGAAAGGACCCACCCATGGCAAAGAAACCCGATTCGTTCTACTTTGACAACTACGTTGTCTGCGCCGACCTCGCCGTCCAGGCCGCAGAGCTGCTCACCAAGATTTTCGAGAACTTCGATCCCGCGCAGATTCACGACATGCTCAATAAGATGCATGCGATTGAGCATGCGGCAGACAAGAAGCACCACGAGCTCGAAGACGCCCTGCTCACCGCCTTTATCACCCCGCTCGAGCGCGAGGACCTGGACCTGATGAGCTGCGCGCTCGACACCGTGCTCGACCGCATCGAGGGCGTCGTGCAGCGCGTCTACTTCACCAACATCCAGAGCATCCATCCCGACGCCATCGTCATCGCCCACAAGGTGACTGACGCCTGCCGCGCCATGAAAGACCTGATGGTCGAGCTGCCCAACTACCGCAAGTCCAAGACCCTGCGCGAACTCGTCATCCAGATCAACACCATCGAGTCCGAAGCCGACGAGCTCTATATCAACGCCATGCGCAACCTGCACGTTAACGGCAAGGACCCGCTCGAGGTCATCGCCTGGCGTGACGTGTACGCCTTCCTGGAGTACTGCGCCGACTGCTGCGAGAATGTGGCCGATGTCGTGGATTCGATTGTCATGAAGAACAGTTAATTGGGGGTACATGTCCCGGCGGTCGCGGGCCCGACCACTGATAACCTTTTTCACTCCGGCTGCAAGCAGAGTCGTTCAAAAGGTTATCTGTGGTCGGGCCCGCTCCCTTATGTACCACCATTGGAACTTTGGCTGATAGGTTTAGCGCAATGGGGGGTTTGGCTGAAGGGACCTTTGGTATCCGTTCGGACACTTTGGCCCTCGATGAGCGTTTGGCTGATTGCTGCTTTGGGTACTGTTTGGGTTACTTTGGGTTTGTTTGATTTTTAATTGTTGGAGGGCTTGTATGTCTTATTTGGATCTGGCTCGGGGTCGGTATTCTTGTCGCGAGTTTGAGAATCGTTCCGTTGAGCAAGCTGTGGTGGATGCCATTGTTGAGGCTGGGCGGATTGCTCCTTCTGCTTGTAATAATCATCCAACCCGTGTGATGGTGTTGGATACGCCTGAGCTTCTGGAGAAGGCAGCTGCTTGTCAGCCCCGGTTTGCTCGTGATGGGTCTATCTTTGGCGCTCCGCTTATCTTCCTTATTTGCAGCGTTACCGATGATGCCTGGGTGCGCCCGTATGATCAGATGAACTCGAGTGCCATCGATACTTCGATCGTCTGCGATCAGATGATGATGGAGGCCACCGAGCAGGGCCTGGGAACGTGCTGGGTATGCCATTTTAAGCCTGGGGTGGCACAGGAGCAGTTCAATCTGCCCAAGGGCGTCTATCCCTATCACATGCTCGTCTGTGGATATCCTGCCGACCACATCGCCGATCCCGAGCATCGCGAGGCCCGTACCATTCCCCTCTCCGACTTCCTCCTCAAGTAGGTTTTGGGACATGCCTTAAAACCTACCCTTGACCGCTCACCCGTTCGCCGAGTTCTGCGCCATTATGTGCAGGGCTCGGTTTTTTATGTTGCGCGCCCCTGCACAGTCATAAAAAAGGACCCGCAAGCTGCGGGTCCTTTCTAGGCACTAAATTGTAGGCCGAATGTTAGTCCAGGTCGTCGGCAGCAAAGTTGTCGATCGGGGCGAAGGGATCGGCCACGGGGACAACCGGGTCAGCGACGGGCAGCGGCTCGGCGGGAACAGTCACTGCAGGAGAAGCGGCAGAACCGACCGGCGTGGAAGCCATCAGATCGGCCGGGAAGGAATTCTGGGCATCGTCCATGAAGTGCTGGATGAGCTTGAGATACTCTGCCTTGAACTCCTCACGGGAAGCCTTGAGACGATCGATCTCCTCGAGCTCGGCCTGCTTCTCGGTCAGAGCCTGGCGGATAACCTCGCGGGCCTTGGCGTCAGCCTCGTTGCGGATACGCTCAGCGTTCTCGTTGGCATCGTTGACGATGGTCTCAGCGGTCTGCTGGGCAGCGATCAGGGCAGCGGAAATCTGGCGCTCCTGAGCGGAGAAGTCAGGGGCGGGAGCAGCCACGGGGGCGGCAGGAACGGCCTGGGCGGTGGCATCCTGAGCCTGGGCAAGCTGAGCCTGCGCATCGGCAAGCTGCTGCTCGGTAGCAGTCAGACGACCCTTAAGGTCGACGATCTTAGCGAGCATAGCGTCAACCTCGGAGGACAGCGTCTCCAAGAAGACGTCGACCTCGGCAGGATCGTAGCCACGCTTGGCCTCAGAGAAAGTCTGAGCCTGGATGTCTGCAGGGGTAATAGCCATAACAAGTCTCCTTTTTCATCGCCTCGGCGCTACACGCCCGACGTAAGTTACTAAGACAGTTCTACACGAGTATACCTATAAGAAGCTGCAGAACCAGCCTCTGCACCAACTGCAACGCAATAATCGCAACGACCGGCGAAAAATCGATACCGCCCATCGGCGGGATGAAACGACGGAACAGGTTGAGCCACGGACCGCACACGCTATCAAGCACCGCAGCAATATCCTGAAGCAAACCACCCTGCTTCATGGGAATCCACGTCATAAAGCAGTAGACGACAATGAGCGTGGAATAGAAGTTGAACAGCGTGTTGACCAGCTGGACGATAGTGTAGATGTTGATGGGAATCTCCTCGTCTTGTCTTTACTTAAGGTAGCCGTCGGCACGAAGCTTCTTGAGATCGGAATCTTTGACCTCGCAACCGGCGGGCAGCACCATGAACACGCGGTCGCCCACCTCCTTGACCGTGGCACCCAGACCGCAGGCAAAGCCGTAAGAGAAGTCCAAGACGCGCTTGGCAACTTCGGTGCGTACGCCCACAAAAATCAGTGCGACAGGCTGCTTGGTGCGAACGCGGCGCACCACGGTCTCCACGTCGTCATAGCTCTCGGGGCGCAGGACATAGGCCGGCAGCTGCGGCGTGGCGTTGATGATATTGCTCGCATAGGCCGAGGCATCGCTCGGTGCAGGCGCGGGTGCAGCGGCGGCACGGGCGCGGGTATTCTCGGCGTAGCTCGACGGCGTGTCATAGGCACCAGGACGATAACCGCTCGCAACACTGTCCTGCGAGCGCGAAGGCGGGTTATACGTCGTGGCATGGCGGGAGTCATCGCCGACCAGCTGACCGGAGCGCGTATACACGGCAACCGACTCAGCTTCACCGCGGCGCGTCTGGCCAAGCAGGCCGTTGCTCGGCTCGTCTTGGGTGTAGAAGCCCTCGCCCGAAGCACCACTGTAGCCGTTGCCCTGATAGCCATCGTCATAGCCATCATCGTAGCCGTAGTCGTCGTCCTGGCCATAACCCTGGTCGTAACCCTGCTGGCCGCCCAGGTGCATCTTATTTTTAATCTCGTCAAGGAAGCCCATGGTTGTGTCCTCTCGCGGTTTAGTGCAGGCGCCCCGATAATCAGTGCGCACTTCAGAGCCTTATTTTACTGCAAACTCCGGGCTAAATACTACCCTGCCCAGGCGAACGAGCGTAGAGCCCTCCTCAAGGGCAGGCTCAAAGTCTTCGCTCATGCCGCAGGAAAGCTCAGGCAGGTTCAAATCGGGATGCGCCGCCTCCAGCTCATCCCTCAGCTCACGAAGCCCCGCAAAGGTGCGGCGTGCCACATCCTTATTCCCCCGGGGCGCCATAGTCATAAGCCCCTGTACGCAAATTCCCTCAAGTTCCGCAAGCTCACCCGCGGCGGCGCGAATCTCATCGGGCGAAAAGCCTCCCTTCGACTCCTCACCACTCACATTGACCTCAATGAGCACACGCTGGGGGCCGGCGAGTTCGCCTGCCTCAATCTTGCGGGCAGCACGGCTCGAGATCGCCTGCGCCAGATGCAGCGAACCCACCGAGTGAATCAGCTCGGCTGAGCCCAGCACCGCATTGATCTTATTGGTCTGCAGGTTGCCGATCATATCGAAGCGCACCTCGGGCAGCTCCGGATGCTCCGCCAAACCTGTGAGCTTGCGAACCAGCTCCTGCGGGCGATTCTCGGCAAAATGGCGATACCCCGCCTGGATGGCGGCAACGGTCTCATCGACACCAACGGTCTTGGACACGGCAATGAGGCGCGCGGCGTCGTGGGGACGGCCCGCGCGATCGAGCGCCGCATAAAAACGTTCCAGAATCTGCTCGCGGCGAGCGCGCATCAAGTCCAAATAGTTATCCATTGCCAATCGCCTCCGCTGACAGCCAAACAAGTAGTCCCATGCTAACGCAAGAGCGCGGCCCCGCATGTGCAAGGCCGCGCTCACTTAGGTATTTACAATCTTTCGACGAACGGGGTTACTTACTCCTCGTCGTCCTCGCCATCGTCCTCATCCTCAAGATGATCGAGCAGGTAGCGAAGACCCTCGCTGACCTCGTTAACGGGCACCTTGGCAACGTAGCGTGCATCGACGGCGGGCCTCATGATAACACCCTCGCCCGAAGGCACGCGCATGCTCTCGAGCTCATCCTCATCAGTGCAGGCGATATCACCGGCAGTCATACGCTGTCCGGTCAACAGGAAGGTCAGACGGCAGGCGGCATCGATGGAAATCGAGGCGATGCGATCGAGATAGCGCGATACCATGATGGCGCGGCGCAGGTCGTCATAGTTGCTGTCGTCGTCCATAAAATCGCCCGTGTCCATGCGGTTAAAGGTGCGGAAGAACTTCTCGTAGGCGGCGTGCACTGGCTCGTCCTCGACGGCCAAGTTGCAGATGATGGACATGTCGTTGGTGACGAGCGCAGAAAGCGAAGAGCCCAGCACCTGGTAGACGGCCTCAGCCTCGGCCTCGACCGTGCCGACAAGCTCCTTGGGCAGCGAGATGTCGGCCTTGATCATATGACGCGTGGCGCGGCAAATCTGGCGAACCTTATCGGTCATGCGCTGCAGGTTAAAGTCGACGTAGATGATCGTCTGCAGCAAGCGGAAGTCGGAGGCGACCGGTGACTGCGTGGCAATCAGGTTGTAGCAGACGGCCTCCAGGTTGGCGCAGCGTGCGTCAATCGAAAGCGTACGCTTCTTGGTCTTGGTGGCGAGCTTGCGGTCGTCGGTCACATAGGCCTTCACGGCATCGTGGAGGGCCAGATCGACGGCCTCGTAGATGCTCAGCATCTCGTGACGGGCCTCGATGAGCTGACGGGAAAACAGTTTGCGCATGGTTCACTCCAATCAGTTGGGTGCGGTCATGCCGCCCGCACAGTGAATACGCACCGGACCAGATCCGATCGGCTTGGGACTAGTCGCACCGATCAGCCAAAGCGGCCGGTGATATAGTCTTCCGTCCGCGAGTCCACCGGGCTGGTGAAGATCGCGTCGGTTTGACCATACTCGATGAGCGTAGCGGGCTCGCCGGCAACTTCCTGCAAGAAGAACGCGGTGTAGTCACTGATACGAGCTGCCTGCTGCATTGAATGCGTGACGATGATAATCGTCATCTCGGGCGCCAGCTCGGCCATCAGATCCTCGACCTTAGAGACGGAAGTGGGGTCGATGGCGGAGCAGGGCTCGTCCATCAGGAGGACATCGGGTTGCACCGCAAGCACGCGCGCGATGCACAGACGCTGCTGCTGACCGCCCGAGAGCGCCAAACCATCCTTGTTGAGCTGATTGGATACCTCTTTCCAGAGGTTGGCGCGCTTGAGCGATTCTTCCACGATGTCATCGAGGTCGCTTTTGCTAGTCACGCCCTGCAGACGAGGGCCAAAGGCGACATTCTCGTAGATGGATTTGGGAAACGGGTTGGGCTGCTGAAAGATCATGCCCACGCGACGACGGAGATCGACCGGATCGACACCCTCGGCATAGATATCGTTGCCGTCGAGCGTCATGGTGCCCTCGACGCGCGTGCCCTCAATCAGGTCATTCATGCGGTTGATGCAGCGCAAAAACGTCGACTTGCCGCAGCCCGAAGGGCCAATGAAGGAGGTGATGGCGTTTTTGGCGATGTTGAGGTCAAGCCCCGTCAGCGCATGAAAGTCACCGTACCAAAAGTTGAAATCCTTGGCCGTAATGGCCGCTTGCTCCAACGCGGGAGCGGACTGATAAACGGACATGGGACTCCTTAACTAGCGACGCTTGCGCGACAGGAAGCGCGCAAACAGGTTGAAGGCCAAAATGATCACCATCAGCAAGAGCGCGGTGCCGTAGGCTGCGTTCATGTTGATGCCGTCGTTGGCAAGCAGGTACAGGTGAACGGTCATGGGACGACCGGAATCGAGCGGCGAAATAGGTAGATTGATGGCCTGGCCCATGGTGTAGAGCACCACGGCGGTCTCGCCGATGGCACGGCCGATGGCAAGGACGATGCCCGTGGCAATGCGGCCAAAGGCCGAAGGAAGCACGATCTTGGAGACGACCTGCCACTTGGTAGCGCCCAGGCCGTACGCGCCCCAACGGATATAGCGCGGAACGGCGCGAATGGCTTCTTCGGTGGTGCGCATGACGATGGGAAGCATCAAGAGCGCGAGCGCCAGAGCGGCCGAGACCATCGAAAGGCCCAGGCCCATAGCCTCGACAAACAAGGCGTAGCCAAACAGGCCCATAACGATGGAGGGCACCGAGGCCAAAGCGTCAGCAGCGTAGCGAATGAGCTCGACGACCTTGCCCTGCTTGGCGTACTCGGCCAGATAGACGGCTGCCAGCACAGCGATCGGCGTGCAGATAAGCATGGCGAGCGCCGTCACGTAGACGGTCGAGACGATCGTGGGCCAAATTCCGCCCTCGGCGTTGACGCCCTGGGGCCAACCGAAGATAAAGTCGAGCGAGATGTGTGGCAGGCCGTTGATGACCACGTAGGCGATGATAGCGACCAGCACCAGCGTGGTGATGTAGGCAGCGGCACGAAACACGCCAAGCATGATCTTGTTGGACAGGTCCTTGTTGATGCGGCCCTTCTTGCCGTGGGAAAGGGCACGCTTGATGCGCTCGCGCGACGAGGTCGTATCGACCGTCGTGTCAACGGAATCGGACATAGCCTACCCCCTCTTCTTCTTGGAAATCAGACGAACGATACCCACCAGCGTGGCGGAGATGATAAACAGGACCACACCCATGCCGAACAGCGCCGAGCGGTGCAGACCCGAGGAATAGCTCATGTCGAGCGCAATCTGGCTCGTGAGCGTCGAGATGGGGCTCGCAATGCTGTCGGGAATAACCGGGGCGTTACCTACGACCATGAGCACGGCCATGGTCTCGCCGATGGCACGGCCCATACCCAGCACGATGGCATCAACGATACCCAGCTTCGCGGCAGGTAGCACGACCTTATAGATGGTCTGCCACTTTGTGGCGCCCATGGCATACGATGCCTCGCGAATGCCCATGGGAATGGAATTGAGAGCATCGATGGTGAGCGTGGTGATGGTAGGGACGATCATGATGGCGAGCACAAACCACGCCGTCAGCGCACCAAAACCAAGGCCGCCGGTCAGTTGTGCGATAAACGGGCGGATGATGATCATGCCAAAGAAGCCGTAGATGATGGAGGGTATGCCCGCCAGCAGGTCAACGGCGGGGCTGATGAGCTTGCGCACGCGCTTGCTGGCAATCTCGACCAGGTAAACGGCCGTACCCACGCCCAGCGGCACGCCCATGGCGAGCGCACCGACGGTCACCAGACCCGAGCCAGCAAGCAGCGACAAGATGCCGTAGTGGCCCTCGGAAGGCGCCCACGTAAAGCTAAAGAAGTCAGCCAGACCGATGTCAGTAAAGACGGGCAGCGCCGAGTACGTGGTAAAGACAAAAATCAGGATGACGGTAACGACCGCCAAGAACGCGCAGGCAAAGAAGATCCACTGCAGCGCCTTCTCCTTGATATAGGTACTGCGCGATACGAGCGCCAGCTCGCGCTTCTTGGGCGTCTGAACATTCTGCTCAGTCTGGGAGTTTTCCTGTGCTTCCATGCTACTCACTCCCCTTCTCGTCGTTGGTGACGGGAATAAAGCCCGCCTCGCGAATCTGCTTGTCCATCTTTTCGGACGTCACATAGTCGATGTAATCCTGCGCCTGCTGCGAAGGCACACCCTTCACAAAGAAGTAAAGGTCGCGCGAGATGGGATAGCCGCCACTCGCGACCGTCTTCTCGGACGCCTCAACATGATTGACCGAGACGGCCTTGACCGAGGTCTTGGCGTTGAGGCTATCGACGAAGCCCAGCGAAATGTAGCCGATGGCCCCACGCGAACGAGATACCACGTCGCGCACCTGGCCCGTACCCGAAAGAACGGCCGAGCGGCGATCGAACGGCGTGCCATCCATCACGATGGTACGGAAGGCCTCGCGCGTACCGGACGCCTCGTCTCGGTTGATGACCTGAATCCTCAGGTCCTCGCCACCGACCTCTTTCCAATTGGTAATCTTGCCGGCGTAGATATCGCGGAGCTGCTCGGTCGAGAGGTTATCGACGGGGTTGTCGTCGTTCACGATGACCGCAATACCGTCGTGGGCAATGACAATGGGAGTCAGGCCCAGATCCTGTTCGTCGGCATTGAGTCCACGGGAGGAGCTGGCGATATCGGCCGTGCCGGCGCTGACGGCCTCGATCCCAGCGGAAGAACCCAAACCGGAAACGAGCACGTCGATGCCGGTCTCCTCCTTAAAGCCCTCGGCCGCAATCTCGGCGATAGGAAGGCAGGTCGTGGAGCCGGCCACGGTAATGGAAGAGCTAGAAGATCCCGAAGAACAGGCGCACAGCGTAAGCGTAAGCACAGCGGCGCTCAGGACCGATACGATCTTTCTCATAGCATCACGCCGATCGCAGCATGGCGCCCACAGGTGCCGTCCTCGTTACGGTAGGAATAAAAGCGGTCGTTCTGACGCACGGTCGAAAGCTGGGTATCCACGATATTATCCGCGTCGACACCGACATCTACCAGCGCCTCGCGAATGGCAGCGGAAAGATCGAGCATGCGAGAGGTATTCGCATCGATGCAAGAGAACTCGGCGGCAAAGCGATCCATGAGTTCCTGGGATACCTCATATTCGTCACCCAAGATATGGGGGCCGATATAGGCGGAAACGTCGCTCGCATCGCAACCGGCAGCATCGCAAAGCGCCTGGCACGCCTTGGCGGAAATACGTGCAATCGTGCCCTTCCAACCGGAGTGCACCACGGCAAATCCGCCGGGGGCCACCAGCACCACGGGAACGCAGTCGGCAAAGCAGAGCAGCACGGGTACGTTATGCGCCGTACAGACGATGGCATCGCAGCCCTCGGCAATCTGCTCGCGGACGTCCTCAAGGTCATCGGCGCCGTTCGAGGTCACCGCAACGATATGGTCACCATGGACCTGATTGGGAACGAGCAAGTTGTGCTCGCACTCGGCGGCACCCATAGCCTCGAGCACGCGACGACGATTTTCTTGAACAGCAAAGGGGTCATCGCCAACATGCGAGCCCAAATTGAGTGAGGAGTACGCATCTTCGGAAACACCACCGGCGCGCTCGGTGAAGGCAAAGCGAACATCGGATGTCGCGCCTTCCACCAACGTAACTCCATCATGGTCGACACGCGAAACGTTGTCCGCACGTGCTGCCATACTAAAGCCTCCTAATAACACAAGTACCGCGGCATCGCCGCTACAGCCCGCGTTTATACGGCTGTCATACTTCTCTAAAAGGATACCTGCTGCACTGGAGGCAATCGTAAAGGGAACGTAAAGAGATTGGAGGTTCTAGTTTACAAAGTCGAAATAAAAAGGGCGCGTCCATACGGACACGCCCCCGTGAGCAACAATGCAAAGAACGACTTAGAAGCTACCGCGCTTCAGGAAGTCGGGAAGCTCGAACTGATCGTTGCCGAAGTTAGGAAGCTCGGTGCCACCGACGTTGCGGGTCGGAGCGGCCTGAGCCGGGCTGGTGGCCGGAGCGGTGCGCTGCGGCTCAGCGGAGGCAGCGGCCTTGCTCTGAGACTGCTGAGCGGCAAAGAGCTCGTCCTGACGGTTGACGTTGGAGTCGGAGAAGCCCGTAGCGATGACGGTGATACGCACCTGATCGCCCAGGGACTCGTCGACAACGGTACCGAAGATGATGTTGGCCTCGGGGTCGACGGCGTTGGCGACAACGTCGGCGGCGTCGCTGATCTCCTGGATGCCCAGGTCCTTGGAACCGGCGATGGAGAGCAGCACGCGCGTGGCACCATCGATGGAGCTCTCGAGCAGCGGGCTGGAGATGGCCTGCTGGGCAGCGTCGACGGCACGGGTATCCCCAGAAGAGGTACCGATACCCATCATGGCGGTACCGGCCTGCTTCATGATGGTCTTAACATCGGCGAAGTCCAAGTTGATGATACCGGGGACGGTGATGAGGTCGGTGATGCCCTGGGTGCCCTGGGAAAGGACGCCATCGGCAATCGCGAAGGCCTCGAGCATGGTGGTCTTCTTCTCGGCGATGTCGAGCAGCTTATCGTTGGGGATGACGATCATGGTGTCGACGCAATCGGAGAGGGTCTTGATGCCCTCCTCGGCGCTCTTCTTGCGCTTGCGGCCCTCGAAGGTGAAGGGCTTGGTCACGACGGCGACGGTCAGTGCGCCGACCTCGTTCATCGCGATATCGGCAACGATGGGAGCAGCGCCGGTACCGGTGCCACCGCCCTCGCCGCAGGTGATAAACACCATGTCGGCGCCAGCGAGCGCCTCGGCAATGTCGTCGCGGGACTCATCGGCAGCCTTGCGGCCAACCTCGGGGTTGGCGCCGGCGCCCAGGCCGCGGGTAAGGTCGGTGCCGATGTGCACCTTGATATCGGCATCAGAGATCGCGAGTGCCTGAGCATCGGTGTTGATGGCAACAAACTCGACGCCGCGGATGCCCTCTTCGATCATTCGATTGACCGCGTTGGTACCGCCGCCGCCGACGCCGACCACCTTAATGACGGCAAGGTAGTTGTTGATCTCTGTCTCGTGCATGTCGGTCCTCCGAACAAAGGTTATAGCCATAGCATGGGTCGACCCCTGCGCACATTAACCTTCAGGTTGAAAGTAAATGCAAAGGTAAACCGTATTATGTTTGCACATTATGAACGTATCAGTCAAATAATTGACCGTGAAAACCAAACAAACCAGATAAACGGCGTGGTATGGCCCCTCAACAAAGCATCAACCAGCGCTACGAGGTCGGAGCATTCCTAAATGTGTAGTTGCCCGGAGAGCGCACATTGATATACGTTACGCCCTCTACCTGCGAAAGCAACTTGGTGACTACGCGTTCCTTCTTGGCGATATCGTCCGAATCGCCCAGCGACACCTCAATGCCGTTATTGAGGTTTGCCGAGATGGCTTCGACCGAAGGCGTGGAAATATCCTTGACTTGTCCCAAGAACTCGCTCGAAAAACCACGCACATAATCCAAGCCGGCCTTAACGGCCTTGGAGCTCACTGCCTGGCCGGAAACCGGAGCGACATCCGCCGAAACATCAGTCAACAACACCGCGCCATAATGCTTAGCGAGCGCCAGCGCGGCATCGATTCCGGTCAGGGTATTTGAACCCTGCCCCGTCGTGATGACGTTGCCCTGGTCGTCCACTTCGACCGACGTCGACAGTGGGGCGATCCAGGTGTCATCATCCCCGATGGCCCAGGCAAGGTCATCGGAGCTGATATAGGCAATTGCGATGACCTTGCGCTCCATCGGCGTAATGATGAGCGTATGCGGGAACTGACGCTGGACATCCACGCCCGAGACCCACGGGTTCTGCTTGAGATCCTCGGTAATCTGGTCGGGATCGACGTTAAAAAGCGACGTTCCCTCGGGCAAATCGATCAGCTGGATAGCATCGTGCTTCGTCACATGCTCGCTGCCTTGAATCTGAATATCAGTGGCGGTAAACAATCCAGAGTTGATCACCACGATGGCAACGACGACGAGCACGGCCAAGACGGCCAGAACGCCGCCCACGATTTTGCCTTTGCCTGTAACGACAGAAGCGGCGTCTGATGTTTTATTTACCATCGCCCCAAGTGAAGACAACGGGTTGACGCCTTTTTTACTCGAAGGCTTCTTGGCGGTAGCCGGCACCGATGTCAGCGAGCGCGGTTTCGATGCGCCCAGCGTGCGACCTGGACGCGGCGCTTTAGTTCCCGTCGAGGGCTTGGGGGTTGCCATGGGACGGGCAGGCTTGGCGCCCATAACAGGCTTTGACGTCACCGAGGGACGCGAGGACTTTTTTGCGGCCGGACGATTACCGAGCTGCGAGCCGACGACCGGACGACTGGTCTGTCGAGCATGCCCGACAGACTTAGAGTGCGCGACGGTATTGCGTTGAGGTTTGGCAGGCGCGCCGGAACGCCCTCCGGCGCGGCGGAAGGTGGGTTTCGATGCTCTAGAAGCCGAGGAATTTAACTTCCGGTCTGAGCTCGATGCCATACGCCTCCCTCACCTTTCCGTGCACATGTCTGATAACCGCGGCAACGTCATCGGCCGAGGCAGTTCCGTTATTAACGATAAAATTAGCGTGAACGGGCGAAACTTCCGCGCCGCCAATCGAAAAACCCTTTAATCCACAATCCTCGATAAGCTTGCCCACACTCGCATCGGGCGGGTTGCGAAAGACCGACCCGCAGGATGCGCGACCCATGGGCTGCGTACGCTTGCGCCTCGTCAGGTACCGTTCCATGCGCTCGCGAATGTCGGCCTTGGGCGCCGGTTTAAGCTTGAGCACGCACTCGAGGATGATCTCATTGCGGGGAAGGCTACATTCGCGGTAGCCCCAAGTGATCTCGGACCCCGCATAATGCTTGATACCGGATGCCGGGTCAAACGTTACGACATCCTCAACCAGCGAGCCAATCCACTCGGTCCGTGTGCCGGCATTCATAGATATCGCACCGCCGACCGAACCAGGGATGCCAACGGCAAACTCAAGGCCCGAGAGGCTACGCGACAGGGCATCGTTGACCAGGCGCGCAAACATCACGCCCGCACCGACCGTCAGCGCACAACCGTCATCGGCAACAACCGTGCGCTGAAACTCACGTCCGAGCGAAATGACGGCACCGCGATAACCGCCATCGGCAACCAGCAGATTGGAGCCCTTGCCGATGATGACCCACGGCACCTGCTCGCGATCGAGCACCGCCACGGCGCGGCGGAGGGCATGATAGCTATGGCACGTCACAAAGAGGTCGGCCTTGCCGCCGATACGATAGCTCGTATGACGCGCAAGGCGCTCGTCCTCGATCACATCCGTGTCGATCATGCCCGAGAGCGCCATGACGGCGTTAAACAGACCCATTAGACTTAAGCGTCTTTCTTGGCAGTCAAATACTCAATGAACTCGGGACCGACGGTCGTAACGTCACCGGCACCCATAGTGAGCAGCAGATCGCCCTCGCCCACCATCTGCTCGAGCTCCTGATTGAGCTCAAGACGGCTGGAGCAGTACACGACCTCCTTGCCAGGATGCTTGGCGCGCACGGTATCGGCGAGCATCTTAGAGGTAACACCCGGAATGGGCATCTCGCCAGCCGAGAACACATCAATCAGCAGCAGTTTATCGGCATTGGCAAATGCATCGGCAAAGTCGTCGCACAGGGCCTGCAGGCGCGAATAACGGTGCGGCTGGAACACGACGTCGACATGCTTGTAGCCCAGCGACGAAGCGGCAGCAAGCGTCGCCTTGATCTCGGTGGGGTGATGGCCGTAATCATCGACCACGGTGATGCCATCGATATCGCCCACGTGGGTAAAGCGACGGCGGACGCCCTCAAAGCTCGAGAGCGCCTTGGCGGCGGCGTCGATGTCAAGGCCCAAGACATGGGCGACGGTGAGCACCGCCGTGGCGTTGAGCATGTTGTGGCGACCGGGATTGCTCTTGATCTCCACGGCATGCTCAGTGCCGTCCTCAAAGCGAACGATAAAGTCACTCTGGATGCCCTTGACATCCGGGTGCATGCAGACGATGTCGTTGCTCTCGGCAAAGCCGTAGGAAAGCACGTGACGGCCCGTCGACTTGGCGAGCTCGACCAGATGCGGGTCCTCACCGCAGACGATGACGGTGCCGTCCTCGCCCACCAGGCTCATGAATTTGGCGAAAGTCGCCTCGATCTCCTCGATACCCGAGTAGTGATCGAGGTGGTCGGCCTCGACGTTGGTCACAATGACTACATTGGGGTTCAGGAACAGGAAGGAGCTGTCGGACTCGTCGGCCTCGGCGACAAAGTAGTCGCCCGAGCCGTTCTTGCCGTTCGTGTCATAGCCCTCGACGATGCCACCGATCAGGAAGCTCGGATCCAGACCCATGCGGTCGAGCATGGTGGCGCACATCGAAGACGTGGTGGTCTTGCCATGCGTGCCGGCAACAGCGACAGTCGTGTAGCCGTGGCCCAAAGCAGAGAGCATCTTGGCGCGGGGCCACACGGGAATACCAAGCTCGCGAGCGCGCACGAGTTCAGGGTTGGACTCCGGAATAGCGGTGGAGACAACAACCACGTCGGGCTTGACCTCGTCGATCGTGGCGGCCTCATGGCCCACATGCACCTTCACACCAGCGCGGGTAAGCTGGCGGATATAACGTGACGTCTTAAGGTCGGAGCCGGTAACGGCATAACCGCGCTCGTGCAGAACGAGGGCGATGCCGCTCATGCCGGCGCCGCCGATACCGATAAAGTGGGCGCTCTTAAACTCGGGCGCGGAGGTTGCAGTCTGGGAATCAGCCATGTGCTCGTGTACTCCTTGCGTAAACACTGCCTGTAACCCGTTAACTGTACCGCACCTACCGCATCAGCGCGAGGGCGACCGACGATATCCCGTCTAACTAACGCAAACCCTCTACCGCATCGGCCAGAAGAGCGGCGGCCCTATCCTGAGCCAGACCACGCGCCGCCTGACGCATGGCCTCGCGCGCCGCCGCATCATCGACCAGGTGCAGCAGCTCATCGGCAAAGGCGGAACCGTCGATATCGGCATCGGCGCAGAGCACGCCAGCCCCGGCGTCGACCAGATAACGGGCATTGGTGGTTTGGTGGTCGGCCGTCGCATGCGGATACGGCACGAGTATCGATGGCACGGCAAGCGCAGCGATCTCGGCCACGCTCGATGCGCCCGAACGCGAGAGCACCAAATCGGCAGCAGCCAGCATATCGCCCATGTTGTCGATGTAAGGCTGGACGCGGTAACGCTTCGCCTCCTCGGGCGTCAGCGCCAAAGCGCGCTCGGTCTCCTCAAAGCCGTCGGCACCCGTCGAATGCAACACATAGAGGTTCTTGCGCGAAAGCAGCTCGTTTTTGAGCGAAACCACGCGCTCGTTGAGGTGCTGGGCGCCAAGTGAACCGCCAAAGACGAGCAGCAGCGTAGCGTCCTCGGGAACGCCAAGTGTTTTGCGGCCGCGAGCGCGATCGCCCTCGATTACCGAGCGACGTACGGGGTTGCCTGTCATGAGCACGTGGCCAGGGTCACCTTCGCGCTCAAAGACCGAACGCGCTGCCGGCACCGAGATGCACACGCGGGCGGCGTGGGAGTTCATCATCTTGTTGGCCAGGCCCGGAACAGAGTTCTGCTCATGCAGCAGATACGGAACGCCCGCGCCCTTGCACCACCCCAGCAGCGGAACCTCGACATAGGCACCAAAACCGATGGCAGCGTCGGGCTTGCCGACCTTTGAGAAATGACTAGCGAGCGCACGCTTGGCCTTGTTGACACGCCACAGCGAGGTCAGTGCCGTCCAGGGACGGGAGCGATCGAAGCCCGTGACCGTGATGGGCACAAAATCGAATCCGGCCTCGGGAACCAGACGGCCCTCGAGCTTGCGCGATTGGCCCACGAACACAACGTGATGACCGCGGTCACGCAGCTCCTCGGCCAAGGCGAGCGCGGGGTTGATATGTCCTGCCGTGCCGCCAGCTGCAATAGCAACGGTCATCTTATCGGTCATGGTAATCCCTTCGTACACGCGGTCCCTGGTCATCGGTGCGCAGACGCGCCGACGGGTCCGAATTCAAATCGATTCGATTATATCCGCCGCCCGCATTGCGAGGAGTGGGGCGCTGCGGACGACCTTGCGGCGCCGTTCGCTGACGCGGACGGGCTGCCGGCTCGGTCGCAGAGCCATCCAGAACGGTAAAGCCGTTGCGAGAAGATCGCTCGCCGCGCACGTGGGGCACGCCGGCGGTACTCTCATCCATAACGGCAAAGCTCTCGCGGCGACGGTCGTACTCATCGCGACGGGCGCTCTCATACGAAACGCGCAGGATCAGACCGGCGAGCATAAGCGACACAATAATCGAGGAGCCGCCGTAGCTAATAAACGGCAGCGGCTTGCCCGTCATGGGAAACACATTGAGAATGCCCAGCGCGTTGATCAAAAACTGCACCGCAAGGATGACCGCGGAACCCGATGCCATAAGTGCTCCGCGACGGTCGGTCGCCTGCTCGGCAATGCGAAACGCCGAGTAGATCAGCATCGCAAACACCAAGAAGAACAGCACGGTTCCGATAAAGCCAACTTCCTCGCCGATAATAGCCAAGATATAGTCGTTATGCGCCTCGGGCAAATACGAGTACTTCATGGTGGAGTTGCCGATACCGCGACCGAACAGGCCGCCCGAGGCAAACGCCATGATGGCAAGCGTGGCCTGATAGCCGTCGCCATATTCGTCTGCCCAAGGATTCCAAGCAACCTCGACACGCGTCATACGATACGGCTCGGCGATAAGGGCGATCGCAATGACGGCGATGCCGGCAACGACCGTCCAAACGATATATTTGGGGTCCAATCCCGCAAACAACGCCATGCACATGAGGGTCAGCAAGATGATCAGAACGGTGCCAAAATCGGGCTGAACAAAGATCAGAAAGAGTGAAATGCCCAGGTAGACGCCCATGTTGCGAAGAAACTCGTTGATGTTTCCGCCGGGCGAAAAGATGCGGTCGAGCATGATGGCCGAATACGCGATGGCGAACGGCTTTAAAAACTCAGACGGCTGGAACTGAATACCGGCGATGTTGAGCCAGCGCGTGGCGCCACGACTGCCGCTACCCATAAAGAACACCAGAACCAGTAGCCCTATCATGCCCATGAGGAAGATCCTGAGCACGTCTTCCCCAAACCAACTGTCCGGCAAGATGCGCACGATGGCAACCATAGCCAGCACGCCAACTCCGGCAAACGCGGCTTGTCGAAACAGGAAAAACGTCGCCGAACCATTCTCGTGCAGTGCCTCGACCGAAGATGCCGAGTACACCATCAGCAAGCCAAAGCAAACCAAGCTAAACAGGCAAGCCATAAATATCAAACGGGGGCGCATGATGCGGGCGGGGACGCCGGCAATATAGCGCTCACTGAACGTCTGCCCGCCGCGTCCGGAACGCGGCGTGCTACGCAGCGAGGAAGCACGGTCCGAGTCGGGCCTCCTCATATCACTTCGGGGGCTCTCCTCTCTCACCGGCAACCCCTATTCCGTTTGCGATTTCGCTGCTGCGGCAAGCTGGACAACGTAGTCCTTAAACACGCGACCGCGCTCCTCGTAGCCCGAGAACTCGTCAAACGAAGAGCAGGCGGGCGAAAGCAGGATCACGTCGCCGCGGCTCGAGAGTGAGCGGGCAACGTCAACGGCATCGCGCAGATCATCGGCCTGGGCGATATCCACGTCACCATCGACATCGGCCTCGTCCATAGCGGCGGTAAAGCGCTCGCGCGCATCGCCAAAGCAAACGACCGAGCGCACGTTGTCCATAACGACGCGGGCAAAGTCCGCAAGCGGGGTACCCTTATCGTGGCCGCCGAGCAGCAAGATCACATCGTCGTCGGGAAACGCCGTCAGGGCCTTTTCGACCGCATCGGTGTTCGTTGCCTTGGAATCGTTGACGTAGCGCACGCCATCGATCTCGCCGCAGGGTTCCACGCGGTGTTCGAGTGGCTGAAACGATGCCAAACCGCGGCAAACGCCCTCGGGATCGGCACCGACGGCCAGAGCAGCCGTGGCGGCACATAGGGCATTAATGACATTGTGATGGCCCGAGATCTTGAGCTCGGACGTGGCGACAAGCTGAGTCTCGACGCCCTTCAGGCGCACGACCATCTTGCCATCGCGCACAAAGGCGGCGTCTGCACCCTCGGGCTCGTCAAAAGCGACCTTGCAGATGCGGCGACCCGGTGTGTAGATGTACTCATCGAACTCATGGATGCCGGCATCCTCAACGTCGATAACCACGAGGTCGTCGTCGACCATATTCTCGAACAACTTGATCTTGGCAAGCGCATAGTTCTTGTGGCTCTTGTGCCAGCCCAGGTGGTCGGGCGTGATGTTGAGCAGCACCGCCACGCGAGGATGAAGCTCGGCTGTCGTAGCAATCTGATAACTCGACAGCTCGGCCACAAACCACTCATTGTGTGCGCGGCCGTCGATCTCGTTCACCGGCGGCTCACCGATATTGCCGACGGCCACGCTGGCTTCACCGGCGGCCTTGAGCAGATAATCGGTCAGCGACGTGGTAGTTGTCTTGCCGTTGGTGCCCGTGATGGCGATCCAATTTTGGGGAGACAGGCGATAGGCAAACTCGGGCTCGCCCATAATCTGAGCGGCATGCTCACGCCCGGCCTTAAAGAAAGTCGAGAACTCCGAGATACCCGGGCATGTCACGCACACGTCATAGGCACCCTCGACCTGCTCGGTGCCGTAGACAAACGACGCGCCCTGCGCCTCAAGCGCACGTGTGGCGTCATTGGGCTCGGAGGTACCGCCGCCATACACGGTCGTGGCGCTCACGCGTTCGGGGTGAGCCAACGCCCAACGGGCGACATCGAGACCGGATTTACCCTGCCCCAAAACAAGCAGGCTAAAGACATCAGCAAGAGGCATGAAAGACCACTATCCCAACTGGAAGAACAGGGCGAGGCCAACGGCGCCAAAGGCCGCGGCGATAATCCAAAAACGGATAACGACCTTGGTCTCGGCCCAGCCCTTCTTTTCGAAATGATGATGGATGGGCGCCATAAGGAAGACGCGCTTGTGCGTAAAGTGGAAATAGACGACCTGGATCATGACCGACAGAGTCTCGACGATAAACAGGCCACCGATGATAAGGGAAACGACTTCGGTGTTGGTCATGATGGAGGTGCAGGCAAAAGCGGCACCCAGGGCAAGCGAGCCGGTATCGCCCATAAAGATGCTCGCCGGGTAGCAGTTGAACCACAAAAAGCCCAGGCAGGCACCGGCGCACGCCGTGCAGAAGATGGACAGGTTCACGTCACCGTGCAAAAACGCCATGGCGGCCATGGCGAGCATGGCGATCATGGAAGTGCCGCCGGCAAGGCCGTCCAGACCATCGGTCAGGTTCACGGCATTGGAAAGACCAGCGATCATCAGCCAGCAAAATACAATGTAGAGCCACGGAAACGAAAGGCCGCAGATGGTGGTCGAAAGAACACCGAGGTCAATCGTCAGGCCGCCGGGAAAACGAATCTCGGGGGCGACGCCGCACCAATTGACGGCGAGCACGGTAAAAGTGACGCAGATGATGGTCAGACCGATCATCTTGGCGTGAGGCGTCAGGCCGAGCGAGCGACCATGCGTGACGGAGGTCAGGTCGTCGATGAGACCCAGAACGCCGGTGGCCAGCGTGGCAAGCAGCACGAGCACGAGCTCGGTGGTGAGCTTGCCCATCAGCAGGCAGGTCAGCGAGATCGCGACAAGGATGATGACGCCGCCCATGGTCGGCGTACCCTGCTTAATCAAATGACGCTTGGGGCCATCGGCTCGGACCTGTTGGCCGATACCCTCGACCTTCAGCAGCTTGATCCACCACGGCATAAGCAGCAGCGCAATGGCGGCAGCGATGCCAAGTCCCAAAAAGGCCTGATACGTAGGATACGAGGGATTGCCGAACATGGGCTAGCACACACCTTCCACAAAGCGGTCGAGCTCAACAAAACGGGAACCCTTGACCAGTACAACATCATGATTTTCAAGCGCGCCGCCCATGCGGTCGAGCACCTGCTGATAATCGGAGAATACCTGGATGCGGTCCTCATCCATACCCATCATACGTGCGGCATCGGCCATGAGCTGAGCCAGCTCGCCGCCAACGCACGCGAGCATGTCGAGCTTCTTGGCGGCGGCATAGGCTCCCACGAGCTCATGCATGCGGGGAGCCTCGTCGCCCATCTCGCCCATCTCGCCCAAGATCGCCATGCGCGAACCGTCACAGATGAGCGAGCACAGCAAATCGAGGCCGGCAGCCATAGACTCGGCACTGGCGTTATAGGAGTCGTCGATGATGCGTGCTCCGCTCTTGGCGCGCTTGATCTCCTGACGGTGACCGGTGATCGTAAGGCCCCTAAAGGCAGCATCGATCTGCTCGGGCGTCACGCCAAGACGATAGGCGACCGCGGCGGCCTTGACGGCATTGGGCACGGACTGCACACCGGGAATAGCCAACATGGTATCGACCGTGTCGCCCTGACCAAAGTCGAGCGTAAAGACCGGATGGCCCTCGTCGTCGACGCGAATGTCGCGCGCGCGGACCTCGTCGTCGTCCGAGACACCGGCCAGCATCACGTCAATACCCGCAGGCTGGGCGAACGTATCGCGAATGAACGGCGTAAAGTCGTCCTCGCCGCCCAAAACCAGCAACGGCGAGAAGTCGCCGGCGGCGCACATGCCCTGGACAATCTCGGACTTGGCACGGGCGATGTTCTCGCGGCTGCCCAGGATACCGATGTGGGAAGTTCCGATCTTGCTCACGATGGCAAGATTGGGGTTGGCAGACTGGGACAGGCGCTCAATCTCATGAAAATGGTTCATGCCCATCTCGAGCACCAGGACCTCGGTATCGGCCGGAGCGGAAAGCACCGTGAGCGGCATGCCGATCAAGTTGTTGAAATTGCCCTTCGTGGCCCAGACGCGATAACGCTTGGCGAGCACGGCGGCGAGCACGTCCTTGGTCGTCGTCTTGCCAATCGAACCGGTAATGCCGACGACCAGGCAGCCAAGCTCCAAGCGATATACGTGCGCCAGGCGCAGCAAGAACTCCACGGGGTCGTCAGTCAGCAAGATGGCGCATCCCTTGTCCTGCGCCAACGAAACCAGCTCGGCATCGGGCTCGCGCGTCATCACGACGGCACCGGCACCCGACTCGATGGCACGGGAGGCAAAATCATTGCCGTCGACCTTTTCGCCGGGGAAGGCGACAAAGATCGTCCCTTCCTCGACCTGACGCGAGTCGATAACGCACCCGCGGCATACCCGATCGACTTCTTCCGTCACGGTTCGGGCCCCCGTTGAGGCCGCGAGGTTGTTGACGGCGATCTCTATCATTGCAGCTCCCCTGTAAACCTAATAATGCTATCGGCGTATTGTATCCCAGTGCTATGCGCGCGTGGTGCAGGGCATGTGAACACCCTTCAGATCAAACGGCAGACCACGCTCAAGATTGTAACCCCCTACTTCGTCCGCGGGATTCCCAGCACGTCGAGCGCGTTGGCCATAATGGACTGGAATGGCACCGCGGCGGCATCCGAGCCGCTCGGCGTTCCATCGAGTGTGATATAGCACAGCACCTTGGGCGATTGTGCCGGCGCAAAGCCCATAAAGGACGACATGTAGTTCTCCTTGAGGTAACCGCCGTTCTCGTCAGCACGCTCGGCCGTACCGGTCTTGCCCGCCACGTCATAGCCATCGACCGCACCGCCAACGCCCGTGCCTTCGGACACGACCGTCTGCATGCACGATGTCACCTGGGCGGCAGCGTCCTCCGAAATCGCACGCTCGCCTTCGCCCCAGTCCTTCTCATCGCCCTTGCTGGACTTATAGAAGTGCGGCGTCATCATCACGCCGCCGTTCGCGATGCCGCCCACGGCACGTGCGACCTCAATCGGCGAGACGGACAGCGCCTGGCCAAAGCTCATCGAGCCCAGCGTGGCGCCGTCGTACTGGTCGCGCTCCTTGACGATGCCCAGACTCTCACCCGGAAAATCGACACCGGAGCTATGGCCGATATCCCACTTGTCCACATAAGTGGCAAAATCATCGGCACCGATCTTGCGTCCCACCAGGACAAAGCCCACATTGGACGAACGGCGCATCATCTCGCGCACGTCCATGGTCATGGTGTAGTCGCGCTTGTCGGCGTCGGTAACGGTGTCGTCGCCAACCTTGATGCTCGCCGGCACCTCAAACGACGTGCTCGAACGCACGGCGCCCAAGTCGAAGCCGGCACCGGCCACGAGCGTCTTAAAGACCGAGCCGGGCTCGTAGGCATCGGTAACCAGGCGCAAGTTCATGTCCTCGGTCTTGGCGTTTTCCAGATCGGTCTGGTCATATGTCGGATACGAGCATGCCGCCAGAATCTCGCCCGTCGTGGGATCGGTGACCAGGGCCGAGCCATTCTTGGCCTTGGTCTTTTCGACCGCCTCGGCCAGGGCGTCCTCGGCGGCACGCTGGATATTGATATCGAGCGTCGTCACGATGTCCACGCCGTCCACCGCGGCAACCTTCTTATAGGCGCCGCCCGCGATATAGCTACCGTCCCTCGCCCGCTCGCGCACCAGCGAACCGTTCGTTCCGGTCAAAAGCTTGTTGTACTGTTTTTCGAGGCCCGTCAGACCGTCGTTGTCCACGTTTACCACGCCAAGCACCTGCGATGCCAGGTTGCCGTAGGGGTACACGCGCTTCATGGCCTGTTCAAAGAGCACGCCTGGCAGGTTCTTCTTCTCCAGCGCCGCGACATCGTCCTCGTCCACCTGACGTTTGATATACACCCAGGTGCCATCCGACTCAACGAGCTCGCGACAGGTCTTTTTATCGATTCCCGTAGCTTTGACCAGCGCCGATACCGTCTTGTCAACGTCCTCGATAAGCTGAGGATTCACGGCGATGTTGCGGCATTCGACCGACGACGTCAGCACGTTGCCGTTACGGTCGTAGATGGTACCGCGCTTGGCATACAGCGTCTGCGCAAGCAAGCGACGTGCATCGGCGCGGTCGCGCAACTTATCGGCTTCCACGATTTGATAGTCGGCAAGGCGAAGGACGCCCAAACCCAAGCCAAACCCGATGAAGCCCATGACGGCTTTGCGTCGGGGCAGCGGCGTGCCCGTGAGCCATTCGGTCGACGAGCTCTTGCGCGGTCTGGTGTTATGCATTTGAGGACCACTCGAGCCACGAAGACGCGACGCGGGGTCGTTGCCATAGGATGGCCTCGCGTTGTAAGATGGCCGACCCGTTCCTTGATAACCAGAACGTCCCCGCGACGAGGGACGTCCAGAACCGCGACCCCCGTCGGGACCGCGGCGATAGTCATTTGTCATACTCAGCTACCGTCTTGTTACTGAGCGGTCGCGGTCGAGCTAGCGCCCGCGACTGCATCCTGCGAAAAATCAAGTGTAACGCTCTCGCTGGGCTCCACCATGCCATAAGCGCCCGCAAGGTCGCGAATGCGCGTGTCGGCACCATAGACCGAATGCATGACCTCCAGGTCGGAGCTCTCGTCGGTCGCCTTCTCGAGCGTGTTGGTAAGCGCGGCGTTGCTGTTGAGTACCTGGGCCGTAACGCCGGCGAGCGCCACACGGGCGACACCGATCGTCATGAAGATGGCCGCAATGATGCAAAACGTTTTAAGAACGCTCATGAAAACCGGGCTTACCGCCTGGTTTGCCTGACGGCCCGCGCCCGTGTAGACATCAAAGCGCGGCGTGCGCTGCTCGCGGGGAGCAACGGGGGCCTGCGGTGCCTCACGATAGGCGGGCATGGCGTTCATATCATAGGCGAGTGCTGCGTTTGAGGTGTTGTAGCCCATGATATGCCGCCTCCCATCCCGAGTACGTTGGTAGTGTGTTTAAGCTTCGTTTGTGGTACGAGCGGGAGGTCCAATATCGCGCGGTCGCGTCTACAGACGCTGCGCCACGCGGATCTTGGCTGATCTCGCCCGAGGGTTGCGCGCAACCTCATCGGGTTGGGCAACCAGGGGTTTGCGGGTGATGACCTTGAGTATCGGCACGTTGCCGCACACGCACACCGGAATCTCCGGCGGACACGTGCACCCCTGGCTCATCTCCTTAAAGTGGTTCTTTACGATACGGTCCTCGAGCGAGTGATACGAGATAACGCAGATGCGTCCGCCCGGGTTGAGCCACCTTGTGGCGGCGTCAAGCCCTCGCTCGAGCACATCGAGTTCGTGATTGACCTCGATGCGAATGGCCTGGAAACTTTTCTTGGCTGGGTGTCCGCCATGCCGACGAGCGGCAGCGGGGATACCAGCCTTGATGATCTCGACAAACTGGCCTGTGGTTTCGATCGGCTCATGCTCGCGGCGGCGCACGATCTCGCGCGCGATCTGCGAGGCAAACTTCTCTTCGCCATAGACGCGTAGAATCCGGGCGAGGTCGTGTTCGTTATAGGTGTTGATGACCTCAGCTGCGTTTAAGGTGTTGTTACCCGGATCCATCCGCATGTCCAATGGGGCGTCCTCGTTGTACGAAAAGCCCCTGCCAGGGATATCGAGTTGCGGCGACGAAACGCCCAAGTCGAACAGGAAGCCATCGACCCCGGGCACCTCGGCCGAGCAAAGCAGCTCGTCCAAGTCGCCGAAGTTGCCCTTCAGCAGCTGGTGCGGGACGCCGGGAACCTCGCGGTCCAGACGGGCGCCAGCGGCCTCGAGGGCCATGTCGTCCTGATCGACGCCGAGCAAAAGGCCGGTCTCCCCCACCTGCGCGGCCATCTTTACCGAATGGCCGGCACCGCCAAGGGTGCAGTCGCAGACGACGGAGCCGCTCTTTAGCTGCAGCGACTCAAGCACTTCGCCGAGCATGACAGGTTCATGCCGATATTCTTGTGTCAAGATCCCACGCTCCATCCGTTACTCGTGCCTTGCCCTTACGAGAAGAAGAGGTCCAGCAGGGCCTCGTCATCATCGTCCTCATCGGCCGTAGCGCGGTCCCAAACCTCAAGGTGGTCGTAGTTGCCCACAACCGTGACCTCGCGGTCGAGGTTCGCCTGCTTGCGGAGAGACTCAGAAAGACCGATACGACCCGCGCTGTCCACATCCATCGACGTGGTGCGCTTGTTGATCGCCCTCATGAGCTTCTGGTCGTTGATGTCACGCGGGTTAAAACCCTCGTGGCCCTCACGACCCGCGAAGAGTCCTTCGACCCACTTATCGAAGGCCTCGGCAGAGAACACGTACAGAGCATCGACATCCAGGGCTTTAAACACGCGAACGTGCTCTCCAAGCTCCTCGCGAAGGGGTGCAGGCAGGGATAGACGACCTTTTGCATCGAGATTGCGCTCGTATGCACCCGTCATTCCCATGTGCGCCCTCCCCTCGGTTACTCAGATGGCACGTACGCGGGGAACCACCCCGCCTGTCGACGTCATCAATAATATGGGGAACCGCCCCATTTTTCAACACCTTTCCCCACCCCTTCCCCCATCCCACCCCACCACTCCACCCCCAATATGTTGTAAAACACCCCCGAGCATATGTTCGAAAACACAATATGTTGTGTTTGCAGCAAAGGCGGGATGCCACCTGTAGAACCACGCCCGCGAACCTCAACCTTCAAGTTGACCTTGAGGCGATTTTTACGTCCCTTTACACACCGTTCACATCGCCCCCAAACTCCCCACCCACGGTACACACGGCCCACCAACGCGTCGGTGTCTGGCGAAAAATGGGGCGGGCCCCAGATTGCCCATGTGCGCAAAAGTGCGTCTCGGCAATCTGGGGCCCGTCCCCTTTAATATTTATAAATATGCAGGTCAGCGAGGTGCTAGCGATGTGCCAACGGATGCGCCGCCAGATAGACCTCGGTCAGTTGCGTGCGGTCGACATGCGTGTAGACCTGCGTGGTCGAAATATCGGCATGGCCCAAAATCTCCTGCAGCACACGCAGGTCGGCACCGCCCGCGAGCATATGGGTGGCAAAGGAGTGGCGCAAGGTATGGGGATGGAGCCCCACCAGCCCCACCTGGCGCCCATACCGCTCGCATATCGCATGCACGGCCTGACGCGACAGGCGACGTCCGTTCTTATTTAAAAAGACCGCCGAGGTCTCCGTCCCGTGAGCATGGGCGGCCAGGAGAGTGCGCCCGTCACCTATATAGCGTGTCAGGGCACGCGCCGCGCTTCCCACCAACGGGGCCAGACGCTCCTTGGAGCCCTTACCGCGCACCAGGACAAACCCGTCATCAATATGGATATCGCCCACATCGAGCCCAACCAGCTCACTCACGCGCAAACCGCATCCGTAGAGCACTTCCAAGATGGCATGATCGCGCAGCCCCATCTCGCCCTCGGGAAAGTCTTGATCGAGCAGTGCCGAGACATCCTCCACCGAAAGGTATTCCGGCAGGCGATCTGCCTTTTTGGGCAGGCGCAACGCCGCCGTCGGGTTTTGGGCCACGGCCCCATCGCGCACCAAAAAGGCATGCAGGCCCTTCACGGCAGCAAGCGCACGCTCCACCGAGGCGTCGGAATAGCCTCCGTCGCGGCGATCGGCAACAAAGTCCTCCACGACCTGACGGGTCACCTCTTCAAAAGACACAATGCCCGCCCACTCCAGATAGGCGCAGTACGTCGTCAGGTCACGACGGTAGGCCGCAATCGTATTGCGCGCCAAACCCCGCTCGACCGCAAGGTAATCGAGATACTCCCCCGCCACCACAGCGAGCGACGAGAGAGTAGCTTCGGTATGTTCTTGGTTCTCCGGCACCCTTAGTCCGTAGCGAGGTTCTTGGGCGTCACCTGCAGACGGTCGACACCCTCGTGCTGGCCGATCGAGGCGCGCACGAACTCGCGGAACAGCGGCTGCGGGTTGGTCGGACGGCTCTTGAACTCAGGATGAGCCTGGGTGGCCACATACCACGGATGTACGTCGCGCGGCAGCTCGACCATCTCGACCAGACGCTCGTCGGGCGAAAGACCCGAGATAACCAGACCAGCGCCCTCGAGCTGGTCACGGAAGGCGTTGTTGAACTCAAAACGGTGACGGTGACGCTCGTAGACGAGCTCCTCGCCATAGGCCTCGCGCGCGAGGGTATCGGCGGCGAGCTTGCACGGATAGGCACCCAGACGCATGGTGCCGCCCTTCTCGGTCACGTCCTCCTGCGAGCTCATCAGGTCGATGACACTATACGGGCCATCCGGATCGAACTCGGAAGAGCTGGCGCCGGCAAGGCCGACCACGTTGCGGGCGAACTCGCACACGGCAACCTGCATACCCAGGCAAATGCCCAGATACGGAATCTTGTGCTCGCGGGCGAACTCGGCCGCGAGGATCTTGCCCTCCAGGGCGCGCTTGCCAAAGCCGCCAGGGACCAAGATGCCCGAGGCATCACCCAGGACCTCGGAGACATTCTGCTCGTCGAGGCTCTCGCCATCGACCAGCTGCACGTCAACGTGGCGATCGTAGAACACGCCCGCGTGGTGCAGGGCCTCGATAACCGACAGGTAGGCATCGGGCAGCTGCGTGTACTTGCCCACGACGGCGATCTTCACCTTGTCGGCGTGATGGTTGGCATGGTTCTGCTTGCGCAGGAACTCGTTCCACTCGCTCATGTCGCGCTCACGCGGGTCCAGACCCAGGCGCTCGCAAATGCGCAGGTCAAAGTCCTGCTCGGCAAGCAACTGCGGAACATCGTAGATGCTCGCGCAGTCCTCGTTGGTAAAGACACAGTCGGTGTCGACGTCGCAGAAGCTTGCGATCTTGCCGCGGATGGCATCGTCGATATGGTGGTCGGAGCGCAGAACGATAATATCGGGCTGGATACCAAAGCTGCGGAGCTCCTTAACGGAGTGCTGCGTCGGCTTGGTCTTGACCTCGTGGGCGGCGGCGATATAGGGAACGAGCGACACGTGGATGTAGCAGACGTTCTCGGGGCCGGCCTCCTTGCGATACTGGCGAATGGCCTCGACAAACGGCTGCGACTCAATGTCGCCGATAGTGCCGCCCAGCTCAGTGATGACCACGTCGGAGCCGGTCTGCTCCTCAATACGACGGAACTTTTCCTTAATGGCGTTCGTGACGTGCGGAATCACCTGTACGGTGCCGCCCAAAAAGTCACCGCGACGTTCACGGGCGATCAGGCTCTTATAGATGGCACCAGTCGTAAAGTTGGAATCGCGGGTTAGGTTCTCGTCAATAAAGCGCTCGTAGTGGCCCAGGTCCAGATCGGACTCGTAGCCGTCCTCGGTCACAAAGACCTCGCCATGCTGGAACGGGCTCATGGTGCCGGGGTCGACGTTCAGATACGGGTCGGCCTTTTGCATCGTTACCTTGTACCCGCGCGACTTGAGCAGACGGCCCAGCGAGGCCGCGGTAATACCCTTGCCCAGAGACGAAACCACGCCGCCGGTCACGAACACATGCTTGGTCATATTGAGTTACCTGCGCTTCCCGTAGAAGTTGTCCATACACATCTTACGGGTCTTCATTGTAATACTCGCGACGCGCGCCGCACGCATTTTTTCTTACGCGCAATCGCATTTCTCCATCTCGAAACAAAACGCCGTCCGGTTGCCCAGGCGGCGTCGTTTCCACTATGAATGCACGCTGTTATCGATCGGCGGCTTCATCCTCGATCAAGTCCTTCACGAGCATACCGGCACGGATGCCCTCTAGATACCATTCGCCACGCTCCGTGAGACAAATACCATTTGCGAGCTGGCCGCCGTCGTCGCTGTAGCGCGAGACGACCTCGATGATGTCTTCGGATTCCAAGCGTTCAATTGCCGCGCGGGCGCGATACGGAGACACCCCCACACGCTCGGCAAGCGTCTTGCGCGAAAAGCCATAAAATCCGCCGTTGTCTTCGGACAGCTGTGCGATCTCCATCAGCACCTGCACCTCGACACGCTTCATATCGTTGACACTCGCACGACCCTTGCCAGCCATGGCAGCCTCCTCAAACCGAGCACGGGCATCACATGCACCGTGCGCGACCGGCACACCCCATGATGGCCGGCAACATCCATCATGCGGCATCCCCGCAAAAGGATGAAACAATTAGGGTTATTGTATACCGCCCAAATCGCTTATAGGCAGGTAAACGGGCTATTTTTAGGTTAAACGGTAGCTTTGTTGATAAAAGGGGCACACCGAATGCATACCCGATGCGCCCCTTTCAGACCAATTTATCCAGACTTAGCGGTGGAAGAAACCACGGCGCTCGAACTTGGGCTCGCAGCACACGTTGATGCCCAGCTTGCGCAACACCGTCTCGTCCGTCGGCGAGATGATCACGCTAAAGAAGGCATCGCAGCCGCGCAGCTGCTCCAGGCCCGAAAGGACGCGGGCCGCCGTCTCGCTCGTTGCCGAGGTGATCGAGAGCGCCATAAGCGTCTCGTCGGTGTGCAGGCGCGGGTTCTTGCTACCAAGGAAATGCGTCTTGAGCTTGCTGATAGGCTCGATCGCCTCATCGCTAATGACCTCGAGCTCAAGGTCAACGCCCGAGACATGCTTAAGTGCATTCATGATGAGCGAGCTCGCGGCGCCCAGGCGCGTGGAAGTCTTGCCGGTCACCACGGAGCCGTCGGGCATGACCATGGCGCCTACGGGGCCACCCGTCAGCTGCTCCCTGGTAAGGGCGGCCGAGCGTGCCGGCGAGTAATTCTTGTCGATACCGGCCTTCTTCATAATGAGCTTGAGACGATCAACCTGCTCATCGCCCACGCCGGTACGGCGCACATTTTCGACCGCGGTAAAGTAGCGGCGGACGATCTCCATCTTGGAAGCGTCGCGGCAGGCATCGTCATCGGTAATGGCAAAACCGACCATATTGACGCCCATGTCCGTGGGGCTCTGGTAGGGGCTCTTACCCAGGATCTTTTCCATCAGAGCACGGACCACCGGGAAAGCCTCGACGTCACGGTTGTAGTTGACCGTGGTCTTGTTGTAGGCCTCCAAGTGGAAGGAGTCGATGATATTGGCATCGTCGAGGTCGGCCGTGGCGGCCTCGTAGGCGATGTTGACCGGATGCGTGAGGGGCAGATTCCAGACCGGGAAAGTCTCGAACTTGGCGTAGCCGGCGGCGGTGCCGTGCTTGTGCTCGTGATACAGCTGCGAGAGGCAAGTGGCGAGCTTGCCCGAGCCGGGGCCGGGTGCCGTCACGACAACGAGCGGACGCGTGGTCTCGACAAACTCGTTCTTGCCGTAGCCATCATCGGACACGATCAGATCGACATCGTGCGGGTAGCCCTCGATGGGATAGTGCAGCTTGGCAGGAATGCCGAGCGCGTTCAGGCGGTTGCGGAACACATCGGCAGCAGGCTGGCCGGCGTACTGGGTGATGACCACAGCCGCGACGGCAAAGCCGTTGCCGCGGAACAAGTCAACCAGGCGCAGCACATCCTCGTCATAGGTAATGCCAAGGTCACCGCGAGCCTTGTTTTTCTCGATGTGGTTCGCGTTGATCGCGATGATAACCTCGACATCGTCGGCGATGCTCTTGAGCATGCGGAACTTGCTGTCCGGTTCAAAACCCGGCAGCACGCGGCTCGCATGATAGTCATCGAACAGCTTGCCGCCAAACTCCAAATAGAGCTTGCCACCAAACTGTGAGATGCGCTCCTTAATGTGAGCAGCCTGCAGCTCGATATACTTCGCGTTGTCGAAACCCTGGCGCATGTATGGCTCCCGTCCCGTTTCCAATTAATGTTCTAGGCGATTATAACGGAGCAGACCCTCCCCAACGCCCAAGCAATCAACTGGCACCAACCAAACACGCCATCGATAAGTTGCGGTGAAATAGTTCCCGTTTAACCCCTCAAGACGGCCAAACAGGAACTATTCCACCGCAACTTCCCCTTTTTGGCGCAAACTAACCTGACCCCTTTGCATCAATAATGGCAGCGCCGCAGGTTGAGCATAAGTCAGTGAGCGACGTCCAGGACGTACAAGTTGGCATGAAAAAGGCAAGGCATAGACCTTTTGGTCATGCCTTGCCTTTTGAATGACAAATTGTCGTCCTGGGCGGCGCGCAGCGTCGACTGGTTGCGCGGTTCGTAGAACCGCGCAACATGAGAGCGCCCCCTCCCGCGCACGGAACGGAAGGGGGCTAAAGGTAGGAGTCTACCGGTGGGTTTACCCCACCGGACAGACGATGACCAGGTGATCCTTTACAGGATCGTCAAGGTTTCCGTGGGGTACCCGTTGGGTACTTAGAGCAGCACGCAGGCGACGGTCAGGATGACGGCGCAGACGACGGAGAGAGCGACGATGAGCTTAAGGGCAAACTTGAGCCAGGTCGTCCACTCGATCTTGGCCAGGGCGAGACCGCCCATGATGGCGCCGGAGGTCGGGGTGAACAGGTTCACGACACCGATGGCGGCGGAGAAGATCATGACCATGACCTCAGGCGAGAAGCCGAGCTTAACAGCCAGCGGTCCCATGATGGGCATGGAGACGGTGGCCATACCGGAGGTCGAGGGGATCAGGAAGGACAGGCCGAAGTAGACCAGGAAGCTCATGGGAGCGAAGATCACGCCGGACAGGCCAGCCAGGGCATTGGCGGCAGCGTCGAGGACGAAGACATCGAGGCCGGTGTTAGCCATGAGGACGGAGATACCACGGGCGAGGGCGATGACGAGAACAACGGACATCATGTCGGCAGCGCCGGTGATGAAGGTGTTAACGATCTGCTTCTCGGACAGGCCACCGATGATACCGATCAGGACGGCCATGAGGAAGAACCAGGTGGAAGCCTCGTCGAAGTACCACTGGCCAATGGGCAGGCCGGTGATCAGGGCAGACCAGCCCTGGACGACGGCGTTACCGTCGGCGTCGTAGACAGCGCCAGCGTCGAAGAAGTTGGCGACGCCCTCGTTGAGGTCGGCCAGCGGAATGAAGCCGACGATCATGACGACGAAGGTGAAGGCGAAGGCGATCAGAACACCCTTCTGACGACCGGTGAGCTTGACCTCCTTGTGGACCTCGGAAGCAGCCTTGCCGTGAGCCTCTTCGGCGTCCTTGAGCTCCTGCATCGACAGGATGGTGGAACCCTTGTCAGCCTTGACCTTCTTGGCGTAGCTCATCACGAAGAAGATGGACATAGCGGTAGTGACAATCCACAGGACGGCACCGAGGCCGA
Source organism: uncultured Collinsella sp. (assembly GCA_905199225.1). Classification (GTDB taxonomy): domain Bacteria; phylum Actinomycetota; class Coriobacteriia; order Coriobacteriales; family Coriobacteriaceae; genus Collinsella. Next base: position 21,885 of record CAJKFS010000007.1, on the reverse strand, counting down.
TGATGATGGACTGGTTGACCTCAATGCCAACGCCGGTCAGAGCGTCGACGGCAGCGCCGACGGCGAACGGGTTAACCGTGGAGCCCAGGCAGCCGCAGCCAGCGCCGAGCAGGACGGTAGCGGCACCGACCATGGGGTCGAAGCCAGCGGCCATCATGGTAGCGGCGAGCAGGGCGTAGAAGGGAACGGTCTCCTCGCACATACCATAGGTGGTACCACCGAGGGAGAAGATGAGCATCAGCACGGGAATGAGCATAATCTCGTTGCCCTTAAGCTTCTGCACCAGGACGGCGATGCCGTTGTCCAGGGCGCCGGTCTCGGTCATCATGCCGAGGAAGCCGCCCAGGATCATAACGAAGAGGCAGACGGGCAGAGCGTCAGCGAAGCCCAGGATCGGGGCAGTGCAGAAATCGCTCAGACGGGCGGCAGTAACCGCGCCACCGGACGTGCCGGAGACGATAACGGTAATCACTGCAACAATTGCCAGCAGAGCTAGAAGAATGGTGAACGATGAAGGCATACCGCGCTTTTTCTTAGCGGTCTCAGTCATGGTTCTCATCCCCCCTTCATAAATCATTTAACTTTCTCGCGCTAAGCGGATCTTCCGTGCCGTGCCCACCGCCCGACGCGAGATATTTACCAGACAAAGCCGCTCGGGGTGTGCAGCAAGACACCCCGAGCGAGATGCTAGATGCTCTTACTTGAGCGTGGCGTACATGACAGCCTTGATGGTGTGCATGCGGTTCTCGGCCTCGTCGAAGACCTTGGAAGCGGGGCTCTCGAAGACCTCGTCGGTGACCTCCTGCTCGGTGATGCCGAACTGCTCGCACTTCTCGGCGCCAATCGTGGTGTTGGTGTCGTGGAAGCTGGGCAGGCAGTGCAGGAAGATGGCACCCGGGTTGGCCATAGCCATGACCTCGGAGGTGACACGATACGGGGTGAGCTGAGCGATGCGCTCGGCCCAGACCTCGTCAGGCTCGCCCATGGAGACCCACACGTCGGTGTAGATAACGTCGGCACCGGTGACGCCGTCCTTGACGTCGGTGGTCAGCTTGATGGTGCAGCCGTTGGCCTCGGCGATGGGCTTGCAGGCCTCGATGACGTCGTCAGCGGGCATGCACTCCTCGGGGCCGCAGGCCACGAAGTTCATGCCAAGCTTGGAGCAGACAACCATGAGGGAGCGAGCAACGTTGTTCTTGCAGTCGCCCATGAAGACGAGGGTCTTGCCCTTGATGTCGTAGTTGAAGTTCTCCTGGACGGTCAGGATGTCGGCGAGCATCTGGGTGGGATGCCACTCAGTGGTCAGGCCGTTCCACACGGGCACGCCGGACTTAGCAGCGAGCTCCTCGACATCGTCCTGGGCAAAGCCACGGAACTCGATGCCGTCATACATGCGGCCGAGAACGCGGGCAGTGTCCTCGATGGACTCCTTCTTGCCCATCTGCGACGAACCCGGATCGAGGTAGGTGACGCCCATGCCCAGATCCATGCCGCCGACCTCGAAGGCGCAGCGGGTACGAGTAGAGGTCTTCTGGAAGAGCAGAACGATGTTCTTGCCCTCGAGATAGCGGTGCGGAACGCCAGCGCGCTTCATATCCTTGAAGTTCTTGGAGAGCTTGAGCAGGTACTCGATCTCCTCGGTGGTGAGGTCGAGAAGCTTGAGGAAGCTACGGCCGGAAAGGTTAACACCCATGGTTTGATTCCTTTCGAAGAAATGAATTACGTAAGTATTAGTGGTGCCCGTTTAACGGGCGAAGCCGGTGCGGTTGTAGGGGGACCGCACCGGAAACGGAAAGACTTAGAGGTCCTCGCGCCAGAAGGGCATGCTCATGCAGCGCGGGCCGCCGCGGCCGCGGGAGAGCTCGGCGGAGGGCACGACGAGAAGGTCCAGGCCCTCCTTGTACAGCACGTCGTTGGTGACGGTGTTGCGGGCGTAGACGCAGATCTTGCCGGGCTCGACGCACAGGGTGTTGGAGCCGTCGTTCCACTGCTCGCGGGAGGCCGCGATCGGGTCGCCGCCGCCGCAGGGGATCAGCTTGACCTGGTCGACGCCGGTGGCGTCCTCCAGGACGTGCTCGAGGGTGTCCTCGATCAGGCGGATGTTCACGTCGCCCGGGTTCTTGCCGGCGGTCAGCTCGTAGACGCGCAGGGTGCCCATGATGGCGGGGTGGATCGTGAACTTATCGACGTCGATCTGGGTGAAGACCGTGTCGAGGTGCATGAAGGCGCGCGAGACCGGGATGTCGAAGGCCAGGATGCGCTCGACCTTGGAGTCGGAGTTCCAGAAGATGTTCTGGGCCATGACGTCGATCGCGGCGGCCTGGGTGCGCTGGGAGATGCCGACGGCGAGGGTCTTCTCGTTGATGTTCAGCACGTCGCCGCCCTCGGTGTGGAACTGGCAGTCGCGGCGGAAGTACAGCGAGACGTCCTTGTAGTCGGGGTGGTACTTGAAGATGTACTTGCCGTACAGGGTCTCGCGGTTGCGGGTGACCGAGTACATGCGGTTGAGGTTGACGCCCTCGCCGATGACCGCGAACGGGTCGCGGGTGAAGTAGAGGTTGGGCATCGGGTCGATGATCAGGTCGGACTCGGACTCGGAGTTGACCAGGGAGTCGAGGGTCGTGGACGCCGTGAGGGGCATGTCGATCTCGGACTTGGTCATGCCGGCCATGGTCTTCTTGACGAACTCGAGGTTGTCCTCGATGGAGTCCAGCTTCTCGCGGACGATCTGCGGCATGTGCTGGCCGCGGATGCCGGCCTCGGCGATGTACTGGTCGGTGAACTCGGCGCGGGCGCCGGGGACCTGGTCGAACACCTCGGCGACGAGGTTCTCGAGGTAGAGGACCTCCACGCCCTGGTCCCTCAGGATCTGGGCGAAGGTGTCGTGCTCCTGCTGCGCGACCTCCAGGAACGGGACGTCGTCGAACAGGAGTCGCTCGAGCTCGTCGGGCGGCAGGTTGAGGAGCTCGTCGCCGGGACGGTGCAGGCAGACCTTCCTGAGCTTGCCGATCTCGGAAGGCACGTGCAGACCTTTCGTCATGGCCTCCTACCTTTCTTTCGGGCCCTTGTCAGGGCCGATTCGTTAGCGCCCCTCCGTGTGAGGCGTTATTGCTGACGACATATTTATATCCAAAATCAGCCCATACTTCCACCTTGCCCCCGAACGGTTTTTTATAGGGGGTGAACGGCATACACATATACTTCACGCATGGCACACTTCATCTTAATAAAGCGTATTTACGTGCTTAAACGCGTTTTCAATCCTAAAATCAAATGGAACTTAACTTTGTTAAACCATCCTCAAATTGCATATTTCCACTAAAGCTATGAATAGAATTAGCGGTTCATACCGCGTCTCAACCATTTTCATTTTTATTCAGAAAAAAGATTGTCCTATTCATTTCTGGTAAATAAATTACCGTTTACCAGACGCTTGATACCGTTCACCGGAAACTCAGTATAAGGCCCAGCGGATACCGGCTCGCTTTACGGCCCCATTTGTAACAACTTGACTTCTCGGTATAGAAAAACGGACCCGCTTCACTAGGGAAACGGGTCCGTTTTCGATTATCTTCGGCCAATTTAGATAACGCCCTCGAAGATCATCGGAATCCTAGCGATCAAACTCCGCCAGCGCCTCGCCCAAAAGCCTCAGGCCCTCGCGCAGAACGTCCTCGCTCGCGCAGTAGCCCAGGCGTGCGCCACAGGGAAGCTCAAAGCGGCTGCCGGGTACCAGCAGCACTCCCCTCTCGGACAGCAGGCGCTTGCAGAACTCCTCGTCGTCCTCGGGAATATCCAGCTGGATAAACGAGGTAGACACGCCCTGTGGGGCCGTCCAGGAAACGCGATGCTGCGTATCGATCCAAGCCTGCGCGATATCGCGGTTGCCAAACACGATCTTGCGATTGCGCTCGAGGATCTTGTCCTTGTGCTCAAGCACATAGGTCGCCAAGGCGTCGTTGAACACACCGCCGCAGATCATGGTGTAATCGCGATAGGTACGGATGCGGTTGGACACCTCTTCGTCGGCCACGACCCAGCCCACGCGGGCCGCAGGCGTCGAATAGGTCTTCGACAACGAGTTGGTGACAATGGCCCTCTCGTACACGTCGACCATCGACATAAAGGACTCAGTGTTTTCGAGCGGCAGATACACCTCGTCGCACAGCACGTAGGCGCCCACCGAACGGGCGATCTCGGCAATCTGGCCGAGCATATCGGTATCGAGCACCGTACCGATGGGGTTCGATGCGTTGTTTATGCAGATAAGCTTGGTGTTGGGGCGCACCAAGCGCTTGAGTTCCTCGATATCGGGCTTCCAGCCGAGTTCCTCGCGAAGCTCCCAATACTCGACCTCGGCGCCCAGCGTGCGCGGAATCTCGTAGAGCGGTGCGTAGGTGGGCCACTCGGCGATAACGTGGTCGCCGGGCTCGACCACGGCCATGATGGCGTTGAGGTTCGCACCCGTGCAGCCATTGGTCTGCAGAATGTGGTCGGGATTGACCTCCCGACGATACAGCTTGGCAACCACGGCCTTAAACTCCGGCGAGCCCTCGATCCAGCCGTAGTTCATCTTCTCGCGGTCCAAGCGCTCGTAGAACGTGGCGCCGTCCTGCTCATCGAGCGCGCGCAGCTCGCCCATGGTGAGCGACGAGATCGTCGACTGGGCGATGTCCCACGTGGCACTTTTCTCCCAAACGTTGAGCCATTCCTCAACGCCAATCGTCTTGATGTCCATGGCCAAGCTCCTTACAAAAGCAGTCATCCAATCGTGTTGACGTCCCTCATACAAGATTGGGGCGGTGCGAAAACCCGCACCGCCCCAATGGGAGACATCTAATTGCAGCTAGATGTATGTATTATGACCTGTACGGGTCCTGAAAGACCTTAGAGGTCCTCGCGCCAGAAGGGCATGCTCATGCAGCGCGGGCCGCCGCGGCCGCGGGAGAGCTCGGCGGAGGGCACGACGAGAAGGTCCAGGCCCTCCTTGTACAGCACGTCGTTGGTGACGGTGTTGCGGGCGTAGACGCAGATCTTGCCGGGCTCGACGCACAGGGTGTTGGAGCCGTCGTTCCACTGCTCGCGGGAGGCCGCGATCGGGTCGCCGCCGCCGCAGGGGATCAGCTTGACCTGGTCGACGCCGGTGGCGTCCTCCAGGACGTGCTCGAGGGTGTCCTCGATCAGGCGGATGTTCACGTCGCCCGGGTTCTTGCCGGCGGTCAGCTCGTAGACGCGCAGGGTGCCCATGATGGCGGGGTGGATCGTGAACTTATCGACGTCGATCTGGGTGAAGACCGTGTCGAGGTGCATGAAGGCGCGCGAGACCGGGATGTCGAAGGCCAGGATGCGCTCGACCTTGGAGTCGGAGTTCCAGAAGATGTTCTGGGCCATGACGTCGATCGCGGCGGCCTGGGTGCGCTGGGAGATGCCGACGGCGAGGGTCTTCTCGTTGATGTTCAGCACGTCGCCGCCCTCGGTGTGGAACTGGCAGTCGCGGCGGAAGTACAGCGAGACGTCCTTGTAGTCGGGGTGGTACTTGAAGATGTACTTGCCGTACAGGGTCTCGCGGTTGCGGGTGACCGAGTACATGCGGTTGAGGTTGACGCCCTCGCCGATGACCGCGAACGGGTCGCGGGTGAAGTAGAGGTTGGGCATCGGGTCGATGATCAGGTCGGACTCGGACTCGGAGTTGACCAGGGAGTCGAGGGTCGTGGACGCCGTGAGGGGCATGTCGATCTCGGACTTGGTCATGCCGGCCATGGTCTTCTTGACGAACTCGAGGTTGTCCTCGATGGAGTCCAGCTTCTCGCGGACGATCTGCGGCATGTGCTGGCCGCGGATGCCGGCCTCGGCGATGTACTGGTCGGTGAACTCGGCGCGGGCGCCGGGGACCTGGTCGAACACCTCGGCGACGAGGTTCTCGAGGTAGAGGACCTCCACGCCCTGGTCCCTCAGGATCTGGGCGAAGGTGTCGTGCTCCTGCTGCGCGACCTCCAGGAACGGGACGTCGTCGAACAGGAGTCGCTCGAGCTCGTCGGGCGGCAGGTTGAGGAGCTCGTCGCCGGGACGGTGCAGGCAGACCTTCCTGAGCTTGCCGATCTCGGAAGGCACGTGCAGACCTTTCGTCATGGCCTCCTACCTTTCTTTCGGGCCTTACTGGCCGAATGTATCAGCGCCCCTCCGTATGGGACGCTGCTTGCTGACAGCTCTAGTTATATCCAAAAACCACCTGCAATTCCACCTCGCCCCCGAACGGTCAGCAAAGTGCGATGAACGGTATATCGCATATGATTCCCCCATGATGCACTTCGGTTCTCTAAAGCAGGTTTTCAAAGGTAAATGTTCTTTTTTCTAAGGAATTAAGCTAGATTGCACAAATATTTTCATGTTTAGGAATTGCATAGCTAAAACGGTTTTCTGCATATATATGTCGTTTGTCCATGATTCAATTTGGATTCGATTATATTCAGCTCGCAATCATTCTTATTCATACATCCTCACCAGTTGAGTATGGATATAGATTGTTTCCAAACGAGTTGGACAGTTAGTTGCATGCCTTGGCAGCGTAAGAAGTAGGTAAAGATACCGTTCACGCGATACGTCCGTGCCAGCGGTCGACTAAATTGAGACAATAGTGAAAAGTGTTAGGCTACCGTCCTCTGTGGGGACTGAACGGACAGATGCATATGCCGAGCAAAATCGAAAAGAAGCAAGCCGCCGCAAAGCTGCGCAAACCGCCGCGCGACTTCTCGTACACGCAAAACCGAGAGCTTAGCTGGCTGCGCTTTGACAACCGCGTGCTTGACGAAGCCTTCGATGAGACCGTTCCGCTGTTCGAGCGTCTAAAGTTCGTGTCGATTTTCGAGTCCAACCTCGACGAGTTTCTCATGGTGCGCGTGGGCGGCCTGTCCGATCTGGCAGAGCTCAAAAAACAACCTGTCGACAACAAGAGCAATATGACCGCCTCCGAACAGGTCGATGCTGTCATGGCCGAAATGCCCGGGCTCCTTACCCGTTGGGAGTCCATCTTTAAGAGCATCGAGGGCAAGCTCGACACCTTGGGCGTTCACCGCGCCCGCATCGATTCGCTTACGCCCGAGGAGCGCACCTTTGTAACCCGCTACTTCCAGGCCTACGTGTCGCCGGTCATCTCGCCGCTGGTCATCGATCCGCGCCACCCCTTCCCCAACCTGCGCAATGGCGCGCTCTATCTGGCCTGTGGTCTGGACGGCGCCACCGACGAGGAGAGCCTGCTGGGCCTTATCGAGATTCCCGCCTCGATGAACCGCGTGGTCGAGATCCCCTCGCCCACCGGCACCTACTCCTACATCTTGCTCGAGGACGTCATCCTCGCCTGCCTGGACAGCTGCTTTGGCTCCTATAAGCCGCTGGATCGTGCGCTGATCCGCGTCACCCGCAACGCCGACATCGATCCGGACGGCGAGGGCGTCGAAGAGGAAGAGGACTACCGCCAGCACATGAAGCGCATCCTCAAGAAGCGCCTGCGTCTGCAGCCGGTAGTGCTCGCGGTCTCGGGGTCGCTCGAGAAGGCAACGCTCAAGACCATCCGCAAGGCGCTCGAGCTTTCGCGCCGCTCTGTCTTTACCTGCGATATCCCGCTCGACCTGGGCTACGTCTTTGGCATTGAGGGCAAGATTCCCGAGCACCTGCGCAACGAGCTGCTCTTTACGCCGTTTAGGCCGCAGCCCAATCCCACCATCGACATGACCCGCTCCATCCGCGAGCAGGTGCTGCAGCACGACAAGCTGCTCTTTTATCCCTATGAGGCCATGAACCCGTTCTTGGACCTGGTGCACGAGGCCGCCTATGACCCCGAGTGCATCTCGTTGCGCATCACGCTCTACCGCGTGGCCAAGCAGAGCCGTCTGTGCGAGTCGTTGATTGATGCCGCTGAGAACGGCAAAGAGGTCACGGTGCTCATGGAGCTCCGCGCGCGCTTTGACGAGCAGAACAACATCGAGTGGGCCGAGCGCTTGGAAGAGGCCGGCTGCACCGTCATCTACGGCTCCGAGGGCTTTAAGTGCCACTCCAAGATCTGCCAGCTCACCTATCGCGAGGGCATGGCGCTAACGCGCCTGACGCTGCTGGGCACCGGCAACTTTAACGAGAAGACGGCCAAACTCTACAGCGACTTTATGCTCATGACCGCCCACCCCGGCATCGGTGAAGACGCCAACCTGTTCTTCCGCAATCTGTCGCTGGGCAACCTGCGCGGCGATTACCGCTTCCTGGGTGTGGCGCCCGTAGGCCTCAAGCCGCTCATCATGCGCGGGCTTGACCGCGAGATCCAGCGCGCCCTTGCCGGCGAGCCCGCCCGCGTGTTCTTTAAGCTCAACTCGCTGACCGACCGCGAGGTTATCGACAAGATCGCCGAGGCATCGTGTGCCGGCGTGCGCGTAGACATGATCATCCGCGGCATCTCGTGCCTCAAGCCTGGTGTTCCGGGCAAGACCGAGAACGTGCATGTCCGCTCCATCGTCGGACGCTTTTTGGAGCACGCCCGTGTTTACGCTTTTGGCGTGGACTCGGACATGATTTACCTGAGCTCGGCAGACATGATGACACGCAACACCGAGCACCGCGTGGAGATCGCCTTCCCCGTGCTCGACCCCACCTGCCGCGCCCTAGTGCACGAGTACATGGGCATGCAGCTGCGGGACAACGTGAAGGCCCGCAGCCTCACGAGCGACGGCACCTGGGTCCCCGTGGAACGTGCAGAGGGTGAGAAACCCTTCAACTCGCAGGAAGCTCTACTGGAGCGTGCCTATCGCAACGCCGAGGCCGCCGCGCAGCAGCGCGCACAGGAGAAGGAACGTGTGGCCGAAGAAGCTATTCAGGCCGAGGTTGAACATGGGGCAGCCGCCAAACCGGAAGCGGTTGCCGCTCCCCCGGTGAATGAGCCCGAGGCTGCCGCAGAGCCCGCCATGGAGAAAGCGCCCGAGCCCGCTACCGCGACTCCGGAGCCCGCCGCCGAGGCAAAGCCCGCCCCAGCTCCTGATCCGCAGCCGACCACGCCCAAGGTCCAAGAGGTCCAGGCGACCGTCATTGAGCCCGAGCCTGCACCTGCACCTCAGCCCGAGCCGCAGGTCACCAAGCCCGCACCCGAGACGAGCGCCCGTCGCGATAAGCCCGCCGGCAAGACCAAGGCCATCGAGCGCCATCGCCCCGGTCGTGTGCGCATGGGCCTGGGCCTGATCGGCCTGGGTCTTAAGACGCTCATTACCGGCAAGACGAAATAGTCGTTTGTAGAAGCTGTTTGTAGAAGCGCCTCGCATTTGAGGAAAGCCTCGGATGCGGGGCGCTTTTCCCTGCTACCATGGTGCGAACAACAACACGAATGACAGGCAGGAATATGAAGCTCACTATAGAATCGATGACCTACGGCGCCGACGGGCTGGCGCACGCCGACAACGGCAAGGCCGTCTTTGTGCAGGGCGCCGTGGCAGGCGACACCGTCGAGGCCGAGGTCGTACAGGACGGCAAGTCGTTCATGCGCGCCCGCACGACCGAGATTCTGGAGCCGAGCCCCGATCGCATTCAGCCCCCCTGCCCCTTCGTTGGCATCTGCGGCGGTTGTTCGTGGGGCAATCTCTCACGCACGGCGCAGCTCGCCGCCAAGGAGCAAAACCTGCGCTCCACGCTCGAGCGCATCGGCAAGTTCGCTCCTGAGCAGGTCGATAAGTTGGTACAGCCCATCTGCCACACCAAGGACGACTGGGGCTACCGCAATAAAATCGAGCTCGAACCGACCGTCGTCAACGGTCGCGTGCGCCTTGGCATGCACGGTGTCGACCCCAGCAAAATCGTGACCGTCGATGCGTGCCCGCTGTTCGATAAGCGCTTCCCGAAGGCGCTCAAATCGGTCGTCGGCGCACTCAACTATCTAAGCGGCGGCCATGACTTAGGGCTCGAACGCGTGGGCATTCGCGCATCACGCCGCACCAAGGCACTCGAGGTCGCACTCTGGACACCCACAGGCTCTTTTCCGCGCTCGCAAGTCTCCCGCGTGCTGGCGGACGCCGCTCATCCCACGAGCATCGTGCGTGTGATGAGCAAGGGCGAGAAGAAGGCCCGTCGCGTCTCCAAGGTTGAGATGCTCGCCGGCGAGGGCTCCTGGACCGAGAACATCGCCGATGGCCAGATGCGCTTGTCTGCCCCGTCTTTTTTCCAGGTCAACACCAAGGGTGCCGAGATTTTGATCGAGCTTGTCATGGAAGCGCTCGACCCGCAGGAAGACGAGCTTGCCGTGGACCTGTACTGCGGTGCCGGCACCTTTACCCTGCCGCTCGCCCGCCGCTGCGACTTTGTCGCCGCCGTTGAGGCCTACGGCCCCGCCGTGCGCGACCTGCGCCGTAACCTGGAGATCAACAAGCTCGATAACGTCGACGTCATTGGCGGAGACGCGGTGCGCGAGTTCCCCGACCAGGATGCCGACGTCTTGGTGGTCGACCCGCCGCGCGCAGGCCTCGCCCCCGAGGCGATCGACCTTATCGCCAGCACGAGTGCTCGCGATGTCGCCTACGTGAGCTGCGACCCGGCCACCCTGGCGCGCGATCTCAAACGCTTTGTCGAAGAAGGCACCTTCTCCCCCGTAAAGATCACGCCAGTCGACCTGTTCCCACAAACCTTCCACTGCGAGACCGTCGTCCACCTTAGGCGCAACTAGCCACTTAATCATTGCTTAGAAAAATCATTGGGAAATCGAGCGTGGCAAGCGGAGGTCTTCGGGGTATAAGACGGCTAATTGTATGCCGCCTATGAAAGGAACCCTCATGCCCAGCGTTGCCGTTCTCGCTGCCGATGGCTTTGAAACTATTGAATGCTTGACCATGGTCGATGTCATGCGTCGCGGCGGCGTGCGTGCCACGCTCGTCTCGATCATGCCCACGCGTGAGGTCGTAAGCTCGCTGCAGATCCCCGTGACCTGCGATGCGCTCTTTGATGAGATCAACTTTGACGAGTACGACTGCGTCGTGCTGCCCGGCGGCCTGCCCGGTGCCACCAACCTGCGCGCCGATCAGCGCGTCTGCGACGTGGTCTGCGAGTTCGCCGCGACCAAGCACGTTGCCGCCATCTGCGCCGCCCCGTTTATCCTGGGCGAGCTCGACCTGCTCGAGGGGCGCCACGCCACATGCTTCCCTGGCTTTGAGAAAAGCTTCCCCGAAGGCGCCTATACCGGCGAGAAGGTTACGCAAGACGGCAACATCATCACCGCCAGCGGCATGGCCCAATCGCTCCCCTTTGCGCTTGAGCTGCTGCGCACACTCGCCGGCGACAAGGCCGTCGAGAAGGTCGCTGAGGGCATTCAGCTATGATTTTGGCTTCGCAATCACCGCGCCGCATCGAGTTGATGCGCGAGGCGGGCTATGACATTCGCGTGATTCCCGCAGATATCGACGAAACGCCTTTTGATGGCGAGGCCCCGCTTACGCTCGTCGAACGCTTAGCACGCGCCAAAGCCGCCGCCGTTGCCGCCGAGCATGCCGAGCCCAACGAACTGACCGTCGCGGCCGATACTATTGTCACCTTCGATGGCAAGATTCTGGGCAAGCCGGCAACCGAGGACGAGGCGCGCACCATGCTCCGCGAGCTTTCGGGCCGCACGCACCAGGTCGCAACCGGCGTCTGCATCGTTAAGGCAGGCGACGCTACAGCTCCGCATGCCGCCGAGAGCCTGTCGTTTGTCGATGTGACCGACGTGACGTTCTATGAGCTTACCGAAGAGCAGATCGAGCGCTATGTTGCCTCCGGCGAACCCATGGACAAGGCCGGGGCCTACGGCATCCAAGGCACAGGCGGACGCATGCTCGTGCACGATATTTCGGGCGACTTCTACAACGTGGTGGGTCTACCCATCGCACGCGTCGCACGCGCGATTCAAAAACTCTCGTAATTGCATCTGGCGCTGGGTATCCCCCAGCGCCTACAATTTTGGCGTACCGTACGGATCCCGACCGGGCATAAGGCGCGGCGGAAAACCGATAGGAGAAAACATGGACACACTGCTTGAAGCCATTGACGTTTGCGATGTCGATGGCTTTTGCTTTGGAAACTATACGGACGAGGAGGCCGGCACCGGTTGCACCGTAATCGTGGCAGCCGAAGGCGCCACCGGCGGTGTCGACGTTCGCGGCGGTGCCCCGGCATCGCGCGAAACCGACCTGCTGCGACCCGAGAACACCGTCGACAAGGTCCACGCCGTCTGCCTTTCGGGCGGATCGGCCTTTGGCCTCGAGGCTGCAAGCGGCGTCGCTCGCGAGCTTGAGAGCCGCGGCATCGGCCTTCCCGTCGGCCCCACGCAGGTGCCTATCGTGTGCTCGAGCTGTATCTTCGACCTCGCCTTTGGTAACCCCACCGTTCGCCCCGACATTGAGGCCGGCATCGCCGCCGTGCGCGAAGCACTCGACAACACCCCCACCAAGCTCGAACAGGGCAACGTAGGCGCCGGCACGGGCGCTACCGTGGGTAAGCTCATGGGCCCCGCTACCTGCATGAAGGCCGGCCTTGGCGCTGCCGCCGTGGCGCTCGGCCCCATCAAGGTGGGCGCCGTGGTCTCGGTCAACGCCTGCGGCAACGTTGTCGACCCCTTCACCGGCGAGTGGGTCGCCGGTATGCGCGCCGCAGCCGATAGCGACCAAATCGTCGACATGGAACTCGCAGCCTTTGCCGCCGCCGGATCCATGCAGATGCCGCTCGACCGCACCAACACCACCATCAGCTGCATCGTCACCAACGTGGAACTCACTAAGGCACAAGCCACCAAGGTCTCCCAGATGGCCGCAGACGCCTACGCACACGCCATCCGTCCCACGCACACCACCAACGACGGCGACACCATCTACACCCTCGCCAGCGGCAAACTGGGCGCCCAGGCAAGCGCCGCCGTTCCCCTAGACCTGCTGGGCATGCTCGCCGTAAGGGCCCTGGAAACCGCCATCGTAAACGGAGCCAAAACCGCAAAAACCTCCCACGGCATCCCCGGCGCCGCGAAGTAGCCTAACCTGACCGGTTGCCCGGTGGGGCTTGGTTATGTTTGCTGCTCTACAGTCCTGGCTCGCACGAAGAGCACATTAAGTGCTCTTCGGCTCGTGCGGAACTCGCGACAAACATAACCAAGCCCCACCGGGCAACCTACCAACCAGATTCTTTTCAGCCCAGGCCCCTGTGTACCGCGCGTCGAAGATCTTCAAATTCAAATAACCTGACAATCGATTCTTGTAGCAGAGGCCCCTTGGCCTTTAGTTTGATACAAGTTCCGCACGAGTCGGAAAGCACTTAATGTGCTTTCCGTGCGAGCAGGACTGTTCGCAGTAGCAAACTAAAGGCCAAGGGGCCCAGTCAACCTATCAGCAGCGATTACTCGGCAGCTAGTTGAATTTGAAGATCTTTGAGGCAAGACGGTATAGGCCAAGCGTGGTTTTGTCTCCGGCCCGTCCGCGCAGATTGGTGAAGAACCCGACCACGCCGTAGCGGGCACGACGATACATGCGCTCGTCGTAGGCCTTCAAATCATTCCACAGCGTCTTTAGGCGCTCGTCGGCGCAATCTTCCTCGGAAAGCTTGGTGAGCACCGAGCAGATCGCCATCATCATGGTGAAATAGCCCATCATGTACGAACGTAGGCGTGACGACTCGACATCGCTGTACAGGTGGTACGACTCCATCATGATACGCGTAACACGGAACTGCTGGTCCAGACGCTTGACCATCGTGGCCTCGTTGACACTCTGGCCCTCGCGACCGATAAAGTAGCGGTAGAGGTCGATGTCGGCGTAGTACATGGTCTTGCAACGCGGCAGCGGCACGTAGGCGTAGATGTTGTCCACATAGAACGTGTGCGGCGGCATGGGAAGGTTGGACTCGCGCAGCACATCCGTGCGATAGCACAGGCTGTGCATGAGTAGGTTCTGGTCCAGGCGGAAATGACCGATCTGACCCCAAGAAAAGATCTTTTTGCGCGGCAGGGCAAATTTGTAGCCAATAGCGGTATGCGTGCCCTCGTAAACCTTCTCGTACACGTAGTTCGAGATAAACAGGTCAACGCGCTGGTCGCGCTCTTCAAAGCCACGCAGAATCGACAGCATGGTCGAAAGGGCAGCACCGTCAAGCCAGTCGTCCGAATCAACAACCTTGTAGTAGGTGCCCTGCGCCTCGCGCAGACCCGAAAGGACGGCAATACCGTGACCGCCGTTCTCCTGGTGCACCGCGCGGATGATTCCAGGGTAACGGGCCTCCCACTCGTCGGCCTTGGCGGCCGTCTCGTCCTTGGAGCCGTCGTCCACCACGATAATCTCGATATCGGTGGCGTAATTGCTCCCCTCCAAGATAGAGGTGATGCAATGGTCCATGTCCTTGGCGGCGTTATACGAGGGAATACCGAATGTTATGACTTTATGCATGGCAGGCGATAATCTCATCCGAAAGATCGAGGGCGGAATTGGTCACAGCGTCCATATCGTAGTAACGATACTCGGCCAGACGACCCACCGGGTGGAAGTTCGTCAGGTTCTGGACGCGCTCAAGATAGCGCTCATAGAGCTCACGGTTCTCGGGCTCAAGAATGGCGTAGTACGGCGTCTCACCCGAGCCGGGCGTATAGGCCTTGGAGTATTCCTTCATGATGGTGGTCTTGCCGGGCAGGACCTGACCGGTCATGTTCTTGAACTCGGTGATACGCGTGTAGTCCTCGCTGGTGGTGTAGTTGACGGTGCCCACGGGCTGGAACTGGTCGATGTCGAGCGTCTCGAACTTCATATCGAGCGTGCGGTACGGCAACGCACCCAAGTCGAGGCTGAACAGCTCATCGAGAGGACCGGTATAGACAATCTCGCCGCCGTAGACCTTGCCATCGATCTTGACGGTGGTCTCGTCGATCTCAAAGAGATCGCGGGCGTCCACGTCGCAGAACACGTCGATCAGATCGTGGTCGAGCATGTGCTCAAAGAGCGCCGTGTAGCCCTCCTGCGGCATGCCCTGGAAGGGAGCTTGCGGGAAGTAGCGGTCATCATCGCCCACAAAGACGGGAACGCGGCCGGTGATCGAGGGGTCGATCTGATCGGGCGTCTGGCCCCACTGCTTCATGGTGTAATGCAAAAAGACGTTCTCGTAGACGTAATCGGCGACCTCGGCAAGATCCGGGTCGTTCTTCTTACGCAGCTCCATAATGGGCACCTTGACATCCTTGCCAAAGGTCTCCACGAGCTTCTGATACAGCTCCTCGCCGCGCTCGTCACCAAAGGCGAGCTTGAGACTCGCATGGTTGAAGGGCACGGGCATAAGGGTACCGTTGATGTTGGCGAGCACCTTGTGCTGATAATCCGTCCACTTGGTAAAGCGCGACAGGAAATTGTGCACGCGCTCGTTAAAGGTGTGATAGATATGCGGACCGTACTCGTGGATCAGGATCCCGGCCTCGTCAGTGCAGTCATAGGCATTGCCCGCAATGTGGCTACGGCGCTCCAAAACGGCAACACGATAGCCGATAGTCTCGGCAAGACGGCGGGCGCAAACGGCACCGGCATATCCAGCACCGACGACAATCATGTCGTACGCGCCGGCGTTAAAGCCTTCAGGCAGGCCTGAGGTAATCTGCATCGATACTCCTTGTCAAAAGCCACGGGCTCGTTAGCTGGGCTTTTCTCGAACATTCTTCGAGACATATTTATCAGAGCGATTATAGCGCTAATGCGTCCTATAATGAGCTTGCCACACAAGGAAAGCTCAAGCACCACGGCGAACATAATTGAAAGGTAGACCCACTAGCAGCGGGTTTATTCGTGAACAGCCGGGCGCCTGGAGCTTAGTGAAACGCTTGTAAGGAGTATCATGAGCGATTTCCTAAACCGTATGAAGTCTGCCGCCAAGGCCGACCTTAAGACGATCGTCCTGCCCGAGGGTGAGGATCCGCGCACTATCGTCGCGGCCACCAAAATCATCGAGGAGGGCCTGGCAAAGATCGTCATCCTGGGCAACCCCGACGAGATCAACGTTCCCGGCGCTACCGTCATCGACCCGCGCAATGCCGAGAAGCACGAGGAGTACGCGCAGAAGTTTGCCGAGCTCCGCGCCAAGAAGGGCGTTACCATCGAGCAGGCTCGCGCCCAGGTGATGGACGCCACCTACTTTGGCACCATGATGGTCAAGATGGGCGATGCCGACGGCCTGGTCTCCGGCGCCTGCCACTCCACCGCCGACACCCTGCGCCCTGCGCTTCAGATCCTCAAGACCGCCCCGGGCACCAAGCTGGTCTCGGCCTTCTTCGTGATGTGCACCGACACCCCGCAGTTCGGCACCGACGGCACGCTGATCTTCGCCGACTGCGGCCTCAACATCAACCCGTCCTCCGACGAGCTCTCCGAGATCGCCATCGCCTCCGCTCACTCCTGGTCCACCTTCATGGGCAATGTTGAGCCGCACGTGGCCATGCTCTCCTACTCCACCATGGGTTCCGCCGGTGGCGAGGTCGCCAAGAAGGTCCAGGAGGCCGTGAAGTTCTGCAAGGAGAAGGCTCCCGAGCTCGCCATCGACGGCGACCTGCAGCTCGACGCCGCTATCGTCCCCACCGTCGCCCAGCTCAAGGCTCCCGGCTCCTCCGTCGCCGGCAAGGCCAACGTGCTCGTGTTCCCCGACCTCGAGGCCGGCAACATCGGCTACAAGCTGGTCCAGCGCTTCGCTGGCGCCGACGCCTACGGCCCCATCCTGCAGGGCATCGCCAAGCCGGTCAACGACCTTTCGCGCGGCTGCTCTGCCGACGACATCGTGGGTGTCGTAGCCATCACCGCCGTCCAGGCTCAGATGGCTGAGTAGCGTACATATCCTCTCGGGACCCTACAGGGTAAAGCTCTGAAAACGTCCTCGGACATGCATGAAACCCCCGCTGCGCACTTCGTGCGGCGGGGGTTTCATGCGTCCTGCGGAATATTTTCAGAGCTTTACCCTGTAGGGTCCCTGCCGCCACGTAGCAATCAGGGAATCCGGGGTGGACGGCGGCTTGGCTACGAGCTGGAGCTGAAAATCTGAATGGATGGGTGCCGTTGCTGGGAGCGCAGGCGTTGCTGATGATGATCACTTTGGAGATTGAAAGGCCGGTGGGCTTCGGCGGTTGTTGTGCCGGAAACTACATCCCAGTTTGGAGGCGGATTGTGGGATGTGGCTTCCGCTTGGGGCCTGTTTGGGAAACTTTGGGACGGAATTTTGCTTTATTGTGGGTCGCACTTTCCGCAACATGCCTCAACTGGAAAGCGTGTCCCAGAATTTACGCTCGAAATGGGATGGAGTTTCCGTCGTCCACCTGCTAGCAAAAAGGCCTCCGGAGCTGTTGCTCTGGAGGCCTTTCGTTTACTTGCAAATGCGCGCGTTAGTTGTTCTTGGTCAGGCGCTCGACGTCGTGGGCGATCATGTATTCCTCGTCGGTGGGGATGACCATAACCGTGACGGAAGAGCCGGCGGCGCTGATGACCTGTGGGCCGTTGCCCACGGCCTCGCGGTTCTTGTTGTTGTCGATGCGCACGCCCAGCCACTCGAAGCAGTCGCAGAAAGCCTTGCGGATCGACCAGTCGTTCTCGCCAATGCCGGCGGTAAAGGTAATGGTGTCCACGCCCGCCATGGAAGCGATCATGGAACCGGCCTGCTGCATGGCCTTATAGGCGAACATATCGAAGGCGAGAAGGCAGCGCTCGTCGCCCTCGGAGGCGCGCGTGCGGATGTCGCGGGCGTCGTTGGAGATACCCGAAATGGCAAGCAGGCCGGACTGCTTGTTCATCATGTCGTCGACTTCCTGGTAGCTGTAGCCGCCCTCGCGCTGCAGGTAGCACACGGTAGCCGGGTCAATGGAACCGCAGCGGGTACCCATCATCAGACCGTCAAGCGGCGTGAGGCCCATCGTGGTGTCGCGGCACACGCCGTCCTCAATGGCGGCAAGCGAAGCACCGTTACCCAAATGGCACGAAAGCAGACGGTGGCAGCGCGAACCCAGGATCTCCTTGGCCATCATCCACTCATAGCGGTGGCTCGTGCCGTGGGCGCCGTACTTGCGCACGTGGTACTTGTCGCACACGTCCTTGGGCAGCGCGTAGGTATAGGCGACCTCGGGCATGGTCATGTGAAACGAGGTATCGAAGACGGCGACGTTGGGCAGCTCCGGATACTTCTCGCGGCAATACTCGATTGCTGCGGCCTCGCCGTAGTTGTGCAGCGGAGCAAGCGGTGCCACCTCGAGAATCTTGGCCATAACCTCGTCGTCGACAACTGCGGAATCATCGAAGTGCCAGCCGCCCTGAACGATGCGATGCCCAATGCCATCAATCGTAAAGTCGGTCTTCTCGAGCTCCTCGAGCACGCGAGCGATAGCAGAGCGATGATCGGGGAAAGGGACCTCCTCGGTTTGCTTGGCGCCACCGTTCTCGGAGTGACCAAAGATGCCCATGTCCGATCCGATACGCTCGCAGTTGCCCTTGGCGAAAACCTTGCGGGTATCGGTATCCAAAAGCTGATATTTAAGGCTTGAGCTGCCGGCGTTGACAACAAGTACGTTCATGAGACTCCTTTGCAGTGCAATACGGCCGACGCAGACCCCTTAAGGCGGCCGCATTTTAATAAGAAGTTATCACAACTTAATAAATAGCTATCAGGCATATCGCCCAACGAGCATAAAAGGGGGGCCGAACGGCGCTCGGTCGTCCAGCCCCTCCCCTCTTGCAATTACTTGCCGTTGACGATGCGCTCGACGTCGGAAGCGATCATGAACTCCTCGTCCGTGGGGATGACGAAAATCTTGACCTTGGAATCCTTGGCGGACAGGCACCAAGCGCCGTCGCCACGCAGGGCGTTGCGGGCATGATCCATCTTGACGCCCATAAAGGCCAGACGGTCGGCCACACCGGCGCGGACAGCCGGAGCGTGCTCGCCGATGCCGGCAGTAAAGACCAGGGTGTCCATACCGCACATAGAAGTAGCCATCTCGGCAACCTTGGCGGCAATCTTGTAGACAAACATGTCGAAGGCGAGCTGAGCATCGGGGTCACCAGCGGCGGCGAGCTCCTCGACGTTGCGGCAGTCGTTGGTCTTGCCGCCGGTCACAGCCAAAAGGCCGGACTTCTTGTTCATCATCTCGTCGACCTCGTCGAAGGTGTAGCCACCCTCGCGCTGCAGGTAGCACACGGTAGCCGGGTCGATGGAGCCGCAGCGGGTGCCCATCATGACGCCGTCGAGTGGGGTGAGGCCCATGGTGGTGTCCATGCACTTGCCGTCCTCGATGGCGCACAGGGAGGCGCCGGAGCCGATATGGCACACGACGACCTTGCGAGCCTCGCCGTTGGTCATCTCGGCGACCTTCTTGGAGATGTAACGGTAGCTGGTGCCGTGGGCGCCGTACTTACGGATGTGCAGCTTGTCGCAAACATCCTTGGGAAGGGCGTAGGTCTTGGCGACCTCGGGCATGTTGAAGTGGAAAGCGGTGTCGTAGACCGTGACATTGGGCAGATCGGGATACTGCTCCAGGCAGTACTCGATAACGTTGGCCTCGGGGTTGTTGTGCAGCGGCGCCAGCGGGGCGACCTCGCGGATCTTGGCGAGGACGTCCTCGTCGACGAGGGAGGAATCGCCGAAGTACCAGCCACCCTGAACGATACGGTGGCCGATGCCCTCGATCTTGACGCCGTTGGCCTCAAGGTCCTTCAGGACGACCTCGATGGCGACCTTGTGGTCGGGGAACTCGATGTTCTCGGTCACCTTCTTGGAGCCATTGGCGGCATGGGTGAAGGTACCACCGGTAAAGCAGACGCGCTCGCAGGAGCCCTTTGCGGACACCTTATGGGACTTGGTGTCGATGACCTGATACTTAAGGGTCGAAGATCCCGCGTTGACGACCAGAACGTTCATGTGTCTCCCTACTAACAGGCGGTGTGGCGCCGCCAGGTTACATACGCCTCAATAATAAACCCAAACGCCCTCGCGCTCGGGTTTATTGCGTTGATATATAAGTTATCGGTGCCTAAATACTCATGGCCTTTGACTTGTAAGACGAAATAGCGCGGGGATATACACCAGGGAAGAAATCCCGAGCGCAACAAGCAATACGACTCGAATGCCCGCAACGCTACTCAGCACAGAGTTGAGCAGATAGAAAAGAACAGCACCCACCGCCACCATCTGGCTTTGAACCGAAATCAGTGAACAGCGCATCGATGAATCGACAGCATTTTGAAAAATTGAGTATTTAATTGGAGCAAATAACGAGTAGGCGACCGTCTGCAACACATAGAACACGGGCAGCAAATAGACCGGAGTAAAGGGAATCAAAAATAGAACAGTCAGGGAAAGGCGCACGATGCCGCAAATACGCGCAAAACGGCCCTTGTCGACATGAGCAATCACACTGGGCACAATAAGCCCCATGGAGGCCGAGGCAAGGAGCTGGACCGCAATGATCACACCCGAAGCGACGGCATTCATTCCGCGACCCGCAAGCAACAGTGAGAAAAAGTCTTCCAGGGCGACAAAAGCAAATGCCTGAGAACAGTCCATGATGAACGCCGAACGAAGAATGCCATTACACGCAATAGCGGCACCGATCATCTTCGGGCTAATTCCACGTTCAGGTGTCGCCGCAGTGCCCCCTCTTCGCATCTCAGGAATGCAGACAACAACAACCAACGTCAACACCATTGCGATGATATCTGCCGAAAGACCAATGAGATATGCACCGACAGACGAAATGAAACCGCCCACGCAAGCGGAGAGGGCATAAGAGGCATAGAAAACAAGTCGCTCAACGACATTAAGTCTTACGAGCTGGTCCTGAGAGACGCTGTCAATGTAAATCGCTTCGATGGATCCGCTCACACATGCAACGGCAAAACCCTTGAGAGCAAACGCACCGATTAAAAGCAGAGGAGATCGGACGATGAGCAGGGCGGCGTAGTACCCAAGCATTCCCACAATGCCAACGAGGCCGCTTGTCTTTCGTCCAAACCTATCAGCAATATAGCCAGTGGGAACTTCTAGGATGAACTTGCTCACTTGGTATGCAATCATCATGCTAGAAATCGCTACCATCGAAAGCCCGACGAACTCAAGGTAGACAGTTAGAAAATACAAGATGGTGCTGAAGTTCGACAGAAAAACGAATGTCATATAAAGCAAAACCGTACGGTTTTTCATGCTCCGCCCTCCAAGAACCAGCAATCTAAATCGGATTCTTGGAAAAGCATGAGGGCAAAGCTGTCAGCTATGTGTTACAAGGCGTCAATAATCACTTGACGTCTCGAAGCCAATTAATCTCACGAAGCAAGATGACGCAATAGGTGCAGAAAAACCGTCTGGTGTCGATCAGTCCAGAAATTTTGCCGATAGCAAAAGTAGATAGGCAAGGTTACATCACGCGAGCCTTCAATGGAGCACTCACTCACTTCTGATCCATCCGACGCAAGAGAAGACCCAGACAAACTCAATATCAATCCCCCGGCTTGAAGAAACTCGGTCTGAGCCCTGCTTCCGTATTCAACATCACGGAAGTGAAAATTGACGAGCTGGGCTTCAGGGCATTGATTGATTGCATTGAGACAGGGTGACATATTAATGGGAACAGCGAGCCTGCCGCCCAGTAACTCGCGAATGGTCATGGCGCCCACAGATAGATGACCCGCTGGGCATGAAAGAACCTTGAGCTCCTTTTCACCCAAATATTTTGAAGAAAGAACGCTATCCCGTGGTTCCTCGAACGAGATAGCCGCGTCCGAAATTCCAAGTATAAGTGATTCAAAGCATGTTGCCGTTGGCTGATGCCACACATCAAGATGAATCTGAGGGTGCCTTGAATATCAACTTCATCCGAACACCTCCCATATTCATCCGTACATGTACGGA
>CAJKFS010000006.1 GCA_905199225.1 uncultured Collinsella sp. | reverse complement strand
GAGACCGAGGGGCAGTGGTCCCAGCAGCGCGTGTTCTCCGAGGCCTCGGCCGCCGGGGGCTTCGCCGAGCCCGCGGGCAGGCCGGCCCCGACGGAGGGGAGGCGCCGCGCGCTCGGGCGGCGCGCCAGGGAGATCGTGGACGAGATAGTCGAGAAGCGCGGCCTCAAGAAGGAGTAACATCGGGATTTGCAGCGACGGACCTCAGGACGCTCTTACACCACGTCTGCGCGCGCGACCCCACCACCCTCCGTCAACCTTCCATTCCAACCAAAAACAGCCAAAGTACGTCATGGTAATTCCCGGTGGGTCGCGGGGTGGCGGATACGACTTTCCCTCAGGATAATTCGCGAAGCCCGTTTTCCGAGGAAAGGTATTGGTTATGTAATACCAGTTAAACAAGTAAAACTATGCTTAAGTGGTATCTGGCTGGAGAACCAATTGGTATGGTTGGTTAGACCCACTTCGCCATCTACGTTCATTTTTATACCGCTGGGAGAATTCCAAACTTAATTTGCGCAACTGCTCATGTATGCTGATTCAACCTTATAGGTGGCTATCTGGTTACTACCAGTTGACCCCTTGGTAACGGGTGGGCCAATTGTACGGAATGTACCGAACACCCCCCCCCGTTGATGCGTTCGCCCATGCTGCGGGGCGCGCGTCCGCGACACTTCCGCATGTCGGAGGGAAGGAGTCCAGGTGCGTAGGAATTCCATTTTTACGAAACGGTGGGTGAAGGGAAGCGCGGTCCTCGTCGCAACAGCGGCGACTCTCGTGTTCGCTAGCCCCCAGCAGGCGATTGCCACGCCGCTTAAGGGCGTCGACTCGGCGACCGTGTCTCAGTCCGCCTCGAACGTCGTCGACATCGATTTCGCCGACGGCATCAAGGGCCGTATCACATTTCTAGAGGACGGCATTTTCCGTTACAATGTCGACCCCAAAGGCGAGTTCTCTGAGTATGCCACGCCGCGTAGCAAGTCCCACACGGCTAAGATTCAGGCCCAGCCCGACACCTCGGATACCTACAGCAAGCCGAGCGCGACGGTTGTCGACAAGGGTGACACTATCGAGATCACCGGTGGAAAGGCGACCGTGATTCTGGACAAGGCGACTGGCAAGATGAGCATCAAGTCGGGCGACCGTGTCGTGGTCTCCGAGTCCGCGTCCCTCGACCTTGATAAGAAGGGCACCGTCCAGACGCTCGCCAAGGCGAAGTCCGAGAACTTCTTTGGCGGCGGTACTCAGAACGGCCGCTTCCTGCACACCAACCAGACCATCGCCATCTCCAACACCAACAACTGGACCGATGGCGGCGTTGCTTCGCCCAACCCGTTCTATTGGACGAGTGACGGCTACGGCGTGCTCCGAAACACGTTCGCAGAAGGTTCCTACGACTTCGGTTCTACGGATGCATCGACGGTCACGACTTCGCACAGCGAGAATGAGTTCGATGCCTACTACTTCGTGGCGACCAACGATGGCGCCTCGAACGTGGCAACCGAGATGCTGCAGGACTACTACAAGGTAACCGGTAATCCGGTGCTGCTGCCCGAATACGGTTTCTACCTGGGTCATCTGAATGCCTATAACCGTGATGGCTGGTCAACGACTTCGGGTCAGAAGAAGTGGGAGACCAAGGGCAGCAAGTCCTCGAGCGAGAAGGGCGACGTTAAGTACGAGTCTGGCATGGCGACGGGCTACAAGCTCGACGGCACGCTTGCGTCCGAGACGCTCAACGGTGAAGGTCCTACGGTCGATACCGAGAACATGAAGGCGACCGATTTCGACCGCCAGTTCTCTGCCCGGCAGGTTATCGATGACTACGAGGACAACGACATGCCGCTCGGCTGGTTCCTGCCGAACGACGGCTACGGTGCCGGCTATGGCCAGAACGGTTACTACAAGACCGGCGGCGTCAACTCCGACGGAACGAGTTCTGCCGAGCGCCTCAACGCCGTGCGCGCCAACGTCGACAACCTTAAGAAGTTCACCGAGTACGCTAACTCCAAGGGCGTGAGCACGGGCCTGTGGACCCAGTCCAACCTTGAGCCCGATAGCAACTCCGAGACTCCGTGGCACCTGCTTCGCGACTTCGACGCCGAGGTCAAGACGGGAGGCATCACTACCCTCAAGACCGACGTCGCCTGGGTTGGCTCTGGCTACTCTTTTGGTCTTAACGGCATCAAGACGGCTTATGACACGGTGACGACCGGCGCCAACAAGCGCCCCAACATCATTACGCTCGATGGTTGGGCCGGCACGCAGCGCTTTGGCGGCATCTGGACCGGCGACCAGTACGGCGGCAACTGGGAGTACATCCGCTTCCATATCCCCACGTATATCGGTCAGAGTCTTTCGGGCAACCCCAACATCGGCTCCGACATGGACGGCATCTTTGGCGGCGACCCCATCATCTCGGCACGCGACTACCAGTGGAAGACGTTCACGCCCTCTATGCTCGACATGGACGGTTGGGGCACCTACCGCAAGTCGCCCATGACGCACGGCGATCCCTACACGGGCATCTCGCGCTTCTACCTCAAGCTCAAAGCGCAGCTCATGCCCTATATCTACACGAGTGCGGCTTCGGCGGCCAACATCGATACGGGTAACGGCGATACCGGCCTGCCCATGATCCGCGCCATGCTGCTCTCCGACAACTCCGAGTACGCCGCGAGCACTTCGACGCAGTACCAGTATATGTTCGGTGAGAATTTCCTGGTTGCGCCGGTGTATCAGGATACCCAGGCAGATGACAAGGGCAATGACGTTCGCAACGGCATCTACCTTCCCAACTACGGCACCGATGATAATCCCACCATCTGGATCGACTACTTCTCGGGTAAGCAGTACCGCGGCGGCCAGGTCCTCAACAACTACGATGCTCCGCTCTGGAAGCTGCCGCTCTTTGTAAAGGCCAATTCCATCGTGCCGATGTATGCCGAGAACAACAACCCCGAGGCTGTGACCGAGACCAACACCAAGGGCACTGACCGCAGCCAGCGTATCGTCGAGTTCTTCGCCACCGAGGGTGAGGGCAGCTTCACGCAGTACGAGGACGACGGCTCCTCCATCGAGAACAAAACGACTGAGGACAATGCCTACGGCACGATCGACAATATCTCTTACGGTGACCATGTGAGTACCGTCTTTAGCTCCAAGGCCACGGGCGGCACCGCAACCTTTACCGCTGCGGCGTCCCAGGGCAGCTATAGTGGTTACGATTCCAACCGTACCACGACCTTTGTGGCCAACGTGTCCGCCAAGCCTGCGAGCGTCATCGCCAAGAATGGCGGCACTGCGCTCAACGTGACCGAGGTCGACTCACAGGAGGCTTTCGACGCCGCGACCCCCGAGGCTGGCCAAGCGGTCTACTTCTACAACGAAAGCCCCAACCTCAACCACTACGGCAGCGATGCGGACAGCACCGAGGCCGAGAAGGGCGAGAGCTTCAACGACACTAAGATCACCACGAACCCCAAGGTCTACGTCAAGTTTGCGAAGACCGATGTCGCTGCAGCGGAGCAGACGCTCGAGCTGGGCGGTTTCGTGAACGCCGACGCCACGCTCGCGGCCGACCGCCTCAACGAGAACCTCTCCGCACCAGCGAACCTTGCTGCCCCCGAGGACGCCACGACTCCCACGAGCATTAAGCTCACCTGGGGAAAGGTCGATGGTGCTACCTCCTACGACCTTAAGGTCGATGGCACCGTGTTCGCCGTGGGCGATGCAGCGGAATTCACGCATACCGATCTTGCCTACAATAGCAAGCACACCTACCAGATCCGTTCGCGCAACGCCGAGGGCTACTCCCGTTGGAGCGATGTGCTCGCGGCGAACTCCGCCCTCGACCCATGGCGGAACGTGCCCGAGGCCGAGAAGATCACCTGGGAGGGCTCGATCTACGGCAGCCATAAGGCCGATCTCGCCTTCGACCATGAGTTCCAGACGAGCGACGGCGGCTTCCACTCCGGCGGCAACGACCTGGGCAAGGCGCTCACCGTCGACTACGGCCGCGCCTACAAGCTCGACAAGCTCGAGTACTATCCGCGTACCGACGCCGGCAACGGCACTGTGACCAAGATGCGCATCGAGACGAGTCTCGACGGTGTCCATTGGACGAGCCAGGAGGTCGATTGGGAGCGCTCCGCCGCCTGCAAAACGGTGACGTTCGACGGCGCCGTGGCCGCACGCTACGTGCGTATGACGCCGCTCGCTTCGGTTGGTAACTTCTTCTCCGCGTCCGAGATCGCCATCTACAAGGCCGATGGTACGGACGGCTTTGCTGTGGGTTCCAACCTCAACAAGGCAACGATCTCCGATGGCGACTTTTCCAACATGAAGAATTATCTGGGTCTCGAGAACCGCGAGCCCGATACCTCGACGTTCGACTCGCAGATTCGCGACCACTTTGCCGATCTCAACGGCAACGGGGTCTATGATGTCTACGACTACTCGTTTACCATGGCGGGGCTTGATGGCGGCACCAAGCAGAAAGGCAAGGTCGCCGGCAAGCTCGCGGTGATTCCGAGCAAGACCGAGGTCGATGCCGGCGATGAGATCACCGTCGATGTCTATGCGGCCGACGCCAAGAACGTCAACGCCCTGGGCGCGCTCGTCAACTTTAAGAGTGACCAGTTTGAGTTTGTGTCCGAGAGCATCTCGCAGGATGGTTCGACCGCCGGCATGGAGAACCTGTCGCGCGAGAAGGTCCAGTTCGCGGACGGCACACAGACCATCAACCTCGCCTTTGCCAACCGCGGCGACGGCAAGCTCTACAACGGCACTGGCGCGGTGGCGAGCTTCAAACTCAAGGCCAAGACGGCCGGCAAGGTTGAACTGCCCTCGACGTCTTGGCTCATCGGTCCGGCGTGCGATGCGCTCGAGTTTACGAGTGACGGTACCGTGACGATGCCGGACGTTCCGCAGCCCACGGTTGCCGAGTACGGTCAGGATGCCTTCAACATCACGATGACCAACGACGAGCTCACGACCGACGACGGTTCCAACGTCGAGAAGCTTATTCAGCAGAAGAGCTATAACGCGCTGTTCGATAACGATGAGGGCGACAACGGCTTTGAGTTCCTGTGGAACTGGAGCGGCAACTGGGACAGCGAGGGCAAGCTTCCGAGTTACGTGAAGCTTCCCACCACGATGACATTTGCCTTTAAGACACCATCGAAGCTCGATGCCGTTGAGGTCGTCAACCGCGACGGCGGTAACGGCACCGTGCAGAAGATCAAGGCCGTCGTGACGTTCGAGGATGGCTCGACCCAGGAGTTCGCGGGTGGGGAGTACGATTCCTTCCAGGCTCGCTACGCCTTTGGCCTCTCTGCCGAGAACAAGGGCAAGAAGGCGACTAAGGTCGAGATCACGCCGCTTGAGGCATCGGGTGACCAGATGCTCACACTGCGCGAGATCAACTTCAACTACACGCAGGGTGTCGAGGCCATCGAGGGTATCGAGCTGGGCAAGAACCAGACCGAGTTCTTTGAGGGCGACGTTACGCTCGTCGACGCTAAGGCCACGCCCGAGAGCGCCGGCTACCCCTATGTGACGGTCGAGAGCTCCGACTCCTCTGTGGTGAGCGTCTCCGCTGTTCAGGCCGGCGATAGCGTGAACTACTACTTGCGTGCCAACAAGGCCGGCAAGGCAACGATCACGGTGGCGTCAGTGCTCGACCCCTCCAAGACCGCATCCTATGAGGTCGAGGTCAAGGCTGGTGTCGACACCTCTGCGCTCATGGCGGCGCTTTCCAAGGCCGCGGGCTACAGCGAGTCCGTCTACACCAAGGATTCTTATGCAGCTCTCACCGCTGCGGTCGAGGCGGCTCAGAAGCTTCTCGACGGCGGCCAGGGCAGCTATAGCAAGAAGGATGTCGCAGACGCTACGACCAAGATCGAAAAGGCAATCGACGGCCTCAAGATGCGCCCCGTTGATGAGAAGAAGCTCATCAACACGCCCGAGAACCGCGAGAACGTCAAGGTGACCGGCTTCTCGAGCGAGGCCGACTATGAGGGCAGCAACGCCGTCAACGCTCTTGACGGCGATGAGCAGACGCTCTGGCACAGCGACTATGCTTATAAGACCGGTATGCCCCAGCACCTGACCGTCGACCTGGGCCGCGACTACGATCTCACCGACGTCACGTTCCTGCCGCGCCAGGACGGCGGCACGAACGGCGATATCTTTGAGGCCGAGGTGCTGGTCTCCGACACCGCCGACGGTTATGAGATGGGCACCGCCGCGTCGATGGGTACGTTTACCTTCGACAACGACGGCCGCGTGCTCACCGACCGTGGCGACTGGAAGCAGATGAGCTTTGGTGCCGCGCGCGGTCGCTACGTGACCGTCAAGGTGCTCCACGCCGGCGGTGGCAGCGTTGACGCCTACTGCAGCATGGCGGAACTCAAGTTCTACGGTGCGGCCGTTCCCGATCCGGTGGCGAAGGACGACCTCACTGCCGCGATTGAAAAGGTTGATGCCGAGGTTGCAGCCGGCGACCTTAAGGCCAGTGACTACACCGAGGCTTCCTGGACCGCGTTCCAGAACGCCTTGGCGAGCGCCCGCGCCATCCTGAGCGACGAGAACGCCACGCAGGACGAGGTCGACCAGGCACTCAAGGCGCTCGAGGATGCCCGTGACGCGCTCGAGAAGACCCCGGTGACCCCAGTTGAGAACCCGACCAAGAAACAGCTCAAGGCCCTGGTCAAGCAGGCGAAGGAGACTGACACCAAGGGAAAGACGGCCGAGTCCGTCAAGGCCCTGACGGATGCCATTACCTACGCCGAGGATGTCTTGGGTGATGAGAATGCTTCCGACACCCAGCTCCAGGCGGCTTATGACCAGCTCAAGCTGGCCATCGAGGGCCTTAAGGATGCCGACTCCGGCAACCAGGGCGGTTCGGGCAACCAGGGTTCCGGCAATGGCTCGAACGGCGGCAGCCAGGCGGGCAAGCCCGCAGGCGACAAGGCCCAGGGCGGCAAGAAGAACGGTTCGGCGATCCCCGTTACTGGCGATCAAACGGCGGCAACTGTCGCGACTGTCGGTGGCCTTGGAGCCATCATCGCTGCGATCGGTGCCTTCTTCCACCGTCGCAATAAGGCTGAGTAGTCCCAGCGACAACTAAGCAAACGTGCCCGCCGTCCCACCCAAGGACGGTGGGCACGCTTTTTTATTTCAGCTAACGTACGTCATGGCAATCCCCGGTAGGTCGAGGTGTGCTTTGCGGGCGGGCCAGGCTTTATCTGAACGACTTTGCGAAGCAACCGGAGTGAAGATAAAGCCTGGCCCGCCCGCAAAGCACCACGCAGACCGCAGGGACGGGAGCGGCTATACTACTCTCAGTAGTTAAGGGTCGCGGATCCGCCGCGTCGCCGTTCTCAACAGGAGGTCTTTGTTTATGGCAGATCAAAAGCCGGTTGTCGGGATCATCATGGGTTCCAAGTCCGATCTGGGCGTTATGGAAGGCTGCACCGCCGAGCTCGAGGCGCTTGGTGTGCCCTATGAGCTCGTCATTGCGAGCGCACACCGCACGCCGGCGAAGGTCCATGAGTGGGCTTCGACTGCTGCCGATCGCGGTATCAAAGTGATTATCGCCGCCGCCGGCAAGGCCGCTCACCTGGGTGGTGTCGTGGCTGCTTTCACGCCGCTGCCGGTTATCGGTGTGCCTATGAAGACGAGTGACCTGGGCGGTATGGATTCGCTGCTGTCGATGGTGCAGATGCCTTCGGGCGTGCCCGTTGCCTGTGTGGCCATCAACGGTGCCAAGAACGCTGCCATTTACGCCACGCAGATTCTGGGCGCCTGCGACCCCGAGTACCGCAAGGTTATCGAGAAGATGAAGCAGGAGATGGCTGACGCTTAAGCGCTCTGCCAGTCCATTTGCAGCATAAGGAGAGCCATGTCCGACTATCAGGGAAAGCGTTTTTCGGCTTCTCGGATTCCCGATCCAGCCAAGTCGGGAGCGGCCCGCGCGCCGCAGCGGGGTCGGACATCCTCTCCTCAGCAACCGCGCGCGCCGCGCCCTGTGACGCCGGCGAAGCATCGCCGTCAGGATACACCTGCTGCATATCGCCCTTCGTCATACAGTACGGCCAAGAAGTCACCTCGCTCTTCGGCGCATACCGCGCCATCGAGCTATACCGAGCCGCCGCGCAAAAAGCGCCGCTCCGTCATTCCCATTCTGCTCATCATCATCGGCATTGGCCTGATCGTTGCCGCTGCCGCCATCTTTATCAACGCGCAGATTGGCTACAAGCAGGCGAGCGAGTCGTATCAAAAGATCGAAAAGCAATATGTGAGCGACAAGGACGCCAGCGGCGTGCCGATTATCGACTTCAACGCGCTTGCCCAGACAAATCCCGAGGTTGTTGGTTGGATTTACGCGCCCGGCACTAACATCAACTACCCCGTGGTGCAAACCAACAACAACTCCAAGTACCTCAACACGCTGTTTGACGGCACCGCCAATGCCTCGGGAGCCATCTTCTTGGATAGCGACGACACCGCGCCTGGCATGGTGGATCAGCAGACCACGATTTACGGTCATCATATGAACGACGGTTCGATGTTCAACGTGATTTCGGATACGACCGATCAAGCGACGTTCGACAGCATGGAATACGTGTACTATATCACGCGCGATGCGACGTATAAGTTGCGCCCGCTGGCGACCAAGGTGGTCGAGGACACGTATGCCAAGGCGCGCACGCCTAATTTTGATGGCGATGATGGGCTCAAGAACTACCTGTCCGAGATGCTCGACGGTGCTTCTGCCGTGGCGAGCGATGCCACCGATCGTGCCGCTTCGGCAACCAAGGTCGTAACGCTTGTGACCTGTCGTTCGTTATCGCTGAGCAACACACGTGCCGTCATGGTGCTCACGCCGGTCGAGGAATAAAGTGTCCGGGAGCCCCGTCCCAAAAAGACTACCCTGGAAATCAAAAGGAGATATGATGCTTGAAAGCGGCAAATCGATGCCTTCGGTTGATGCTTGGCTGCGCGAAGCCAAGGCCGATGTTTCGGCGGCTGATTGTGGGATGTACCTGACACACAATGGCGTGGTGCGTGCGACGCCTAAGTCCGAGGTGCGTGGGGTCGAGACAGATGGTGTGGCGCCTGGACATAAGGTGGGCGGCATGGTGTTTGGCTTCGATGCCGAAAAGGTGCAGGCTGCTATCGAGGCCACGAGCGCGATGCCGGGTATCGGCTATGTGCGCGTGTGGCTGGCGAGTGGCGAGCTTACCGTGGGCGACGACATCATGCTCGTGCTCATTGGCGGAGACATTCGCCCGCATGTGGTCGATGCGCTGCAGGCGCTCGTCGGTACCATCAAAAATGAGTGTGTGAGCGAGGTCGAGCGCGAGGCGTAAGGCCGGCAGCAGCACTCGACAACAAAAAGCCCGCTGGCAGTTCATCAGTCTGCCAGCGGGCTTTTCTGTGCGTTGGATAATCTCGGCATTGCGTGGCGCTACACGCGCGTCGCATCCTTGGGGCTCATGGTCATGCTCTGGAAGCGGTTCTCCATGTAATCGTTATCGAAATACTTGCCGTAGAACTGCGCGACGGGAATATCCGGCTCCGTGCCGTTGACGCGCTGGTACCAGTAGTCGAGCGACTGTAGCGTCATGACGCCGTCGGCCAGCATAATGACGGTAAAGATGACGGTAGCCGAGTAGCGGCTTTTCCACGGAATCATGTTGATGAGCTTGAGCAGCCTCGGCAGCAGCAGCTTGATCCAGATAAGGCCACCCAGGCCCCACAGGCAGGCAAAGCCCGTACAGGTGCGTCCGCCCGTAAGGACGGCGAGTGGGTCGGGCATGCCGAACAGTTTCATGTGCGAGTAGCTCCACGACACCACGCCAAATGAGGTCTGCATAAACCAGCCTACAAACACCTCGAAAGCGCCGCCGATCAGGGCACTTACCAGGAAAATGATCAGAGGATTCTTTTTATAGAAGCGGTTGAGCGCCATGGTCATGAGCACCGCGCCAAATCCGTAGATGGGGCTAAAGGGGCCAAATAGCATACCGGCACGGTCCTGATAGACGCCGGGATCGACGACGACCATATGCCAGACTTCCTCGAGAATGAGACCTAACACGCTGCAGACGAAGAATACCCAGAACAGGTTGAAGTAGTTGAGCTTGATGTAGCCCTCGCCGGTTTCGTCGCGGCCGAGCATCCCCTCGGCGGCGGCATCGCGGTCGAGCATCTCTTGCAGACGGCGCTGCAGTTCGCGCTCCTGGCGTAGCGTGGGGTCGACGGTGGCCGACAGCGCAATGAGGATACCGAGCTGAATGGCGGGGCGCAGCAGGAAGGGTCCGATACCCTGGAGCATCACGTCAACTAAAAGCTCCACGACGGTAAATGCGATGAGGACGTAAGACAGGCGGGCGGCATTGCGCCGCTGGTCCTTGATGAGGTCCAGGCCAAAGACGATCAAGATGATCGCGCTTGCCGCCGAGAGCATAATGCCGGCGACGATAAGGCCAACCGCGACCAGGGTGTTATCACCGAGTTTAGCGGCGGCGTTGCCGTTAATGAGTGCGGTGATGACCTGCCACATAAAGACGGCGACCGACGGGAGTGTGCCCACGCCGGACAGGATGCACAGGACGGCGTACACTTTAATGATGAGGGGAATCTTCTTGACCTCCGTGGCGCTGGGGACGCTGGGGTCGAGTTCGTTTCGATCCATACAGAACCTTTCTCGCTTTGTCCTAGGTTACTAGGATACGCCGCCGACCTGCTAAAAGACAGGACGAACGTCCCAATTGCAACTTTGCAATCCCCAACGGTGGACGCGGCGGCCATATGGGGGCGCGGGCGCTTGCACTGGGCAGACCAATAAAATGTTTGGCCGCAAAACGGATTATTAGCTCGGTGGGCTTTTAAAAAGCGCTGCTCATGCGCTGGGGAGCGCGTCGCGCCGTGCGTATAATAAGGCGGGTAACGCCAAAATACGAGGCTCTGAGGGGATGCCATGTCTCAAGAAACCATCCGCGCGGCCGAGCGTGCCGCGGGACAGGTGAAGACCATGTCGACGTATGATCCGGACTCCGACCAGCTGCATGAGGAATGCGGCATTTTTGGTGTGTGGGCACCCGATCGCGATGTGGCTCGACTGACGTACTTTGGTCTGCGCGCGCTGCAGCATCGCGGCCAGGAATCGGCGGGAATCGCCGTGGGTGATGGCGGTACGGTTATGGTCCGCAAGGATCTGGGCCTGCTCGACCGCGTGTTCTCCAACGCCGACCTGTCGACACTCTCCGGCCAGCTGGCCGTGGGCCACGTGCGCTATGGCACTGCCGGTGCCAAGAGCTGGGAAGCCTCGCAGCCGCATCTCTCTACCATCAACAGCGTCATTATCGCGCTTGCTCACAACGGCACTCTGGTCAACACCGACGAGCTGCGCCGCCAGCTGATTGAGCTGGGCGTGCCGTTCCTCTCCAATTCGGATTCCGAGGTCGCGACTAAGCTTATCGGCTACTTTACTCAGCGTACAGGCCATCTGCGCGAGGGCATTCGCAAGACCATGGAGCTCGTGCGCGGCGGCTACGCCATGACGCTCATCAACGAGCAGGCGCTCTACGCATTCCGCGATCCGCACGGCATTCGCCCGCTCGTGCTGGGCAAGCTGGTGGATGAGGGCCTGGACCAGGCCGATGCCGCATCCGTTTCGCAGCTGCCGTCGCAGGACGGCGCCGCGACGGTCGACGCCACCACCCATGTCACGCGCGCCGGCGGCTGGGTCGTTGCCTCCGAGACCTGCGCGCTCGATATCGTGGGCGCCGAGTACGTCCGCGACGTCCGTCCCGGTGAGATTTTGCGCATCAGCGCCGAGGGTCTGGTGTCCGAGCAGGGCGTGCCTGCCGCCGAAGAGCCTGCTAACTGCATTTTTGAGCAGGTCTACTTTGCTCGCCCCGATTCCATCATGAACGGCAAGAGCGTCTACGCCTGCCGTTATGACATGGGTCGTCAGCTGGCACATGAGGAGCCCGTCGAGGCCGACCTGGTCATCGGCGTGCCCGACTCCGGCCTGCCGCCCGCGGAGGGCTATTCGCACGAGAGTGGCATTCCCTTTGGCGAGGGCCTCATCAAGAACCGCTATGTGGGCCGTACGTTTATCGAGCCTACGCAGGAGCTGCGCGCCATGGGCGTGCGCATGAAACTCAACCCGCTGCGCGACAACATCGAGGGCAAGCGCCTGGTCGTCATCGACGACTCCATCGTGCGCGGCACCACCATGGTGCAGCTCGTCAAGATGCTGCGCAACGCTGGCGCCAAGGAGATTCATATCCGCATCAACTCGCCCGAGGTCATCTGGCCGTGTTTCTACGGTATCGATACCGACGTGCAGTCGCAGCTTATCAGCGCCAACAAGACGGTCGACGAGATTTGCGAGTATATCGGCGCCGATTCGCTGGCCTTCCTTTCGGTCGAGGGCCTGCTTAAGGTCATGCCCAAAGGCGGTTACTGCGATGCGTGCTTTACCGGCCGCTACCCCGTGGCGATTCCCGAGAGCTTTGGCCGCGACAAGTTCATGGAGGGCTTTAAGCCCCGCAACCTGGACAAGCCGCTGCATGTTGATGACGACGCCGTGGTCGAGAAATACGACGACCGCAGTTGGGAAGAGGAGCACGGCGAGGCCTAAAACCTGCCATGTAGGGACAGGTTTATTTTGGTAGGTTTTACCTGCTGTTTTGTTGATATGACGGCGCGCGTTGTTATGGCGCGCGCCGAAATGAACGCAACTATGAGCACCGTTTGGCGCCCGCGCGGCGCCACGGTAGTGGGAGAGGGAGGCTCAGATGAGCGACAGCAAGCATGTGACGTATGAGGATGCCGGCGTCGATACCGCCGAGGGCGGCCGCGCCGTCGACGCTATTAAGCAGATGGTTAAGGACACCAACCGTCCCGAGGTCATCGGCGGCATCGGTGGCTTTGGTGGCTTGTTCTCGGCTGCCGCGCTTAAGGATATGGAAGACCCGATTCTGATTAGCGGTACCGACGGCGTGGGCACCAAGCTCGTGCTCGCCCAGATCATGGACCGTCACGAGACGGTGGGCCAGGACCTGGTTGCTATGTGCGTCAACGACATTCTGGCTTCGGGCGCCGAGCCGCTGTTCTTCCTGGACTACGTTGCCATCGGCCACATCGAGGCCGAGCACATGGCAAAGATCATCAAGGGTGTAGCCGACGGCTGTAAGCTCGCGGGCTGCGCGCTCGTGGGCGGTGAGATGGCCGAGCACCCCGGCGTCATGGCTCCCGCCGACTACGACCTTGCCGGATTTACTGTGGGCGTTGTCGACCGTCCCAAGATGCTCGACCCCGCGAACGTCCGCCCCGGCGACGTGATCCTGGGTCTGCCTTCCACTGGCGTGCACTCCAACGGCTACTCGCTCGTGCGCAAGGTCATTGGCGTCGACGGCATTAAGCCGGGCACGCCCGAGGCCGCCGCTAAGGCCGAGGAGCTGAGCCGTCCGCTCGAGGAACTCGGCGGCGCATCGCTGGCAGACGCCCTGCTGGCTCCCACGCGCATCTACGTCAAGCCGATTCTGGAGCTGCTGCGCGGCGGCGCCAACGTGCACGCTATCGCCCACATCACTGGCGGCGGTATTACCGAGAACCTCAACCGCGCGCTTGCCGACGACGTCGACGCCGTGGTCACCCGCAACGGCGCCGAGATGGGTTGGGACGTTCCGCCCGTCATCACCTACGTGTCGCGCCAGGCCGAGCTCGCGCCCAACGAGGCGTGCAAGACCTTCAACATGGGCGTTGGCCTGTGCCTGATCGTCGCCCCCGAGGACGAGGCCGCGGTTACCGAGGCCCTGGTCGCGCTGGGCGAGAAGCCGTTCCGCGTGGGCGAGTGCGTCGAGGGTTCCGGTAAGGTCGTGTACTCCGATGAGCGCTAACGAGCAGATGGCTGCCGCCGAGGGCCTGGACTTTGTGCCCTATACCCGTCCGACCGGCACCGATACGGCCGAGCCGCTCAAGATCGGTGTGCTCATCAGCGGTTCGGGTACCAACCTGCAGGCGCTGATCGATCTGATCGCCGCCGGCAAGCTCAACGCTTCGATTGAGCTTGTGGTGTCGAGCCGTCCCTCGGCTAAGGGTTTGCAGCGCGCTGAGCGCGCGGGCATCCAGACGCTCACGCTGTCCAAGGATGTCTATGCCGACCCTATTGCCGCCGACGAGATCATCGCGCACGAGCTTCTCGAGCGCGGCTGCGAGTATGTGGTCATGGCCGGCTACATGCGCATGGTGCACACGCCGCTGCTGGCGGCGTTTCCCAACCGCGTGGTCAACTTGCATCCGGCGCTGCTGCCGAGCTTTACCGGTGCGCATGCGATTGACGATGCCTTTGCGCGCGGCGTCAAGGTAACTGGCGTGACCGTGCATTTTGCCAACGAGATCTACGACAACGGTCCCATCATCGCCCAGCGTGCGCTGGCTGTTGAGGAGGGCTGGGATGTCGACACGCTCGAGGAGCACATCCACGCGATTGAGCACGTGCTGTATCCCGAGGTCGTGCAGATGCTCGCCGACGGCCGCGTCCACGTGCTGGAGAGCGGCAAGGTCGCAATTGACGCGCCTCGCGGCTAGCGGCGCACAGTACAATTTAGCCGAGTAGTCAGGGTGGTCATTGGCGCCAAGGCGCGCGTGGCCACCTTTTGTTTTGGGTAGTCATCGGGAACGGTCTTTAACGACTGGTCATTCAAGAACGTCGCAGGTGACTAGATGAGAGAGGTGAGCGCATGGCGGATAACGAAGCGCTGTTTACGCCTGAGCTGGTGTTTTTTGATTGGGGGTGTGCAACGCCGGATGAGGTGTTTGCGGGGCTCGAGGGCGAGCTTGCCCCGCGCGGCTACATTGCCGACGGTTGGCTCGACGCCGTTCGCACGCGCGAGGATGCCTATCCCACGGGTCTTGCCATGCCGGCGGCAAACATTGCCATTCCGCATACCGATCCGGGGTTTGTGGCCAAGCCCTATATCGCGGTGGTGAAGCCCGCCGCGCCCGTGACATTTAACGCCATGGCTGGCATGGGCGCTCCGGTGCCGGCGCAGATCGTCATCAATCTGGGCATCGCCGAGCCAGGCGGCCAGGTCGAGGCCCTACAGGCGCTCATGAACATCTTTATGGATGCCGATGCCGCAGCCGATGTGCTCGGCCAGACCACGTCCCAGGGCATGGTCGACGCCATCCGCCGTCACTTCTAAGGTGGGGCTGAGTCGGCACTTGGGGACTGTCCCTAACTGCCGGCTGCCAGAGCTGTCCCCTTTGCACCAAAATGGTGCAGATTAACCTGTCCCCCATGCACCAAGCGTGCCGCGGGGGCTGCGTTGTGACACAATGGCGTTTGTTCGATTCGTTATGCGAAAGGCCGACTATGGCAAATAAGAAAAAGAACTCCGAGGCCGCGCCGACGCCCGAGCAGCAGGCCCGCGCCGCCTCCAGCTCTCGCAAGAAGCAGCGCAAGACATACGTGTCCAAGACCGTCAAGATCGTTCTGGTGGTCATCGGCGTGCTGGCGATGCTGCTTTCCGTCTCGGCGATGGCGTGCTCCGGCCTTATGTCGCAGGCCGAGGACACCTCGGGCTACAAGCTGACCGGCGGTGTTGCTGCTACTATCAACGGTACCAACCTCACCGAGGACACCGTGACCAAGCAGATCATGAGCATGCGCACGTCCTACGGCTACACCAAGGACGAGGATTGGGCGCAGTATCTGGTTGACAACGACCTCACGCCCAAGAAGTACCGCAGGCAGCTCATCGACTCCTACACGCAGCAGATTCTGCTTCAACAGGCACAGAAGGAGAACGGCGTGACGGTGTCGGATGAGGAGGTCGAGAAGGCCTGGAAGGACGCGTGCAAGAGCGCGGGCGGTGCCAAGGCCTTTAAGAAGACCCTCAAGACCTACGGCTATACCGAGGACACCTACAAGGATTCGCTCAAGGAGAGCCTGGCGCAGCAGAAACTCAAGGAT
Source organism: uncultured Collinsella sp. (assembly GCA_905199225.1). Classification (GTDB taxonomy): domain Bacteria; phylum Actinomycetota; class Coriobacteriia; order Coriobacteriales; family Coriobacteriaceae; genus Collinsella. The sequence continues at coordinate 57,176 of CAJKFS010000006.1, read as the reverse complement.
GCCGTGGCGCCCACCAGCAAGCCCAAGGACAGCGAGATCGTCGATTACATCAACGAGAACCTGTCTAACTACAACGATGCTCGCCGCTCGTCGAACATCCTGATCAAGGTTGATTCCGACGCTTCCGACGAGGACAAGGCTGCCGCCAAGGCCAAGGCACAGGAGTGCCTGGACAAGATCAACTCCGGTGAGCTGAGCTTTGAGGACGCCGTTGAGCAGTACTCCGAGGACACCGGTTCCAAGGAGAAGAAGGGCGATGTGGGCTGGGATAAGCTCACCACTTTCGTCGACAGCTACCAGACGGCGCTCGAGGGGCTCAACAAGGGCGACGTGAGCGAAGTCGTCGAGTCGACCTATGGTTACCACATCATCAAGTGCACCGACTACTTCCATGTCGATAATCAGGTCGATGGCATCAACCAGGTGCCCAAGGCCATCAAGAAGTACGTTTCCAATGTGGTGAAGACGCAAGCGGCCAGCACCGCGTACAGCGAGTGGCTGGAGCAGTACAAGAAGGATGCCGACATCACCGTTAACCCCATGCCCAAGGACGTGCCGTACAACGTCAGCCTGAAGGGCGTCACCAAGAGTTCGACCGACGATTCGTCGACGACTGAGTAATCATGGGGCGGCGCTCGTGTGAGTGCCGTCCGCACTATTGAGGAGGATTTGCAGATGACCAACGAAGAGCTGCAGAAGGAAATGATTGCGGCCATGAAGGCCAAGGACAAGGTTCGCCTGTCCATCATTCGCCAGGTCAAGGCCGAGGTGAAGAATATCGAGGTCAACGAGCGCCGCGATGTGACCGAGGAAGACGTCAACAGCATGATCAAGCGTTTGATTAAGCAGACGAGCGAGACGCTGGAGATGTCCATCAAGGCCGGCACCGACCAGGAGCGTACCGACAACCTGACCGAGCAGGTCAAGATTCTGGAGAGCTTGCTGCCCGCGCAGGTTTCGGGCGAGGAGCTCGAGGCTCTGATCGAGCAGGTTATCGCCGAGCTGGGCGCCACGTCCAAGAAGCAGATGGGCCAGGTCATGGGAGCACTCGGCAAGGCCACCGGCGGCAACTTCGATAAGCCGGCCGCAGCAAAGATCGTCGGAGCCCGCCTCGCGTAGGGGCCGAGTGGCACACAGTTGAGGCTGAGGGGGCGTGGCCGTCATGGTCGCGCCCCTTTTTGCTGGGCTGGGCACTCATTGGGGACAGGCTTAAATGAGTGCCCAATGAGCAGGTACTCATTTAAGTCTGTCCCCAATGAGTGGGTGGAAGGTTGCGGGTTCTTTACGGGAATGTAGTGTGGGCTGCGGAAACGTGGTTCTTTCCGTACAATAGTTCAACTCATGTAAACGCAGGGAAGGGACATTCATGGCAGACATGATCGAGATCAAGCATCTCAACAAGTACTTTGGCGACCTGCATGTGCTCAAAGATATCAACCTCACCGTCAAACGTGGCGAGAAGCTCGTAATGATCGGGCCTTCCGGCTCGGGTAAATCGACGCTCATCCGTTGCGTCGATTATCTGGAGGAGCCCACGTCGGGCGAGGTTGTCATCGACGGTACGCCGCTCACCAAAAAGAATCACCTGGAGATGGCTCGCAAGTATAGTTCCATGGTGTTTCAGCAGTTCAACCTGTATCCCAACATGACGGTGCTGGGCAACCTGACGCTCGCGCCCATCAAACTGCAAAAGAAGAGCAAGGAGGAGGCGACCGAGATCGCCATCGCTGCGCTCAAGCGCGTCGGCATGGCACATAAGGCCGGCGAGTATCCGCAGAATCTCTCGGGTGGTCAGCAGCAGCGCATCGCCATCGCCCGTGCCCTGTGCACCAAGCAGCCCATCATCCTGTTTGACGAGCCGACCTCGGCGCTCGACCCCGAGATGGTCCAGGAGGTTCTGGACGTTATGATTGAGCTCGCGCAGGAGGACATCACCATGATCTGCGTGACGCACGAGATGGGTTTTGCGCGTCAGGTGGCCGACCGCGTCATCTTTATGGAGGACGGCCGCATTCTGGAGGAGGGCACGCCCGAGCACTTCTTCGATAACCCCGAGAACCCGCGCTGCCGCGAGTTCCTGTCCAAGATTCTGCACTAGGCGCGGTGATGGACATGACGGATATGACGAGGGCGGCCGTGTCGCGCCGCCACTTTTTGCAGCTGGCGGGCGCCGGCATGCTCGCGCTGACGGGGACCGCGCTTACCGGTTGCGGCAACTCCGCCGGCGGCGAGGGTTCCGACAAGGGGTCCAAGCTTGCGGCCATCAAGTCGCGTGGCCATCTGAATGCCGGCGTTAAGAAGGACGTTCCCGGCTATGGCTATTACGACACCGCCAAGGGCCGCTTTGAGGGCATGGAAGTCGATTTGTGCTACCAGATCGCCGCTGCCGTCTTTGGCGTGAGCTACAAGGAGGCCCGCGCCCAGGAGCTTGTCGAGTTTACCGACGTAACGCCCAAGACACGCGGCCCGCTGATCGATAACGGCCAACTCGACGTGGTCGCGGCGACCTACACCATCACCGACGAGCGCAAGAAGAGCTGGGATTTCTCGACGCCGTACCGCACCGACTACGTGGGGCTCATGGTCAAGAAGCGTTCGGGCTTTACCTCGATTGAGGATCTGGACGGCAAGGTCATCGGCGTGAGCCAGGGTGCTACCACGCAGGGCCTGATCGAGCAGATGATCAAGGACAACGGCTTTAGCTGCAAGCCAGAGTTTAGGGCCTTTAGCGGCTATCCCATCATCAAGAGCTCGCTCGACGCCGGCAATATCGACGTCTTTGCCATGGACCGCTCCACGCTGGCCGGTTACATGAACGAGACCGTTGAGCTGCTGCAGCCCGAGGTCAAGTTTGGCGAGCAGGGCTACGGCGTGGCGACCAAGAAGGGCTGCGACCTTTCGGCCGTGGTCGATCAGGTGATTTGCGATCGCCTGGCCGACGGCTGGCTCGACCAAGAGGTCAAGACCTGGGGTCTTGTATAGGCGCATCGTCCAAGGAAGGAATCAAATGCTCGAAGGATTATTTGACGCCGACCGCTGGTCGACGACATTTCAAAATATGGGGCCCTTCTGGGAGGGCTTTGGCGTGACGCTACAGGTGGTCGTTGCCGGCCTGCTGTTGTCGCTGGTGCTGGGCACGCTGCTGGGCGTGTTCTCTACCACTCGCTCGCGCGTGCTGCGCGCCATAAGCCGCGTGTACGTGGAGTTTTACCAGAACACCCCGTTGCCCGTGCAGGTGCTCTTTATGTACATGGCCGGTCCGCAGTTTTTGCAGGCCATAACCGGTGCCGACCAGCCGGTGCGCATCGCGCCGTTCGTGCTGGGCTTCTTGGGCGTGGGTCTGTATCACGCGGCCTACATTTCGGAGGTCATCCGCACTGGTATCGAGGCGGTTCCGCGCGGTCAGATGGAGGCGGCCCAGAGCCAGGGCTTCACCCGTGCGCAGGCGTACTGGTACATCGTACTGCCCCAGACATTCAAGATCATTCTGCCGCCGCTGTGCAACCAGGCGCTCAACCTGGTCAAGAATACGTCGGTGCTGGCGCTTGTGGCCGGCGGCGACCTTATGTACCGTTCCGACAACTTTGTGAGTCTGTACGGTTACCTGCAGGGATACATCGTCTGCTGCCTTATGTACTTCATCATCTGCTTTCCGCTCGCCATACTGGTGCAGTGGCTCGAGCGCCGCTCCAAGGAGCGTCCGCGCGGTGTGAGCCTGGCCGAGCTAGGGCTCGACAACGTAGAGGAGGCCTAGCGCATGGAAATCTTCAACGCGACCAACCTGCTCTACATTTGGGGCGGCTTTGTTAAGACGATCGAGATCTCGGCGCTGTCGATCTTTTTCTCGCTCATCTTTGGCACGGTACTGGCGCTCGTTAAAAGCTATGCGCCCCGCCCGTTCCGTATTTTGGTGAGCGCCTATATCGAGCTGTTCCGCTGCACGCCAAACCTGCTGTGGATCCTGTTTATCTACTTTACGGTGCAGGGTTTGGACATTGTGATTTCGACCATCGCTTTTACGCTGTTCACCAGCGCTGTTATGGCCGAGATTGTGCGCGGCGGCCTCAACTCGATTCCGCGCGGCCAGTTTGAGGCGGCGCAGAGCCAGGGCTTTGGCTTCTTTGCCACCATGCGCTACATCATTCTGCCGCAGACGTTTAAGACGATCATTCCGGCGCTGTTTAGCCAGTGCACAACTGTCATTAAGGACAGCTCGTATCTTTCGGGCATTAACGTGGCCGAACTCATGTACACGGCCAACGTCGTGATGGCCCACGCGATCGACCTGTCGCAGGTGCTTATGCTCTACGGCCTGGTTTTCGCGATGTACTTTGTGCTCAACTTTGGTATCTCGCTGCTGGTCCGAGCGTATCAACGTCGTATTGTGGCAGCGTAGAATGTGGCAAAGGGACTGTCCCTTTATCACATAGAGAAAGGAATCGCGATGAGCGATCTGGAGAATAAGAAGAATCCTGTGGTCATTACCATCGCGCGCGACTTTGGCGCCGAGGGCCACGAGATTGGTCGTATCCTCGCCGATGAGCTGGGGATTCCGCTGTACGATAATGAGCTGCTGGTGCGTGCTTCGCTGCGCGCGGGTGAGTCGCTCGACAAGATGGCCGCCTACGACGAGCGCCTGGCCGTGGAGAACATGGCGTTTCTGCCCGACCGCTACGATGCGCGTTCGTACTCGGACAAGTTGTTCCAAAAGATGAGCCAGGTGATTTTGGATCTGGGTGAGACCGAGAGCTGCATTATCGAAGGCCGTCTGTCCGATTATCTGCTGCGCAACAACCCCAACCACATCGCCGTGCTGGTGACTGCGCCCTTTGAGGACCGCGTCGAGATCGTGCGCAAGAAGCGCGGTCTCAACAAAAAGAAGGGCGCCAAGCTGGTCAAGCAGCAGCAGAAGGCGCGCGAGGCGTTCTATAAGCGCTACAGTGCCGGAAAGTGGAAGATGACGAGCGGTAAAGACATCGTCGTCAACCGCGCCAAGCTGGGCCGCGAGGGTTGCAAAGACGTTATTGCCGCAGCCTACCGCTACAAGGTGGCCCAACTCGAAGGCTAACCAATCAAAACTACCACAAAGGGGACAGGTACCTTTGTGGTGGTTTTTGTTTTAGGCCGAGGGGAAGGCTTTGGCGGCAGTGCCTATCCTCGGCTTTTGCAAAATCTCGATCTGTAACACCAAGCCAGCGAAAATGGCTCTAACTGTTACAGATTTAGATGACCCGTTCGGCCGTCAGCCCAACGTCTTGATCTGTAACACCAGGCGGCATATTTGGTCTCTAACTGTTACAGATTGAGACAAACGTCGGAATCGGTTCGCCGACCAGGCCCCCAACCACCACAAAGGTGCCTGTCCCCATCGTGGTGGTCGGGCGGCCGGCGTAGAAAAAAGTCCCCGCCGGGCGTGTGCTCGACGGGGACTTTGCCGTTTGATGGCTAGCGCTGCGGGTGATTACTCGCCCAGCAGGCTCTTGGTGATGGAAGCGGCGGCCTTCTTGCCGGCGCCCATCGCCAGAATGACCGTAGCGGCACCGGTGACGATGTCGCCGCCAGCCCAGATGCGGGGATCGGTGGTCTGGCCGGTCTCCTCGTCGGCGACGATGTAGCCCCACTTGTTGAGCTCCATCTTGCCGCCGATCTTCTTTGCGAAGGGGTTGGCGTTGGTGCCGATAGCCGAGATCGCGACGTCGCAGGGGATCTCCTCGATGGCGCCCTCGATGGGCACCGGGCGACGACGGCCGGACTCGTCGGGCTCGCCGAGCTCCATCTTCTGGACCTTGACGGCGCACACGGAGCCGTCCTCGCCGGCGACAAACTCGAGCGGGGAGACGAGCGGCAGAACCTCGACGCCCTCGGCCTTAGCATGGTGCAGCTCGGCGCGACGGCAGGGCATCTCGTCCTCGGTACGACGGTAGGCGATGATGGCATGCTCGGCGCCCAGGCGCTTGGCAGTACGGACGGCGTCCATAGCCACGTTGCCGCCGCCAAAGACGACGACGTTCTTGCCGTGCTTGGTGGGGGTGTCGTACTCGGGGAACTTGTTGGCCTTCATCAGGTTCACGCGGGTGAGGTACTCGTTCGCGAAGAAGACGTTGGGCAGGTTCTCGCCGGGGACGTTGAGGAACTTGGGCAGGCCAGCGCCGGTCGCCACGTAGATGGCGTCGAAGCCCTGCTCGAACAGCTCCTCGGCCGTGGCCATGTTGCCCACGACGGAGTTGTACTCAAACTTGACGCCCATGTCCTCCAGGCCGTCAATCTCGCGCTTGACGACCGCCTTGGGCAGACGGAACTCGGGGATGCCGTAGACCAGCACGCCGCCGCCGGTGAAGAAGGCCTCGAAGACGGTAACGTCAAAGCCGTTACGGGCGAGCTCGCCGGCGCAGGTGATGCCGGACGGGCCGGAGCCGACGACGGCGACCTTCTTGCCGTTCTTGGGGGCCATCTTGGGCGTGGAGGCGAGCTCGGGACGATCACCCAGGAAGCGCTCGAGCTGGCCGATGGCCACGGGCTCGGACTTCTTACCACGGATGCACTTGCCCTCGCACTGGTTCTCCTGCGGGCAGACGCGGCCGCAGATGGCGGGAAGCATGGAGTCCTCGCGGATGGTATCGAGAGCGCCGCCGAAGTCCTTCGCGCGGATCTGCTCGATAAAGCGGGGGATGTTGATGTTGACGGGGCAGCCCTCAACACAGAACGGCTTCTTGCAGTTGAGGCAGCGCTCGGCCTCGGCCAGCGCCATCTCCTCGGTGAAGCCCTTGTCGACGGGGCGGAAGTCGCAGGCGCGCTCGGCAGCCGGCTCCTCGTTATCGGGGGTGCGGGGCGACTTCATATCGGCAACGAAACGACCGTTAACTAGTGGCATGCGCAGCTCTTTTCCTCATAGGCCTTGAGGGACTCGCCCTCTTCGGAACGGTAAGCGGCCTGGCGGGCACGAAGGTCATCCCAGTCGACCAGGGTGGCATCGAAGTCGGGGCCGTCGACGCAAGCGAACTTGGTCACGCCGCCCACCTCGACGCGGCAGCAGCCGCACATACCGGTGCCGTCAACCATGATGGGGTTGAGGGACGCGGTGATGGGGGTGTCGTATTTCTGGGCGGTGAGGGTCGAGAACTTCATCATCGGAACGGGGCCGACGCAGAAGACCTGGCTCACGGCCTTGTCCTGCAGCAGGCGCTCCAGCGGAGCGGTGACAACGCCCTGCTCGCCGTAGGAGCCGTCGTCAGTGGTGATGTGGATGTGGTCCTCGTCGAGGAGCTCGCGGAACTGGTCCTCCATAAGCAGGAGGTCCTTGGTGCGGGCGCCCATGATGGCGTGCACCTCGTGGCCGGTCTCGACCAGGTGCTTGGCGACCGGGAAGGCAATTGCCAGGCCGACGCCGCCGCCAATGACGGCGCAGGGGCCCTCAGCCATCTCGGTGGGAACGCCCAGCGGGCCCACGACGTCGCGCAGCGACTCGCCGGCCTCGTAGGTGGAAAGCATCTCGGTGGTCTTGCCGATCACCATGAAGATGAACTCGACCCAGCCCTCGTCACCGTTCCAGCCGGCCAGGGTAAACGGGACACGCTCGCCCGTCTCGTTGGCGCGAACCATGAGGAACTGTCCAGCGTGCGCATGCTTGGCGATTGCAGGCGCCTCGATGCGGAACTTGAACACCTTCTCCGAGAACTGCGTCTTCTCCAGGATCTTATACATAGAACCCCTCTCTTGTTAGGGCTGCCGAACCGTGCCTCCACGGAAATGGACGGTAGCCCGAATAAAACCGTACGCGCACAGGCGTTGTGCAGACATACGGTGCAAATTATACCCTCATGGCAATGTCGCTTACGTGTTTCTTTGGCAGGTGGGAAAAGGGTTTATCCACTTCGGCCTACCAAATAGGGACAGGTTTATTTTGGTCGGTTTTATCAGGCAAAACGGCAAAGGGGCCGGCCTCGGGTTGTGATGAGGCCGGCCTCCTTTGGGGCGCTGCATATGTATGGCGGCACAGGGTTTATTACGGCGCGGCTGTCATGGCGTTTCCGTAGATAAAACCTGCCAAAATAACCCTGTCCCTAAATAGTAGGTTTTAGTGCTTGCCGTTGGCGGAGGCGGCGCCGTTGACATGGTCGCGAGCATAGACTACGCCGTGCACAATCGCCAGGCCGGCGGCGTCGGCCGCGCGGGCGCAGGTGTCCTGGAAATCCTCGGCCTCGCGGGCGCGCAGCTGCTTAAGCACGTAGTCGGCGACGGCCATCTTGCCGGGAGGGTTGCCGATGCCGGTGCGGATGCGGCTGAAGTCGCGGCTGCCCATCTTATCGATGATGGAACGCAGGCCGTTGTGACCGGCATGGCCGCCGCCCACCTTAACACGCACGTCGCCGGCGGGAATATCGAGCTCGTCGTGGATGACGAGCAGCTCCTCGGCCTTGATCTTGTACTCGCGGCAGAGTTTGGAGATGGGCCCGCCCGAGGTGTTCATGTACGACTGCGGCTTGACCAGTACAATCTGGCGCTTGCCGCCCTCTTCCTCGGGATCGTTGATGTTGATGAGCGCGATCTCGGCGCCTGCTTGGTTTTTCCAGTACGTGACGCCGGCCTGACGGGCCAGCTCGTCGATTGCTTTGAAACCAGCGTTGTGACGGGTCTCGGCATATTCCTCGCCAGGGTTGCCAAGTCCGGCAACCATGCGAATCTTAAGCGGCTGTGCAGCTGCCATGTTCATCCTTTCGTTGATTTGTCGCCTGCTATGGTGAGCGACCCCGTTGCTGCTGTCAAATGGCGGGTGATTGAGGCTGTATGAGGGCGTTTGGGCAGTCGTCAGAAGCCGGGGTGGACAGTTAGTTCAGATTTGTATAAACCAAGAGGTCTTTGACTGTCAAAATTGGGACCGCGGAACTGCCACGGCGCTTTGGGGAGCACATTTTGCGCTATTTCAGATCTTTCGAGTCTTCAAATGAGGTGACTGGCGCCGGGATGGCGGCAAACTACCTCGATATTAGCCGTCTTTTTATACAAATCTGAACTAACTGTCCAGCCATGCTAGGTAACACTGGGTAAAAGTCTTTTAGACCGGCGCGAGGCCGATTCCGGCCCGCAGGGCGTTGAGCCAGGCAGCCTGACGCTTGCGATAACCCTTGATGCGGTAGCGGAATCGAACCCCCGCAAGTCGATGCATCGTCTGGGCGAAGGCTTCGAGTGCAACAAGGTCCTTCATTTGGTCACGATTGATAACCAGGACGTGGATACCCATGGCTTTAAGGCCATTGTTGCGATTGCCATCGTGGATGCGGGCGTTTTGAAGCTCATGTCCAATTCCGTTGTATTCGTTGTCGATTCCGGCGGCCGGGCAATATAAGTCGCAGATGGCGTAGGGGATGCCCGAGGACATGTTGACCGCAAGGGTGTCGAAATCGACACGATAGTTGAGCAGCAGGCCTCCCATGGGCAAACTGCAACACCCGAATCCGCCAAAGCGCATGGGCGCGCCCAGGACGGCGAACATCAATGATTCCGCTGGGGATGCGGATCCGGCCCGGGCGAGTTTGACAGCCGTACGAAACGAGGCGTAGGAACTACTTTTGGCGAACCGTGCGACTGCCTCGAGTTCTTCGATGGTTGTAGCGGGTTCGCATCTATAGTGTGCCTGTTCGTAGCGTGTTTCGGCTGGCTTTTCGGGTGTCGGTTGGTCGCCCTGGCAATCGAGGTCGTCCATCGCTTCGAAGCTGTTGGCCTTGGGCCACGTGTCGTCGTAGGCGATGGGGTAAGTTGCCTCGGGCGGAAGTGAGTAGGTTCCGAGCAGCTCCATAAGGAGCATCAAGGTTTTGGCGACTGATTCATTTTTGGAACAAAGCATGGCTGTCATGGCAGGAGACGTTGCGTAGATGTCGGCCTCGACGTGCATAATTGCACCTTCAGGAAGAGGAGTGGAGAGAATATGCTGAAGAAGTCGCTTGTCGGGGCGCCTGTTGTCTTCGTTTGAAACGAGAAGATCGAGCAGTTCGGAATCATCTTCATTCCAGGCGTCGAGTATCGAAAGTGCGCCAAAGTCTATCGCGTCATTGTTGGGAATGCAGCCAGCCAAGGCCTGTGCTTGCTGTTCGCTATCAACGGAGTCCCAGGGTAGGGCAGAGTACGCCCGTCGTGCGCGACGAATTGCGCGGAGGGCGGAGAGATGTGAAATCACGGTCGTCATAGCTATAACGTACTAAGTTGGCGGCAGAATGCGACCGCCATACCGTTCTTTTCGCTCAGCGGGGCGCTGCGCGCCATGAACGGCTGGGTGTTATGAAATCGGTGGAATCGGTTGAGGGGATTGCAGGAAATTGAGCTCTGCCGCGAAGGTTGACGATAGCTACTGGACAGTTAGTTCAGATACGTATAAGACGGCGGGCGTTCGAGGCGTTTCTAAGGGCTTTCTAGGGCGATTTGAGGGTAAATATGCGGCGGTCGTACTCGAAAGCGATGAGCTTTGGGCAGTATGGCGTTCGCCGGGGAGCTCAGAACGGCCTTTGGAGCTTTAAAAAAATACGTATCTGAACTAATTGTCCAGGGAAGGTTGTCGAGGGGTAGAAAAAGGGTCGGAAGCGAGCTTCCGACCCTTTAAAAACACCAAAGATGATGAGATGCACGCTGGATTACAGCGCGAAGTCGCCGCCGACGAGCGTGGAGACGGGCTCCTCGTGGTAAACGGCGGAGATGGCCTGAGCGAACTCCTCGGCGACCGAGATGGTCTTGATCTTGCCGCCGACCTCGACGGGAATGGCGTCGGTGACGAGGCACTCGACGATCGGGGCGTCGTTCAGACGCTCGATGGCCGGACCGGAGAAGATGCCGTGGGTGGCGCATACGTAGATGTCGCCGGCGCCCATAGCCTTGAGCTCCTTGACGTTGGCGCACAGGGTGCCTGCGGTGTCGATCATGTCGTCGTTGATGATGCAGGTCTTGCCCTTGATGTCACCGATGATGCCCATGACCTCGGCGGCGTTGTGGCGCGGACGGCCCTTGTGGGCGATGGCCAGGTCGCAGCCGAGCATGTCGGACAGCTTCTTGGCGGCCTTGGCGCGGCCCACATCGGGGGAGACGACAACCAGGTTGTCGGTGTCGAAGTGCATGTCGTTGTAGTACTGGCCAAACAGCGGCAGCGCGGACAGGTGGTTAACCGGGATATCGAAGAAGCCCTGAATCTGGCCCTGGTGCAGGTCGAGGGTGATGATGCGGTTGACGCCGGCGCGCTCGAGCAGGTTGGCGACGAGGCGGGCGGTGATGGGCTCACGCGGGCCGGCCTTGCGGTCCTGACGGGCATAGCCGTAGTGGGTGATAACGGCGGTGATGGAGCGGGCGGATGCGCGCTTGGCAGCGTCGGTCGCGATGAGCAGCTCCATGAGCATGTCGTTGACGTTGCCGCCGGCCACGGACTGAATCAGGAAGACGTCGGCGCCGCGGACGGTCTCGTCGTAGCGGGCGTAAATCTCACCGTTGGCGAACTGCTTTAGCGTAAGGCCCGAAAGCTCGACCCCAAGGAACTCAGCGATCTTCTGAGCGAGGGGACGGTTGGAGGAACCGGAATACACGCGGATGGACTTGCGCATATTCTCCGACTTCTCGGGATCATTAATCGGCATTACCCTTCTCCTTTATATCGAATGCCATATAGATGCCTTGTTGCATTGTAACCGCGCGACGGGGTTAATCGGGTCTTGATAACGTCTTTACCGTCAACGGACACGAACCGACCACTCATCCGGTTGCGCAGGTCACGATAGAAAAAGGAGCCGTCCCCACGGAAGCGGCTCCTTAGATGCTTGGTAAAACGTTATACCTCGTCGTCCTCGTGCAGGCGGCGGCGATAATCGGCGGCCCAGCCCTCAATATTTACCTGACGGGCGCGGCCCAGACCGAGTGCGTCTGCCGGGACCGGCTCAGTGATGACGGAGCCGGCGGCCACGAGCGCGCCGTCGCCAATCTGGGCGGGCGCGACCATCATGGTGTCGGAGCCGATGAAGGCATCGTTGCCGATGACGGTCTTGTGCTTGTGCACGCCGTCGTAGTTGCAGGTGATGGAGCCTGCGCCCACGTTGACGCCGGAGCCCATGGTGGTATCGCCGATGTAGGACAGGTGCGGCACCTTGGAGCCCTCGCCGATCGTGGACTTCTTGATCTCCACGTGCGTGCCGGCCTTGGAGCCGTCGAGCATGTGGGTACCCGGGCGCAGGTAGGCGCGCGGGCCGCAGTCGACGCCGTTCTCGATGACGGCCTCGATGGCGATGGTCTCATCGATGATGCAGCCGCTGCCGACGGTGGTGTCGGTGAGACGGCTGTTGGGGCCGAGCTGGCACTCCTCGCCCACGGTGACGTGGCCGATCAGGTGCGTCTGCGGCCACACGACGGTGTCGCGGCCGATGGTGGCGTCGGGGCCGATCCAGGCCTGCGTGGGGTCGATGAAGGTAACGCCCTCGGCCATCCAGTGCTCGTTGATGCGGTCGCGCGCGATGGCGGTGAGCTGCGCGAGCTGGATGCGGCTGTTGACGCCCAGGCCGTCGCGGTAGTCATCGCAGTGGAAGATGGAGACTGCCTGGCCGTGGCCCTTGAGGATCTCGAGCATGTCGGGCAGATAGTACTCGGACTGCGCGTTGTCGTTGCCGATCTCGTCAATGTGCGCGGCGAGCTGCGCGCCGTCGAAGGCGTAGCAGCCGGCGTTGCACTCGAGCAGCGTGGCGGCCTGCTCGGGTGTGCAGTCCTTCTGCTCGATGATGCGTTCGATCTGGCCGTCGGCACCCAGCTTGATGCGGCCGTAGCCGAAGGGGTCGGGCGGGGTCATGGTCATGACGGTGCAGGCGAGCTCGCCGGTGGCGACGGTCTGCGCGAACTTGGCGACGGTGTCGGCGGTGATGAGCGGCAGGTCGCCGTTGAGCACGACGACGGGGCCTTGCGTGATGCCGCAGGCCTCGAGCGCGATCTTCACGGCGTGACCGGTGCCCAGGCGCTCGGTCTGCTCAACGCACTCGACTTTGGTGGCGCTGTTGGCGTAGGCGCCGTCGATCAGGGCGCGCATCTCGTCGGCGTGGCTGCCGATGACGACCACGACGCGGCTGCAGCCGGCCTTGATGGTAGCGTCGACGATCCACTGGACCATGGGCTTGCCCAGGATCTTGTGCGAAACCTTGCAGTGGTTCGACTTCATGCGGGTGCCCTCGCCGGCAGCGAGGATAATTGCGGTTGCGTCCATGTGATCTCCTGTTACGTTATAGAGACGTGTGCTTGGAAACGATACACGGCGCAATATGATACCGCAGGCATATGTTGAGCGCGTAACGATTGGATTGCGGCGGTTGAGGCTTGCGCCGCCGGCGTGGCGTTTGCGCTGGCCGTGCATGGCGGCGGTGCTGCGGAGCTGTCGTTTGAGCGAGGGGACGGGGGTGCCCGTGGACAACATACGAGAGGAGTTTGGCGGCGAGCCCGTCGCGGCATTCTCGATGTCGCATCCAGCTGTGCCGGCACTCTATATAGTGCTGACGCTGGGGCTCACCATGTTCTCTATGCAGCCGGTGCTGATTGCGCTGTCACTTGCGGGCGGGCTGGCGTATGGATTTGCGACGCGTGGGGCTGCCCGCACGCTGGGCGCGCTTCGCTGGCAGCTGCCGGTGATTTTGATTATCGCGCTGGTCAATCCACTGTTTGGCACCTCGGGCTCGACGGAGCTGTTCCGCATTGGCATGCGCGCGGTGTATCTGGAGAGCATGGTATATGGCCTGTGCATGGGTGGGCTGTTTGTGGCGAGCGTGCTGTGGTTTGAGGCCGCGGCGTCGATGCTCGAATACGACAAGGTGCTCGCGCTGCTGGGTAATGCCGCACCGGTGATCGCGCTCATGATCTCGATGTGCATGAGGCTTATCCCGCAGTTTTTGCGCCGCGGTCGTACGGTGCTGGCGGTGCAGGATGCGATTGACGTGCCGGGGCGCGCGCCGGCCGATCCCGTGCGCTCGCGTCTGCGGGCGTCAAGCGTGTTGATGGGCTGGGGCATGGAAGATTCGCTGGATCGCGCGGATGCCATGCGCTCGCGCGGGTGGGGTGCTGCGTCGCGCCGTACGACGTACGCGCGGTATCGACTGGGGCGCAGCGACGTTGCCGCGCTGGTCGGGCTCGCGGTGTTTGGTGCCGCCGCGGTGGCGGTGGCATGGACCGCGACAACGCAGTATTCGTTTTACCCGCAGCTTTTGGTGCCCGCGCCGTGGCTAGGCTATGCCGTGTACGCTGCCTGGATGGTGCTGCCCTGCGTGTTGCATACGATCGATGAGAAGAGGTTCGGCTGATGGCTCGGTTGGATAGTGGCCCGGTGTCGGGCGCGGCGTGCGGCCCGGATGTGCCGGCAATTGAGGTGCGGAGCCTGAGCTTTGCCTACCCCGGGGCTGATGCTACGGTGCTCGAGGGGCTCGACTGGTCTGTTCCCCAAGGTGCATTTGCGCTGCTTGTTGGCGGTACCGGATCGGGTAAGTCGACGCTGCTGTCGCTGCTCAAGCCCGAGATTGCTCCGGCGGGCGAGCGCACTGGCGATGCGCGCGTGCTGGGCGAGAACGTTGCCGACATGGACGTGCGCGCGTCTGCGGAGCGCGTGGGCTACGTGTTCCAGGATCCCGAGAACCAGATTGTGTGCGAGACCGTGTGGCACGAGATGGCGTTTGGCCTGGAAAACTTAGGCATGTCGCGCGACGAGATGCGCCGCCGTGTTGCCGAGACCAGCTATTTCTTTGGTCTGGAGGACTGGCTTCATCGCGATACCGATACGCTTTCGGGTGGCCGCAAGCAGCTGCTGTCGCTTGCCGCCGTCTTGGCGCTGCGTCCGCGTGTGCTGCTACTCGACGAGCCCACGTCTCAGCTCGATCCCGTTGCCGAGAAGAATTTTCTGCACGCGCTGTTTCGCGTGAACCGTGAGCTGGGCTGCACGGTTGTTGTGGCTACGCATCAACCGCGGCCGATGCTCGAGTATGCGACGTGTGCGTACCGGATTGAGGACGGTCGCGTGCGCGAGGTGGCGGATATGGCTTCTTTGGGACGCCGAGAATCGCTGTTGTCCGATGACATGTTGGGGTGGGGTGCCATCCGATGTGCAAATAAAGGAGTATTCAGCAGGCGTGAGGACAATTTGGGCTCTCTGGAGCCGCCCGGGGACGTATCGAGCGCGAAAAAAAGTTCGGAATTGGACAAATCGTCTGAATTTGTGGCGCAAACGTCGCTCGAGAACGGCTCGGAAGCCTTCCCGCGCACGGATGGAAGCAGAATACTCCAAAAAATGCACGCTGGGTCGGCTACCACCCTGGCAGGGAGCTGGTTTCGCTACGATCGCGCGGGCGGTTGGGTGCTGCGCGGGCTCGATGCGTCGTTTTCGGCTGGCGCGGTGCATGCGGTTGCGGGCGGTAACGGCTGCGGCAAGTCGACAATGCTTTCGGTGCTGGCGAAGACCGCCAAGCTGCAGCGCGGCCGCATGGTGCGCGGGGCGGCCTCGGCGGCGCTGCTGCCTCAGAATCCCAAAGCATTGCTGGTTGCCGAGACGGTTCGCGATGAGCTGATAGAATGGGCTTCGACCTGCGGATATGACGAGAACTTGGCGCGGGAGCGTGCGGCGCAACTGGGATTGGACGGCCTGGAGACGCGCCACCCCTACGACCTCTCGGGCGGACAGCGCCAGCTGCTCGCACTGGCAAAGCTGCTGCTGATCGGCCCCGAGCTGCTGCTGCTTGACGAGCCCACGAAGGGCTTGGACCTGGAGAGCCGCCGCATCATCGCCCGCGCCCTGCGTGACCATGCGAAGGCTGGCGGCACCGTCATTATGGCCACGCACGATCTGGATTTTGCCGAGCAGGTTGCCGATGACATTGCCATGATGTTTGACGGTGAGATCGCCTGCATGGAGCCGCCGGCCGACTTCTTTGCCGACAACGTGTTTTATAGGGCGTGATGGGATGACGGACTGTCGTTTCTCGCGTTTGCTTGCAAAACTGGAGATCCCGCTGTTGTTGGCGGTGCCGGCGGTGATGGCTGCCGCGTTGCTGGCGGGTGTTGAGCAGGCAGCGTTGGCCATGCTGGTTGTGGTGGCGTTGGTGCTTGCGCTGTTCTTTGCGGGCTATGAGGCATCGCGTCCAGGCCTGCGTCAGATTATGCCCACGCTGGCGCTGGCGGCGCTGACGGCGGCGGGGCGCATCCTGTTTGGACCCATTCCCGACTTTAAACCCGTGAGTGCCATCGCCATTATCGCCGGGGCGACACTCGGTCGTCGTAACGGCTTTATGGTCGGTGCGTTGGCGGCGCTGACCAGCAATTTCTTTTTTGGGCAGGGCATGTGGACGCCGTGGCAGATGTATGCCTGGGGGCTCGTGGGATACGTTGGCGGTGCGCTGGCGTATGCGGGTGCGTTCGACCGCGCCGATGGCACCGTGCGTATGCCGGCGCTGCTGACCTACGGCTTTGCGTCGGGCCTGCTCTATGGCGTCGTGATCAACGCGTATGACATCATTGGTTTTGTACAGCCGCTTACTTGGGCGGGTGCCGCGGCGCGTCTTGCCACGGCAGTGCCGTTCGATATTACGCACGGCCTTGCGACCTGCGTGTTTTTGGCCGCCTTGTACAAGCCTTGGTGTCGCCGCATTAACCGTGTCGTCGTGAAATACGGGCTGTAAGGCATTTCGCGTTCCCTCACGAACTTGCGGTGGAATAGTTCTCGTTTTTGGCTATTTGCTGCCCAAACAGGAACTATTCCACCGCAACTTATAGGGGGGGGAGGGGGTCACATGATCTGTTTTTCTCTGTCCCCCAGGAATTACTTGGGGCTAGAGCTCTAGCGTGAGGGTGACGGGGCAGTGGTCGCTGCCGAAGATATCGCCGCGGATACCGGTGTCGCGCACGGTATTGGCGATTGAATCACTTACCAAGAAGTAATCGATGCGCCAGCCGGCGTTGTTCTTGCGGGCATTAAAGCGGTAGCTCCACCAGCTGTAAACGCTCTCGACGTCGGGGTTTGCCGCGCGCCAGGTATCGGTAAAGCCGGCGTTGAGCAGTTCGGTAAACTTGCCGCGCTCCTCGTCCGAAAAGCCTGCGTTGCCGCGGTTGGACTTGGGGTTCTTAAGGTCGATCTCCTCGTGCGCAACGTTAAAGTCGCCGCAGGTCACGACGGGTTTGCCGGTCTCGCGCTCGAGCGCGCTCAAAAAGCCGCGATAGGCATCATCCCAGGCCATGCGCACGTCGATGCGGGCGAGTTCGTTTTGCGCGTTGGGAGTGTAGACATCCACAAACCAGAACTTGTCGAACTCCAACGCGCAGACGCGGCCCTCGGTTGCGGCTTGGGCGACGAGCTCGGCCGCCTCGCCCTCGCCGGCGTAGGGTAACAGCGCGTCGGCGTGCAGCACGCGCAGCGGTTCCTGGCGGCTAAAGACCGCAGTGCCCGAATAGCCTTTACGCTCGGCGTAGCTCCAGGTTTGGTGATAGCCGGGCAGGTCAATATCAACCTGGCCTTCTTGCAGCTTGGTCTCTTGCAGCGCCAGGATATCGACGTCGAGTTCTTGTGCGATTTGAATAAAGCTCGGGTCCTTTTTGAGCACGGCGCGCAGGCCGTTAACGTTCCACGAGGCAAAGGTGTAAGTCTGAGGCATGGTGTCCTTTCGACGGGGTTGGCAGGCTTAAGATTAACGCAACAGGGGCGGGGTGGGTTCCGCGCGTGCTGACTTAAAGGCCGCATGCTGGGACGTCGCCCAACGCTGCCCGACTAACAAGGACGGAGGACTCATATGACGCAGGCAATATCGGATCCCAAGCAGGCCTCCGCCGCGCTGGCGGAGCTTTTTGATACCCACAAGCGCGTGGTCTTCTTTGGCGGCGCGGGCGTTTCCACGGCGAGTGGCATCCCCGATTTCCGCAGCATGGACGGCCTGTATCACCAGCAGTTTGCCTATCCGCCCGAGACCATACTGTCGCATAGCTTTTACGAGGCGCATCCTGCGGAGTTCTTCGACTTTTACCGCACCAAGATGATCGCGCTTAACGCTAAGCCCAACCGCTGCCACATCAAGCTGGCCGAGCTGGAGCGCGCCGGCAAGCTTGATGCCGTGGTGACGCAAAATATCGACGGCCTGCATCAGGTGGCCGGCTCGCAACGCGTGTTCGAGCTGCACGGATCGGTCCATCGCAACATTTGCCAGTCGTGCGGCGCGGTCTATAGCGCCGAGTGGATTTGCTCGCGCGAGCACGAGGACGCCGCGGGTGCGCCTGTGTGTCCTGCGTGCGGCGGGCGCATCAAGCCCGATGTAGTGCTCTACGAGGAGCCGCTCGACGAGCACGTGCTGACCGGTGCCGTTGCCGCCATCGCCGCGGCCGATGCCCTCATTGTGGGTGGGACCTCGCTCGTGGTGTATCCGGCGGCAGGCCTTACGCGTTACTTTACCGGCGATACGCTGGCCATATGCAACCTTGCTCCCACCGATCAGGATGCAAATGCCGACCTGCTGATTTCTTGCGACATCGCGGCCGCGTTTGCGTTCTAGCCCGTGTGCGCGGATACAATAGAAAGACTGAGTGCAAAGCGACCCCGCCGCCAGCTCTCTAAGCTCGGCGGCGTGGGCATTTTAGGAGGATGTTCATGGCGAACGACAGCAAGACATGGCGGTGCGGAAAGTACGAGCTCAGCTTTGACCGTCCGCGCATCATGGGCGTCCTCAACGTGACGCCCGATTCGTTTAGCGATGGCGGGGAGCACTTCGACCCCGATGCCGCCATCGAGTACGGCCTGGCGATGCTCGACGCCGGCGCCGATATCATCGACGTGGGCGGCGAGTCCACGCGCCCCGGCTTTACCCCGGTCAACCCCGACGAGGAGGCTCGCCGCGTGCTGCCCGTGGTGCGCGCGCTGGCCAAGGAGGGCGCCATCGTCTCGATCGACACGCGTCATGTGGCGGTTGCCAAGGCGGCCGTGCGCTGCGGCGCCTCGATCGTCAACGACGTGACGGGCTTCACCGATCCCAAGATGGTCGAGTTTGTTAAGACGAGTACCTGCGGCGTCATCGTGATGCATGCCGGCGAGGTCGCCGCGCCCGCACGCACGCACGCAACGGTGCAGCTCGATACCTCGGCAGCGGCGTTTGTTGCCGAGAAGGCGCGCGAGGCGGCTGCCGAGGCCGCGCGTGAGGCCGAGAAGCCGGCTCGCCGCCGTCGCGGCAAGTTGCTGGGCGAGCCTAAGCCGGAGGCCAAGCTTCCGGGCGGCGTGGTGCAGCCCTCGTTGCCGTTTGGCGAACCGGAGCCCACGTCCGAGCCTTCAAGCGAGCAGGAGACGCCGGCCGCCGAGCAGGCTGCTGCCGCCGAGACCGTCGCGCCCGCGCCCGAGGCCGCGCCCGAGGCCACCGAGGCCGCATCGGAGTCCAATGACCGACTGGCCGCCATGATGCGCCGCAGCGCCCGCCGCGAGGAAGCCTACGTGCCCACCTCGCAGCTCCGCCGCTTCACCCTGCCCGATTCGGCGCCCATCATGCGCCGCGTCATGGGCTTTCTGTCCGACCAGGCCCGCACGCTCATCCATGCCGGCGTGTCGCGCGACCGCATCTGCATCGATCCTGGCCCGGGCTTTGGTAAGTCGGCTAACGAAGACATCGTCATCCAGCGCGAGACTGCCAAGATGGCGTCGCTGGGCTATCCGCTCATGTGCGCCGTGTCGCGCAAGCGCTTTGTGGGCGCCGTCTCGGGCGTGACCGAGGCCGCCGAGCGCGATGCCGCCACGTTTGGCGTGTGCCTGGGCGCCATCCAGGCCGGTGCCAACATCGTGCGCGTGCACGACGCCGCGGGTTTTGCGCAGTTCCTGAACGGTTACTGGGCGGTTGCCAAGCCGCAGCCGCGCCGCGCGTTTGTGGCTGTGGGCTCCAACCTGGGGCATCGCTGCGACAACATCCGCGCCGCACGCGAGATGATCGCCGAGATTCCACTCACCTGCGTGTCCAACTCCTCCAAGATCTACGAGAGCGAGCCGGCCTACGAGACGCGCCAGGACGCGTTTGCCAACGCCGTCATCGAGATCAAGACCGAGCTGGCGCCGCTGGTACTGCTCGATGAGCTCATGAAGATCGAGGCCGAGCTTGGGCGCGACCGTTCCAAAAAGGCCAAGGCCAACGGCCCGCGCACCATCGACCTGGACCTGCTGTGGATGGACGGCGAGACCCACGGCGGCAAAAAGCTGCGCCTGCCGCATCCGCTGATCGGCGAACGCGATTTTGTGCTGGTGCCGCTCGAGGACTTGATGCACGACCCGGCGCGGTTCTTCCGCTACAACGGCGTCGAGGTCAAGGAGCCCGAGGACCGCGTGGGCCATATCGTGGGCGAATTGGGGCGTATGTAGATGATCGAGATGAATGCTGTTGCCGCCGGCACCGAGCTCGACGCCGCGCGCGATGCGGGCCGCGAGGGTGCGTCCGCGGGCTGGTGCGCGTGGAACGCGGGCGATGCATCGCTGACGTTTTCGCTGGTCGTGCGTCCGGATGTGAATATGCATGCCTTCCACGGCCTGCCGTTTGTGGCCGCGATGGGCATGATGGACGCGCTCGTGGGCACGGCTTCGACGCCGGGGTTGGGCCTTGCCGGTAAGGTGGGTATCCAGTGGCCGAGCGATATCGTGTGCGGAACGCCTGCGTTTGAGACGTCGCTCGCGCGTGTTGCCGTGAACGGCGGTGCCGGTGCTGCGGGCATGTTCGGTGCCGTGACGGTGGATATTGAGCGTTCGGCGTTGAGCGAGCTTGGTGTGGACGTGGCTGACGAAGCGCTGGTCGAGGCGCTGGCCGCCGCCGTGCTGGCCCGCGTGGACGCCTGGGCGGTTGTTGCCAACACGCCGCAAGGCGCCGCAGGGCCGCTGGCTCCCGTGCTGGGCGAGTACTTCGACATGGTGCCGCTGCTGGGCCGCCAAGTTGCGGCGGTGTCGCCCAACGGCCTGCCGCTTGCGGTCGGTGTGTTTGCAGGCCTGGACATCTGGGGCCGCGCGACCATTAAGACCGATGCCGGCGAGCAGGAGTTTCCGCCCGAGGCCGTACGAATTCGCGGGCTGTAGCGCGGGGCGTTCGCGCCCAAAGATAGACATGACAACAAGACCCTCCTCGGCCTGTGCCGGGGAGGGTTTCGCCTATCTGGGGAATGGGTTGCCAGCGCCCTATTCCTCAAAACTGAAAAATTTTCGTTTTTGAGGAATAGGATTAAGGCAGCTCGGTCTTTCGCGAGGTATATTCGCTATAGAGCCTATTCCTCAAAACTGAAAATTTTTCAATTTTGAGGAATAGCGATAAAAGACCGCGAGGAGGCCCCGATGAAACTCATCAATAGAACGTCATATATGGACACGTTGACGAGCCTTATTGGCGTGCCGGACATCAAGGTCATCACGGGCATCCGTCGTAGCGGTAAATCAAAATTGCTCGAGGCCCTCCGCGATTACGTGGAGGCAAATCTGTCCAATTCGAATGTCATCCATATCAACTACAACCTCGATGAGTTCGAGAATCTGCTCGAGTATCACGCGCTGCTCGCCTATGTAAAAGAGCATCGAGTGTCCGGCAAACAAAACTTTCTGCTTATCGATGAAGTTCAGATGTGCGACGGTTTTGAGCATGCGATCAACAGCCTCCACGCATCCGAGCAGTACGACATATTCATTACCGGATCGAATGCCTTTTTGCTGTCGAGCGATCTGTCGACGCTCTTTACGGGGCGTACGTTTGAGATCGAGGTTTTCCCATTCTCGTTTGAGGAGTATCGACTCTATGGCGACGAGGGCGAGGTCGACCGCGACTTCGATGAGTACGCGAGAACCGGCGGTATGTCCGGCTCCTACCCTTATTCACTGCAGGAGCAGCGTTATCAATATCTCTCCAATGTCTTCAAAACGCTCATCGTGAGAGATATCGTGCAGCGGCATAACGTGAGAAACGAATCGGCGCTGCTGCGCATTGCCGATTACATGATGGACAACGTATCCAACATAACGTCGGCACGTAACATTACGGATATTTTGAACGCGGATGGGCTAAAGATAACGAACAAGACGGTCGGCACGTACATGGGGTACCTGTGCGATGCGTTTGCCTTCTATAAAGTTCGTCGGTACGACATCCGCGGCAAAAAATACCTTAAGAGCGGCGAGAAGTATTACCTGGCAGACCACGCGTTCAAATACGCGCTGCTCGGTACACGTGATATGGATTGGGGGCGCGTATACGAGAACATGGTGGCAATCGAGCTGCTGCGCCGCGGATACGAGGTATACGTCGGCGTGCTCTATAAAAAGGAAATAGACTTTGTAGCAATCAAGCGAAGCGAGAAGCTCTACATTCAGGTGAGCGACGACATCAGCTCGGATAAGACATTTGAACGCGAGATTTCACCACTGCTGAGCATTGGCGACGCGTACCCCAAGATGATTCTCGCCCGCACGCATCACGAGGCCACGGACCGCAATGGGGTGCAGATCGTGGACCTGGCGAGGTGGCTGTGCGACGAGGCCTAGCAGAAAGCCCTATTCCTCAAAACTGAAAATCTTTCGATTTTGAGGAATAGGGCCGATGCGTTGCCTAGTTCGCCGCTCGCGCTCGTGCTCGACTTAAGCCCCTGCTCTATCCCAGCTCCTGCATGCGGCGGTAGATTTCGCAGATGCCCTTGATGGTGAGTTGGCCGTCTACCACGTCGAAGGCATCGGTCGAGCCGGCGACGATGCCGGCGAGACCGCCTGTGGCGATAACGGTGGCATCGTCGCGGCCCAGCTCGCGCTTCATGCGCGCGACCAGGCCTTCGGCCATGGCGGCGGCGCCCATCACGGCGCCGACCTTGATGCACTCCTCGGTATCGCGGCCGATGGCGTGCTCGGGCGCCTCGAGCGGCACGCTGGCGAGCTTGGCGGCACGGGCGGCAAGCGCGTCCATGGAGATGCGGATGCCCGGCGCGATCGCTCCGCCAATGTAATAACCGTCCTCATCGATGACGTCGATATTGGTCGCGGTGCCAAAGTCCACCACGATCGCCGGCGCGCCATAGAAGGTCTCGGCAGCGACGGCGTTGGCGATGCGGTCGGCACCAACGGCCTGGGGGCGCGCCGCCCGCAGCTTGGTTACGGCGGCCGTCTGCGGCCCGATGACGATGGCGTCCGCGGCAATGCGGTCGGCCACGGCGTGCCACTCGCGCGAGAGCTGCGGCACCACGCCCGCAAAGGCGATTGCGTCGACCGCATCGAGCGAAAGGCCGTACATCTTAAAGAAACCCATCAGGCGCACGTGGATCTCGTCGGCGGTATAGGAGCGGTCGGTGGGCATACGCCACGACTGCACCAGCTCGTCTCCGTCAAACAGGCCCATGGCCGTCTGCGTGTTTCCCATATCGATAGCGAGCAGCATGTCTACTCCCAGTGTTGGCATAAAAGGACGCGCACCATTGTATACGCGCCGCCGACGGCGCTCGGCTGCGATTCGTTTACGGTGATAGGGGCTGAGGGGTTTTAAATATGAAGGAATTATGCTCTACGAGATTTTCCTTGCCGCTTACCGAACTCCCGCGTAATATTCTTTCTTGCGCACATGAAGCGCCCAGACATTGCGGGGTGGAGCAGTCTGGTAGCTCGCCGGGCTCATAACCCGGAGGTCGTAGGTTCAAATCCTGCCCCCGCGACCAAGAACTTGCAGCTCGTCGGCCTAGCCGGCGAGCTTTTTTGTTATTCCGGGACTGTGTTTTCGGTCCAATTCTCGGCCTCTCAAACAAAATCTCGATCTGTAACATCTAGACCCGATTTGGGCGGCTTGGTGTTACAGATCGAGATATACCGGTGGGTTGGGTCGTGTTTGTCTAAATCTGTAACACGAGGGACGGATTTTGCCGAGTAACTGTTACAGATTTAGATTTTCTAGCAGGCGGGTTTGGTTTGTCTCGATCTGTAACAGATAGGGGCCAAAAGTGGGCCTAGCTGTTACAGATCTAGATTGTTGAGGATGGGCCGAGAGGAATGTCTCGATCTGTAACAGTAAGACCCGGTTTTGCCGCGTAACTGTTACAGATCGAGACAAACCGACGGACCGCCTTGCCCCATCCGCTTGCCGCCACCTGATATTCGCCGATTTCCGTTGTGCCGCTGTGCCCCCATGCCATATCCTCTAGACAACTACGCGGCACCATCGCCGCCGCGCCTACAAGAGAGGAATGTCCATGACCGCACCTGCATCCAAGCTGCTCCAGCCCATTACGGTTGGCCCCCTTGAGCTCAAGAACCGTATTATGTTCCCGCCGCTGACCACCGGCTACGAGGAGCGCGACGGTTCCATTGGCGAGCGCAGCCTGGCTTTTTACGAGCGCCTGGCCCGTGGCGGCGTGAGCTACATCGTCATCGGCGACGTCGCTCCCGTCATGACCGCAAGCCCCACGCCCAAGCTGGCGACCGACGCTCAGATCCCCACGTTTAAGGCCCTGGCCGACGCCGTTCACAAGCACGGCGCCAAGGTCGCGCTGCAGCTGTTCCACCCCGAGTACGATGTGCCCGGTGTCGGCCGCATGGTCATGGGATCCATGGCCGCCGCCAAGGCCGCGCAGGAGGCCAAGGCCGCCGGCGACGAGGAGACCTTTGCCGCCAAGATGGCCGAGTCCAACGAGATCCGCAACCAGGCCTACGCCAAGCTGCATCACGACATGCAGCACTTTGTGAACGAGGCGAGCGTAGAGCAGCTCACCCAGATCAAGGAGGCCATCGCTGCCTCGGCCGCCCGCGCGCAGCAGGCCGGCATCGACGCCATCGAGGTCCACGGCGACCGCCTGGTAGGTTCGCTGTGCTCGGCCATCCTCAACCAGCGCACCGACGAGTACGGCGGCTCGTTCGAGAACCGCGTTCGCTACGCGCTGGAGGTCGTCGCCGCCATTAAGGAGGCCGCGCCGCAGCTGATGGTGGAGTACAAACTGCCCGTGATCATGGAGAACCCCGACGGCACGCCGCGCGGCAAGGGTGGCCTGCAGCCCGACGAGGCCTGCGAGTTCGCCAAGCTGCTCGAGGGCGCCGGCATCGACATGATCCAGGTCGCACAGGCCAACCACACCGGCAACATGGGCGACACCATTCCGCCCATGGGTGCCATGCCCTACAACTGGACGCTGCCCGTGGCCGAGCGCGTCAAGGCCCTGGTCTCCGTGCCGGTGGCAACCGTGGGCCGCGTGGTTTCGGTCGAGGCCGGCGAGAAGATTCTGGAAGACGGCGCCGCCGACATCATCGCCTATGGCCGCTCGCTCATGTGCGACCCCGACATTGCGCTGAAGGCCGCCACGGGTGAGCCCATCCGCGAGTGCCTCAACTGCAACAAGGGCTGCGTCGATGCGATTCAAAACCGCAAGTACATCTCGTGCGTGCTCAATGCCGAGAACGGCGATGAGGCAACCATCGCCATTAAGCCGGGCGAGGGCGACAAGAAGATCGCCGTGGTGGGCGGCGGCATCGCCGGTCTGGAGGCCGCGCGCGTGGCGGCCAAGCGCGGCTACGACGTGACCGTCTATGAGGCGAGCGATCACTTGGGCGGCCAGATTGTGCTGGCGGCCGCGCCTCCGCGCAAGGATGAGATTATGCGCTCGGTCGAGTATTACGAGAAGATTCTGCCCGGCCTGGGCGTGAAGGTTGAGCTCAACCATGCCGCTAACCCCACGGATCTCAACGCCGCCGACGCCGCGATTGTGGCCGTGGGCGCGCACGACGTGGTCATCCCCGTTCCGGGCGCCGACTCGGAGAAGGTCGTCTCGAGCTGGGACGTGCTGGCCGGCAAGGTGGAGCTTACGGGCCGCGCCGCCGTCATTGGCGGTGGCCTGGTGGGCACCGAGACTGCCGAGTATCTGCTGCAGCACGGCTGCGAGGTGGCGATTGTCGAGATGCTCGACAAGATTGCCGCGGGCGAGTCCGAGACCATTCTGCCGCTGATTATGAGCGACTTTGCCGAGCACAACGTGGAACAGCACGTGAAGACCCGCCTGACCGCCATTACTGACGAGGGCGTGGAGGCCGTTCGCACCGCCGAGGACGGCGCCGAGGAGCCGGTAAAGATCGCCTGCGATTACGTGGTGATGGCCGTGGGCTCCAAGGCCAACGCGTTTGACCTGGATGGCGTGACGGTGCCCGTGACCTGCGTGGGCGACTGCTCGGGCGAGCGCACCGCCGACATTGCGAGCGCCATTCGCACGGCGTATCACGCGGCCAACGAGCTGTAGTTGAACATCGCGGCCAGGCGGGGCGGTAGCACGGATTCGCCTCGCCCGGCTGTATCCCGTCGGGTGTCAACCGGTGCGGGGCCTGCAAGCGCAGCAGGCCCCGCCCTTTTTGTTTTGCTCCGGTGGATGGCAATGCGCGGTAATCATGAGGAGTAAGGACGTCTACTGCCTTGCCGATTACTCAAAATTATTGGGGGAGGGGTTAATAACTATATCCTCTATGCCAAAGGACATAAAGAGATGTCAATTTTGTTGACAAGCGAATGACGATTAGCTGCGAGTCAGCTACCAGCGTAAATAATCGATAAAGAAATGTCGTAAATTGGTGCCAAATGCCCAGATAACACCGCGTCTATTTTAATTAACTGCTTTGAGCAAACAGTAAAATGCTACTATCTAACTTGCACGTAAGAAAGCAGATTAACGGTTAAGGCTAAGAAGTGGCAGGTATGTTGGAAGCAACTAGGACTCGCACGCATGCGCCCGAGGTTAGGCAGCGCGCCGTCGAGATCCTCCAAGAGGGGGTCGGTCATCGCGCCCTCGCCGCGGAGCTTGGCATTCCCCAGGCCACGGCTCGTCAGTGGGCCCGCGCGTATGCCGTGGGCGGTGCCGACGCCGTTCTCAACGCCGGTTCGCATCATCACACCTATTCGTACGACGTAAAGCTCGCTGTGGTTAAGGACCGTCTGGAAAACGGCTTGACGGTTCGCGAGGCCATGATTAAGCACAAGATTCCCAGCGAGTCTTCGGTCAAGGCTTGGTGCCGTCAGTACCGCGAGAGCGGTGAGTCCGCACTGGTCGATAAGCCGCGCGGTCGCAAGCCGCGCGTTAAAAAGACGGAATAGCAAACGGGATGGTGCGCCCACAGGGGCGCATTTTTCTTGCCGCGCCAACTTTTTGGACCGCCGCGAGCCTATCGGGACATCCTCCAAAATGGCCAATAAACCGCGCGCAGTGGCCCGTGCGCCCACCGCTGCGATAGGGGGAGCGTCGCCCCTTTGCTCCAATGCGGACAGACTCCTTGCCCCGTACGCCTAAAACTCCCCAGTTGACCGAAAACCCGCTGCCGCTACTCATCAATTGAGCTATAACGTTAAACAATTGCAGCGTTTTTGCATGGGGGAGTGATGGTATGACGCTACTGTATTTCCTTACCCTGTTTCCGCTGGTACCGGCGCTGGGCATGCTGTTCGCGCGCGGCGACCGCGCCCGCGATGCGGTGGGGCTCATAGGTTCCGGCATTATTATGGCGGTGACAGTTGTAGTCGCCGTCATGTTTTTTGGCATGGGTCCGCAGAGCTTTGAGGTTGCCTCCGGCACCTCGCATGTGCTCTCGATCATCAGCTCCGTCATCGACGTCATCCTGTGCGCCGTAATCCTGTACAACGCGTACAAATATAGGAACGCGCTCGCCACGGTGCTCGGCATAGTCCAGCTGGTGGGCTCGTTCGCCTTTGCAGCCATGACGCTGCCCGCGGTCGAAGCCGTCACGGCGACGCCGCTCTACCTGGACTACATGAGTGTGATCATGGTCCTCGCCGTCGGCATCGTCGGTAGCCTAATCTGCGTGTATGCCCTGGGCTACATGAAGGACTTCCAGGCCCATGACGAGCACGAGGCTGCGCTGCGCGGGCAGACCGCGCCCGACCGTCGCCCGCAGTTCCTGGCGCTTATGTTTCTATTCCTCTCGGCCATGTTCGTCATCGTGACGAGTGACAACCTTGAGTGGCTGTTCTGCGGCTGGGAAATCACCACCGTGTGCTCGTTCCTTATGATTGGCTACACGCGCACGCCCGAGGCCATCAAAAACGCCTTCACCCAGATCATCCTCAACATGCTGGGCGGCATCGCGTTTTTGGCGGGCCTTATGTTCCTGCACGTCAACGGCATGCCGCTGACCATCTCGGGCATGATCGAGCTTTCCGGCGCCGGAACCGCGCAATCCGCGCTGCTGGTGATGCCGGTCGTTCTGTTGTCGCTCGCCGCACTCACCAAGGCCGCACAGATGCCGTTCCACACGTGGCTGTTGGGTGCCATGGTTGCCCCCACGCCCACGAGCGCCCTGCTGCACTCGTCCACCATGGTCAAGGCCGGCGTGTTCCTGATGGTCAAGCTGAGCCCGCTCTATGCCATCTATCCCGTGACCGGCTTTATGGTCACGAGTGTGGGTGCCATCACGTTTTTGCTCGCTGCCCTCATGGCCATTTCGCAGAGCAACGCCAAACGCGTGCTCGCGTACTCCACCATTTCCAACTTGGGCCTCATCAGTGCCTGCTTGGGTGTCGGCGCGCCCGAGGCCGTATGGGCGGCCATCTTCCTGATTCTGTTTCACACGGTGGCAAAGTCGCTGCTGTTCCTGTGCGTGGGCACGGCCGAGCATCATATCGGCAGCCGCAATATCGAGGACATGGACGGTATGTTCAGCCGCATGCCGCACCTGACGCGCCTGATGATGCTGGGCATCATGGGCATGTTCGTGGCGCCGTTTGGCATGCTCGTGTCCAAGTGGGGCGCCCTGGTGGCGTTCGCGCAGACCGGCAACGTGCTCATGATCATGGTGCTTGCCTTTGGCTCGGCCGCGACGTTCTTCTTCTGGGGCAAGTGGCTTGCCAAGCTTTCGGGCGTCAACCCCACGGCTCAAAACGTTGAGGTCAATGTCCATAAGACCGAATGGATGGCCCTCAACACCATCGCCGCGCTGCTGATTCTGTGCTGCGTGGCGTTCCCGGTTATCTCGAGCGGTCTGGTGTCGCCTTACTTGGCCATGGTGTTTGGCCGCGTGCCGCACGTTATTGGCAAGGACGCCATGTACCTGATGGTGGTTATCGTGGCTTTTATCGCCGTGGTGCTGCTGACTTCATTCCGAGTGAGCAACAAACCGCATGTAAACGTATATCTTTCGGGCGTGGGAACCGACAAATATCGCCATTTCCGCGGCTCGATGGGGCACGAGGTGAAGGCCGAAAAGCGCAATTGGTACTCGGAGGACGCCCTTGGCGAGAAGCGTATTGGCCCCGCGGGTAGCGTCGTGTGCTGCAGCATCATCTTGTTTGCGCTGCTGTGTTGCGCGTGGATTGGGCCCGAGCGACTTGCCATGAGCGCGCCCTCGGTGCTGCGCGGCAAGTATTTCGAGGGTTCGGGTGTTGTGGGCATATTTATTGGTACCGTAGTGTTTGCCCTGCTGGCGCCTTTGGTTGGTGGCCTGATCGACGGCGTTGACCGCAAACTTTCGGCCCGCATGCAGGGCCGTGTGGGTCCGCGTCTGCTGCAGCCCTTCTACGACGTTGCCAAGCTGCTGCGCAAGGCCCCCGCCAGCGTAAACACCATGGACGACACCTATATGGCGTGCGCGCTCATCTTTACCGTCGTGGGCGGCGGCATCTTTGTGTCGGGCTCCAACACGCTGCTGTGCGCTTTTATGGTGACGCTCGCCGCGATCTTTGTGGTGTTGGCGTCCGCCTCGACGCAAAGCCCGTTTGCCCAGGTTGGCGCCGATCGCGAGCTGCTGCAGGTCATGAGTTACGAGCCCGCCGTTCTGCTGATGAGTGTGGGCCTGTACCTTGCCACCGATAGCTTCGATTCCATCGCCGTGACGGGGCAGTCGGCCCCCATCATCGTGTACAGCGCGCCCATTTTCCTCGCGCTGCTCGCGGTGCTCACCATCAAGCTGCGCAAGTCGCCGTTCGATCTTTCGTACTCGCATCACGCGCATCAGGAGATCGTCCAGGGCGTCGCCACCGAGATGAGCGGCGGCACGCTGGCCAAGATGACCCTTATGCACTGGTGCGAGACCGTGCTGTTTTTGATGTGGGTGGGCATGTTCTTTGTTTGGGACAACCCGGTGAGCTGGCTGGTCGCCCTGGTCGTGATGGCTGCGACGTATTTTGTCGAGGTGCTGATCGACAACACCTTCGCACGCAGCACCTGGCGCAGCTGCTTTAAGCTCGGCTGGGGCGTGGCGCTGGTGTTTGGCCTGCTCAACCTTATGCCCATCCTCGTCGACGTGTTTATTTAGGAGGCGGCATCCATGGATCATAAAATGTCGCGCTCGCCGTGGGTTATTCATTACGACGGCTCGAGCTGCAACGGATGCGATATCGAGGTGCTGGCCTCGCTCACGCCACTGTTCGATGCGGAGCGCTTTGGCGTGGTCAACACCGGCAACCCTAAGCATGCGGATATCTTTTTGGTGACGGGGTCGGTCAATGCCCAGAACCTGCCCGTCGTGCGCCAGATCTACAACCAGATGCTCGAGCCCAAGTGCGTGGTGGCCTGCGGCATCTGCGCGTGTTCGGGCGGCGTGTTCCGCGATGCCTATAACGTGATCGGCGGCGTGGACCGCGCAATTCCCGTGGACGTGTACGCGCCCGGGTGCGCCATTCGCCCCGAGACCGTGATCGATGCCATTGTGGAGGCGTGCGGCATCTTGGACCAGAAGGAGGCCGTGATGCGCGCCGGCGGCGATCCGCTCACCGTGGGCGGTGCCGCAACCTGGGACGGTGGCGTTGAGCTGGGCGAGGACGGGTTTGTGGCTGCTGCGGAGGCCAGCGACGCGCCCGCCGCTGCAAAGGAGGCCGAGTAATGCAAAAGGCTATCTATACCACCGTCGGGATCGACGAGCTCCTGTTGCATGTCCAGGCGCTCAAGGGCGTCGGCGCGCGCTTTGTGCAAATGCACGCCGAGCGCAGCGTCGACGACGGCACGTATCGCCTGGTCTATACGTTTATCAACGTCCGCGCTGCGCAAGAGCAGATCGCTCAGGACGGTAACTATGCGATTGAGAACCTGGTAGTCGAGGGCATCGACCAGTGTCAGGAGATTCCGTCCATCAGCTCGTACTATCCGGCGGTGTTTCCGTTTGAGAACGAGGCACACGATCTGTTTGGGCTTGCCATCACCGACATGCAGATCGACTTTAAGGGCTTTTTCTACCAGGTCTCGACTGCCGAGCCCATGAGCGTCATCACACCCGAGGTGAAGGCCGCGCGCGAGAAAGCCATGAAGGTCCGTGCCGCCGCAGAGGCCAAGGCGCGCAAGGCTGCGGCCGAGAAGGCCGCTGCCGCTGCTGCTGCGGGGGAGGGCGCCGCAGACGCCGGCGATGCTGCGGGCGCTGCCGTTCAGCCCGATGCGGCTGCCGGCTCCGATGCTCAGCACGATGAAGCTGCTGCGAAGGCCGCGCTCAAGGCCGCCGAGATGGAGGCAAAGCTCGCCGCCATGGATCCCGAGAAAGCGGCCAAGGTCCGCGCGGCGCTTGCCGCTAAGGCCGCCCGCGACAAGCAGAAAAAGGAGGCGTAAGGTCCATGGCTCATCGCTCCGTCATTCCGTTTGGCCCGCAGCACCCGGTGCTGCCCGAGCCGCTTCATCTGGACCTGGTGATCGAGGACGACCGCGTCATCGAGGCAATTCCGCAGATCGGTTTTGTGCACCGCGGACTCGAGAAGCTCACCGAAAAGCGTGACATGCACCAGTTTGGCTACATCGCCGAGCGCATCTGCGGCATCTGCGCCGTGGGACACAGCTGCGGCTATGCCAGCGCCTGCGAGCGCATGCTCGACATCGAGGTGCCCGGCCGCGTGCAGTATATCCGCACCATTTTGCACGAGCTTTCGCGCATCCACTCGCATCTGCTGTGGCTGGGCCTGCTCGCCGATGCCTTTGGCTTTGAGGCGCTGTTCTATCGGTCGTGGACCCTGCGCGAGCAGATTCTCAAGATCTTCGAGAGCACCTGCGGCGGCCGCGTGATCCTTTCGATTAACGAGATCGGCGGCCTTAAGCACGACATTGAGGACTCCGAGCTGGCGGGCATTGTCCAGACGCTCGACACCATGCGCCCCGACTACGAGACCCTGGTGCATACGTTTTTGGACGACGCCAGCTGCGGCGAGCGCCTGCATGGCGTGGGCGTGATCAGCAAGAAAGATGCACTGGAGCTTTCGATGGTCGGCCCGTTCGGCCGCGCCTCGGGCGTGGATTACGACGTGCGCATGTTCGGTGACGGTGCCTATGCGGACCTGGCTGCATTTGAGCCCATCGTTGCTACCGATGGCGACTGCTATGCCCGCTGCCAGGTGCGTTGCGCCGAGGTCACGCAGGCCATGGACATTATCAAGGAGCTTGTCGGCAAGATTCCGCACGACGGCATCGGCGGGCGTACCAAGCTCACACCGGCCGACGGCGCGCGCGGCGAGGTTGTGATTGAGCAGCCGCGCGGCGAGGCGTATTACTATGTGCGCGGCAACGGCACCAAGAACCTGGACCGTTTCCGCGTGCGCACGCCGACGTCGCAGAACTTGGCGGGTCTGACGCGTGCGCTGCAGGGCGTACTCCTTGCCAGCGTTCCCATGATTATCCTGACCATCGACCCCTGCATTAGCTGCACGGAAAGGTAGGCGCGGCATGAGTTTGCTGACATTTGCCAAGACGGCCTTGGGTTCTATGGTCAAGCAGCCGGTAACGGTGTGCTATCCGCAGGAGAGGCTCGCGGCGCCCGAGCGCCTGCGCGGGCACATCGTTAACGACATGGACGTGTGCATTTGCTGCGGCATGTGCGCGCGTCGCTGCCCGGCGGGCGCGCTCGCGGTCGATCGCAAGGGCGGAACGTGGTCGATCGATCCGTATGCCTGCGTAGTGTGCGGCGAGTGTATCGAAAGCTGCCCCAAACACTGCCTGACTATGGACACCGCCCGTACTCCAGTTGCGGCGGATAAGACTCCCACGGTAGAAACCAAGCCGGAATAGCGCTGGAACAGGGGCCGGTGGGGCAAAAATGCCCCACCGGCCCCGCGCGTGAACGCGCGGTTAAGCCGCTGCGAACAAAACTATGCCGGATTACGGGGCTAGATAGCGAACCTTCGACCATACGGAAAATCGCAAAAACAAAACCGCAGGTAGATAGCCTGCCGTTTTTCAAAAAATGAAGGTATGGATGAGGGCCCTGACATTAGCCCCGTAATCCGGCATAGTTTTGAAATAGCATCATATCCGTAACAGCCCTTGATCACCCCAAGGACGGAGGAAAACGGGTCATTTTGGCCTCGCGAGGGCCGCCGCGTGACTCGTCTGCCACGAAATGGGCCCATCTACTACGTTTAGGCTGCTACCCTCAACCATGGCAAGTAATGCGAAATAAAAATCGCAGGTAGAACGCCTGCGATTTTGCATGAAAAGCGGGTATGGTCAGGGGTGTCGAGTCAAACGTAGTAGATGCGCCGATTTCGTGGCGGGCGGTTCCGGCTGATTCCTTGGGGACGGAGAAAAACGGATCGTTTTTGGCTTGAAGCGGCTTTCGGAGACACTTGACGTGGTCGCTCGAACAAAACTATGCCGGTTTACGGGGCCGGATTCCGGATCCCCAACCATACCGAAAAGCGTGAAAATAAAACCGCAGGTAGACGAGCCGTCATTTTGCAGAAAACGCGGGTATGGATGGGGGTCCTGAGTTTAGCCCCGTAAACCGGCATAGTTTTGAAATGGCATTAAATCGATGGCAGCCATTTTGCTATGCCGGAGCGGTCGGCCGTTGGGTAATTACCCTCGCAGGTAGGCGATGGCGATTTGGGTGCGGTTGCGCAGGCCCATTTTGGCCAGGATCGAGCTGATGTGGTTGCGCACCGTGCCTTCTCCCATATAAGCCGTGGCGGCAATCTCCTTGTTATCGAGGCCGCGGGCGATGAGCTCGGCGACTTCGAACTCGCGGTCGGTCAGGCTGGCAAAGGCTGCGGGCCGGCGGGGCGTGCCCGTCTTGTCGCCCATTCCGTCAAAGTCAACATCTTCGATTGCCTTGCCCTCGAGCACGCGTTTGCCATCCATGACCTGCGCCAACGCTGGCGGAATGGCGGCGACATCGGTCTTGATCAGGTAACCGCGGGCGCCCAGCTTGAGCGCCGACACAATGTACTCGTCATCCGAGAATGTCGTCAGAAACACCACGCGTGCCGCGGGGTCGTGCTCAAGGATTTCGCGCGCCGCCGAAAGGCCGTCGCGCCCTGGCATCTGAATGTCGAGCAGCGCGATATCGGGTGCGAGTTCGGCGTAGAGTGCCACCGCGTCGTTGCCGTCGGCTCCGGTGCCCACCACTTCGATCTACGGCTGGGCGCCCAGGATAATCTTGAGCGAATCGACTACCAAGAGGTCGTCGTCGACAACTATGAGCCTTATCGGGCGTCATCTCCTTGCTGTTTGGGGACGGTGGCAAACACGCGCCAGCCGGGGGCGCCGGCGCGCAGGCCGGCGGTGAAGGTTCCGCCAAGCGCCTCGACGCGCTCGCGCATGGAGACGAGCCCCATGCCTTCTGCGACGTTGCTGCTGCTCGCCGGGGTCGCGTCTGCGCCATCATCGGTAACGATGAGCTGGTAAAACGATGGATGCTCCATGCACCGCACGGTAATGGTTTTGGCATGGGCGTGGTGCATGGCGTTGGAAAGCGCCTCGCGCAGCACCGCCGCAAAGCAGTTGGCGACGTTGGCGGGCGCATGCTCGGCCAAAACCTCAAGCTCAATCTGCGGACCGCTGTCCGAGCGCGCGCCTTCGACGATGCGTTCGAGCTGCACGGAGAGGTTGGCCGCATTGTCGTTGAGCGCGTGGACGCTGGCGCGCACGAGCTGGAGCGCCTCGTCAACGGTGTATTTGACGTCGGCGAAATCGGCGGCGACGCCAGGCTCGTCGGCGTGGACCACGCGTAGGGCTTCGGCCTGCAGTGAGGCGCGCGTGAGCTGGTGGCCCACGTTATCGTGGATCTCGCGCGCGATGCGGGCGCGTTCGGCGAGCGTCGCGAGCTCGACTTCGTAGTCCTGGCGGTCGGCGAGGTCGCGGTTGCGTGCCTCGAGTGCCAGGGCGCGTTCTTGCAGCTTGTCGCGGGTGCGACGCATGCGTTCCTGTTCGCGCTCCAGCTGCGCGGTGCGCAGTGACAGCAACGTGGCGGCGACCGAAAGGATGGCGGTTAGCAACAGCGTTCGGGTGGTGAGCGCGCCGCAGCGAAGGTCCGTGGCAAGTGCGCAGGCAAACACGGAGCCAATCGCCAGCGCGGGCCAGATGCGTTCACAGCGCACGCGCCGCGCGATGTCATAGAGGGCGAGAGGTGCGAACGGCACAAACGGCGGCACGAAGACAGCCGCGATGACGTAGGCGTAGCTGCCGGCCTCGCTGCCGCGACGGGCGCGTTCTCCCTGCGCGACCTCGGCCAGCGAGGCGATGACAACGCCAAGGCAAAACGCCGCGACCAGGCGAACATCCACAGCAAGGCCCGTGGCGGCTGCGATGCAGCACGCCAGTACGATCGATTTGTCGAATAGCCTGTTCATACGGGTATTGCACGCGATGCCGCGCACGGGGGAGGCGCCACTCAGAGCAACCGTGACATTCCTCCCACGCGGCGGGGCGGTCGCGTCAGCGGGCCACGCGACCAAGCCCCGCACTCGTGACAAAGCTCACTGGTGCGCGCCGTCAGCTCCTGCGATGATGAAGTCGTACCGGGCCGCAAGCAACAGAAGGGCCGCCTCATGACAGACATCGTCCACGTCGAAAACCTCGTTAAGCGCTACGACGACCTTATTGCGCTCGACCACTTTAACCTGAGTATCGCTCCCGGCGAGATCTTTGGCCTGCTGGGCCCCAACGGCTCGGGCAAGACCACGT
The DNA here is from genome assembly GCA_905199225.1 of uncultured Collinsella sp. GTDB lineage: Bacteria > Actinomycetota > Coriobacteriia > Coriobacteriales > Coriobacteriaceae > Collinsella. The sequence continues at coordinate 21,326 of CAJKFS010000006.1, read as the reverse complement.
CCATCAACTGCATCCTACAGCTGCTCGCCTACGACAAGGGCGCCATCGAGCTGTTCGGCGAGCGCATGACGCCCGCCCGCTACGACCTCAAGCGCCGCATCGGTGTGGTGCCGCAGCAGGTGGCGGTGTTCGACGAGCTCACCGTGCGCGAGAATATCGACTATTTCTGCAGTCTCTACGTCAACGACCTCAAGCGCCGCCGCGCGCTGGTGGACGAGGCGATCGACTTTGTCGGCCTGGGCGACTTTACCAAGTTCCGCCCCGGCAAGCTCTCGGGCGGCCTGGAGCGTCGTCTCAACATTGCCTGCGGCATCGCGCACAAGCCCGAGCTCATCTTTTTTGACGAACCCACGGTGGCGGTCGACCCGCAGAGCCGCAACGCCATCCTGGAGGGCATCTGCCGCCTGCGCGACGAGGGCGCCACGGTGGTGTACACCAGTCATTACATGGAGGAAGTCGAGCAGATTTGCAGCCGCATCATGATCATGGACGGCGGCCGCGTGCTGGCGCAGGGCACCAACGACGAGCTCAAGCGCATGATTCAGATGGGCGAGCGCGTGACCGTCGAGGTCGGCGCCGTCGAGCCCGCCACGGTCGAGCGGCTGCGCGCCCTCGAGCACGTGCTTTCGGTTGAGCTTTCCGGCGGCGAGCTCGTCTGCACCTGCGAAGCGAGCCCGCACAGCCTGGTCGACATCCTCGACACGCTGCGCGCCGCCGACGTGGCGCTCGGCCGCGTGTGGAGCGAGCCGCCGACCCTCAACGACGTGTTCCTCGAGATCACCGGCCGCGAGCTGCGCGACTAGGGGGCAGCTATGTTCAACACCATCATCATTACGGTCAAGACGCTGCTGCGTCGGCCGAGTACGTGGGTCTGGGGCGCGGTCTTTCCCATCGCGCTTTCCACGATGTTCATGTTTATGTTTGCGAACCTCAGCTCCGACGGCACAGTCGACCCGGTGCCGGTTGCCGTCGTGGCGGACGAGGCCTGGGATGCCTCGACCTTTAAGGACGTGGCCGCTTCGCTTGCCAAGGCAGGCGACGACCAGCTGCTCGAGATCCACGAGTGCGACGACGCAGCCGATGCGAACCGTGCGCTTAAGGCCGGCGAGGTCGCGGGCATCTATACGGTCGACGACGCGGGCACGCCCAAACTCACGCTGTTATCGAGCTACGACAGCTCGCGCGCCACATCGGTGCTCACCGATCGCAGCATCCTGGAGACGGTGGCAAGCTCGTATACACAAAATGCCGAGCTCATGCGCCATATTGCTCAGGACAACCCGGCGGCGCTCGCCGACCCGGAGGCGGTTGCGCGCGCCCTGTCGCTCAAGGGCGGCACCCGCCGCGTAAGCCTAACACGCACCGCGCCCGATGGCACGGTCATCTACTACTACGCGCTCTTTGGCCTGGTCGCGATGATGTCTGCCGAGTTTGCCGCCTTGAGCGTCGTCGACCTGCAGCCCAATCTGTCTGGCCTTGGCGCGCGCCGCTGCGTGGGCGGTCTTTCCAAGACGGCGTCGCTGGTCGGTATCTTTGTGGGCTCGTGGCTGGTTTCCTTTGCTTCGATGACGATCGCGATCGGCTACGTGCGTCTGGTCGTGGGCGTCGACTTTGGCGGGCGCGAGGGGCTGTGTCTGGTGGGTGCCGCCGCTTCCGCGCTTGCCGCCACGGGCCTGGGATTCTTTGTGGGTACGCTTCCCGTTAAAGGCGGCAAGGCGTCCAAGTCCGGCATCCTTACGGGCTTTGCTACCACGTGCGCCCTGTTCGCCGGCCTCTACGGCGAGCCGGCGATGGCGCTTGCCGACGACGTCGCCCGCGCTTGTCCGGTCGAGTGCTGGCTCAACCCCGTCAAGCTCATCTGCGACATGTTCAATCGCCTGTATTTCTTTGAGGGCCTGGGCCCCTTTGTCGTTTGCGCTGGCGCGCTGGTCCTCATGGCCCTGGTGTTTGTCGCCGCCGCTACGCTGATCTTTGGAAGGAGCCGCTATGAGCACCTTTAAGACCGCGCTTCGCATGGCACTGGCGCACCCGTTCTACCTGCTCATCTATACGGTGTTCATCTCGCTCATGGGCGTATTCATCGCGGCTTCGGTGAGCTGGAACTCGTCGCAGCTTACCGAGTACAAGCCCTACGACACCAACGTGATCGTGGTCGACCGCGACAATAGCGACCTTTCGCGGGCGCTTACCAAGCACCTGGGCTCACGCTTTGACCTGGTCACGGGCATCGGCGACGACGCGTACGACCTTGCCGATGCGCTCTCCAAGAGCAACAGTGCCAAGGGCAGCGCCGACTGCGTGTTCTTTATCCCGGAGGGGTTCGAGGACGACCTTGTTGCAGCCGCCCGTGCGGGGGAAGCCCTGCCCAAGCTCGACGTGGCCTACGGTTCCGGCACCATGGCGGCGGCGCTCTCGTCTGCCGAGGCCTCGCGCTGGATCTCGCTCGCGGGCGCTGCGGCGGCGCTTGAACCAGCTGCCTCCAACGGTGACGTCGCAAGGGCCGCCGAGCACGCTGCCGCAAAGCGCGCGGAGGTCCAGATCGAGCAGGTCAAGGTCGACTCGACTGCTGCTACCACGCTCGAGTCGTACTTCAACTTTGGCGCGTACGCGATCATCTCGTCGGTCATCGTGTCGGTGGGACTGGTGTTCTCGGGCATGAACGAGCCCGAGCGCGTGCGCCGCATGGATGCCAGCCCGGTCTCTGAGCGCCAGCGTTCGCTCGCTGTGTTCGCGGCCGCCGCCGTGCTCACCGTCTGCATCTGGCTCGTGTCGAGCATGATGAGCGTCGTGGGCTTTGCCAGCGCGGTTGCCGAGGTCGGCGTGGGTCGCGTGTGCCTGGCGCTGGCGGCAACGTTTGCCCTGGCGTGCACGCCGCTGGCCGTTGGCTTTACGCTGTCGAGCCTGGGCGCGCGCGAGGAGCTGCTCAACGGTGTGGGCAACCTGCTCGGCATGCTCATGACGTTTTTGGGCGGCGCCTGGATGCCGCTGTCGCTCATGGGCTCGGCCGTGCAGACGGTGGCGCACTTTGTGCCGACGTATTGGGTGAACGACGCGATCGGCAAGGCGCTCTCGTCGGACCTGACGTCTGCCGCGCTGGGCGACATCGCCTGCGACCTAGGCGTCACCGTGCTCTTCGCCGCAGCCATCTCCGCCGCAGGCCTGGCCCTCGCACGCGCCAAATCCCGCGCCTAGCCACCTAGTCATTTAAGAACGTCCCCAATGACTAGGCGCCGTGCTTGACTTTGACCCTACTTCAGCGGGTACCATCCTCTTATGTCGGTAACGCCATATAGACCGAGGGGATATATCTATGACCGCAACTGCACCCGCAGCACCCGCTAAGGTGTACTTCACCAACCTGCGCACGCATGCTCGCGAGAGCCAGCTCGACAAGCTCAAGCGTCTCATCCGTCACGCCGGTATTGAGCAGATCGACTTTGAGAACAAGTTCGTCGCCATCAAGATTCACTTTGGCGAGCTGGGCAACCTGAGCTTTTTGCGCCCCAACTACGCCCGCGCCGTCGCGGATGTCGTGAAGGAGCTGGGTGGCAAACCCTTCCTCACCGACTGCAACACGCTCTATGTCGGTAGCCGCAAAAACGCGCTCGAGCACATCGATACCGCCTACCAGAACGGTTTTACCCCGTATGCCACGGGTTGTCAGGTCATCATCGCCGATGGCCTCAAGGGCACCGACGAGGCGCTCGTCCCGGTCGAGGGCGGCGAGTACGTGCACGAGGCCAAGATCGGTCAGGCGCTCATGGATGCCGATATCGTGATTAGCCTCACCCACTTTAAGGGCCATGAGCAGGCCGGTTTTGGCGGCGCCATGAAGAACCTGGGTATGGGTGGCGGCAGTCGCGCCGGCAAGATGGAGCAGCATGCCGCCGGCAAGCCGAACGTCGCGACCGAGCACTGCGTTGGCTGCCGTGCCTGCGAAAAGATCTGCGCGCACAACGCTATCTCGTTCGACGACACCCGCGAGCGCGAGCTTGCCAGCGGCGCTACTCGCACGGTGCACGTGGCTGCCATCGACCACGATCGCTGCGTGGGCTGCGGACGCTGCATTGCGGCATGCAACCAGGACGCCATCAAGCCCGGCTATGAGGCCGCGGCCGATGTGCTCAACTGTAAGATTGCCGAGTACACCAAGGCCGTTGTCCAGGATCGTCCCAGCTTCCATATCTCGCTTGCCATGGATATCAGCCCCAACTGCGATTGCCATCCCGAAAACGACACGCCTATCGTCAACGATATCGGCATGTTCGCGAGCTTCGACCCGGTCGCCATCGACCAGGCCTGCGCCGATGCCGTCATGGCATCCGAGCCGCTGCCCAACACCGAGCTCACCGATAGCGCGACCAAGATGGAGCATAACCACGAGCATCTGGAGGGCGAGCAGGCGCGTGACCCCTTCTGCATCACACATCCCGACACCGACTGGCGCGTGTGCATCGCGCACGCCGAAAAGATCGGCCTGGGCACGAGCGAGTATGAGCTCATCGAGGTCAAGTAGCGTCTAGCTATTGGACAAAACAAGCGCATTTGTAGCGTAAGTTGAGCAAAAGCCGCCCGTGAGCACAGCGCTTGCGGGCGGTTTTTCAGAAGTGCGGTGAAAAATCGAATACCACCGACCACAAACCGTTTTTTGACAACAAAACCCCTGATAAATTGTTGGTAAAACTGTGGTCTGGTCGGGCTTCGCGCGATTTTCCCCGCACTTCTAAAACGGGGGGTCAGATAGACAAGTAAACCGTACTATTCTCCTAAAAATTCCTATCGAGGAAGTCGTCGACCGTATTCCAGTAGAGCTCGGGGTCGACTTGCGCGCTCTTGGCGTGGGTGGCGCCGTGGATGGTGAGCTTTTGCTTGACCTTGCTGGCGCACGCGTCGTAGTTTTGGCCGAGCATGTCGTACGGCACAAAGGTGTCCTGGTCGCCGTGGATAAACAGCATGGGAACCGTCGCGTGTCTGAGTTACTCCACACTGCTCGCCTTATGAAAGTCGTAGCCCGCGCGCACGTTGCATACCAGGTTTGCTACGTCGAGCAAGGGAAAGCTGGGCAGGCCGAACACGTCCTTGAGCTGCAGAGAAAACTCGTCCCAAACACTTGTATAACCGCAGTCCTCGATAATGCATTTCACGTTTGCGGGCAGAGATTCCCCCGCGACGTTCATGGCGGTTGCCGCACCCATCGACTCGCCAAAGACCATGATGCGCGCCTCGGGGTCAGCCTGAACGATTTGCTCGATCCATGCGACGATGTCGAGTCGCTCGGGCCAGCCCATGCCGATGTAGCCACCGCCGGAACGCTCGTGGGCGCGGGCGGCAGGTGCGAGCACGTTCATGCCGCGGTCGTGGAATCGCTTGACGTATCGGGCCATACCGATGGGCTCGTTGGTATATCCATGCAGGCAGACGGCGTAGTCGTGCGTGCTCTCCGACGCAGCAAAATACCAGGCGGCAAGCTCGGTCCCGTCGTCCGCGGTGAGGCTGCTGCTTTCGCGGTTTTCCTTAAACCACGCCCGTGCCTCGCCCTCCTCGGCGTCAATCTGCTCGCCCTTTTCGGCGTCCTTGCCGTCCTGCATCATCTTCATGGTGTAGGGGGCGCGAGGGTTCAGGGCAAAGTCGAACAGAAAGTTGCCGGTAAAACCGAGCAGCGCGACAACGAGCACCAGCGCAATAACACCGGCTATCTTAAGTTTTCGATGGTGATCTGAGCTTTGGTCCATGCGGCCTTCTCCTCTAAGATGTTAATGCGTCAACAATTAAACGAAGCGCATTATGGATGTTCACCGTTGATGCGTCAACAAGCAAAGAATGGGTAAACAAAGGGTCACGTATGGTGCAAATTTCGCACGTACCTAGACGCTTTGATATAGTGTTGAGAACTATTTACGTTGGAGGATGTAACCGGCATGTCCGATTCGAGCGACAGTTCCAAGCCGCGACCTAAGGCCGCGGCCGTTCTGCAGTACACGGTGGGCGAGGAGATCATGAACTCCGTCACCCATGGTGTCGGCTGCCTGCTGGGTATCGCGGGCCTGGTGCTCCTGATCGTATTCGCTGCCCTGCGCGGCGGAGGCCCGGCCCACATGGCCGCGGCGATTGTCTATGGTGTCAGCATTATCCTCGAATACCTTGCCTCCACGCTCTACCATGCGATTCAGCCCGCGGGCGCCAAGCGCGTGTTCCGCATTATCGACCACAGCTGTATCTATCTGCTCATTGCCGGCAGCTATACGCCGTTTTGCCTCATTACGCTGGCAAACGACGGTGGTCCCGTGCTGTTTTTTGCCGTATGGGCCATCGCCATCGTCGGGATCGCCCTCGAGTGTTTTTTGCGCGAGCGCCAGCCGCATTGGGTAAGCGGCCTGGTCTATCTGCTGATGGGCTGGCTCGTCGTCTTTAAGCTGCCCGAGCTCGTGTCGCTGCTCAACTCCGTGGCACTTGCTCTGCTCGCTGTCGGCGGCGTGTGCTACACCGTGGGCGTGCCGTTCTACATCGCCAAAAACGTGCGTTACCTGCACAGTGTGTTTCACTTGTGGGTGCTCGCCGGCAGTATCTTCCAGTTCATGGCGGTGATCCTCTTCGTAATCTAGCGATCGCGTCTGTGCCCGCGGGCCCATCCGAGCGGCCGCCGGGCGCAACTGCCCTATCCGTCACCTACGCTTACTACCTAACGTCCCGAATCTTGGAGGTTCGAGAAACTCCCGATGGACATAACCATCTCCCTTATCACCACTCTCGTTTTGACCCTCATCAACGGCTACTTTTCTATGTCCGAGATGGCGCTCACCACGGCCAAGCGCGCCGTGCTGGAGCACGAGGCCGAGGAAGGCGACAAGCGCGCCGAGCGTGCCATTAAGCTGGCTGCCGACTCCGACCAGCTGCTCGCCACCATCCAGGTCGCCATCACGCTCGTGGGCTTCGCCTCGTCCGCCGTTGCCTCGACGAGCCTGTCCGACCCGCTCGCCACGTGGCTCATGAGCTTTGGCATCGCGCCGCTCTCCGCCATCGCACGCGGCCTGGCACCGGTCATCATCACCGTCGCGGTCGCTTTCGTGTCCATCGTGATTGGCGAGCTTGTGCCCAAGCGCATCGGCCTGGCCAATGCCGAGGGTGTGTCCAAGCAGGTCGTGGGACCGTTGTCGTTTTTCCAAAAGATCGCCCGTCCGCTCGTGTGGCTGACTGGCGCTTGTTCCGATGGCCTGGCCCGCATCCTGCGCATCAAGAGTGCCGACGACCGTCAGAACGTCTCGGAAGAAGAGATCAAGTACATGGTCTCGGAGCAGGACGACCTGCTCGACGAGGAAAAGCGTATGATCCACGAGATCTTTGACCTGGGCGACACCGTTGCCCGCGAGGTCATGGTGCCGCGCGTGGACACCACCATGTGCGAGGACGACGAGACGGTCGCCGACGTGTTGTCCACCATGCGCCAGACCGGCTTCAGCCGCATCCCCGTCTATCACGAGGACCCCGACAACGTCGCGGGCATCGCGCACATCAAGGACCTGATCCAGCCCGCGCTCGATGGCAAGGGCGACCAGCCCATCGCCGGCTTTTTGCGCGACGCCACCTTTGTGCCCGACACCAAGGACATCCTGCCGCTGCTGTCCGAGATGCAGACCTCGCACGACCAGATCGTGGTCGTCGTGGATGAGTACGGCGGCACGGCCGGCATCATCACCATCGAGGACATCGTCGAGGAGATCGTCGGCGAGATCGAGGACGAGTTCGACCCCGACAACAAGTATCTCACGCGCCTTTCGCGCCGCGAGTGGCTCGTCGATGGGCGTTTTTCGTGCGATGACGCGATTGAGCTTGGTTGGCCGCTCGAGGAAAGCGATGATTATGAGACCATCGCCGGCTGGATTTTGGAGCTTTGCGACTCGGTGCCCGACATCGGAGAGGTGTTTGAGGTTGCGGGGTACAAGTTTAAGGTGCAGTCGATGCGTGGCCAGCGCATCTCGCTCATTCGCGTGATCGCTCCGGTCGAAACCGATAAGAAGGATTCCGAGTCTTCGGTAGACGAGCCGACGACGTCGGGTGCGGGTTCCGCGAATCCGCACGACGGCGACGAGTAGGGCAAGGAAGAGTAGGGGAGAGTTATGGCAGGCCTGTTCAACATCCTTAAGGTCACCGTCAGTGAGGACAAGATCTGCGCGCATGTGCTGGTGAACCCCGGCATGCCGCTCATGACCTCGGAGGACATCGAGGCCACGGCGCGCGTGTACTACCTGGTGCCGGCGATTGCCAAGCACCTGTGCCTGGGCGATTCCGGCCGTGAGTTCCAGGACTGCATGGGTCAGACCGAGCTCTGCCATCTGCTGGAGCACGTGACGGTCGAGCTCATGAACGAGACCGGTCTTGCCGGTAGCATCTCGTGCGGCCGCACGCGCGTAAGCGAGCATGACGAGCGTGTCTTTGAGGTCGAGCTTTCGTGTCCCGACGACGCACTGGCCATCGGTGCGCTGTCGTCGGCCACCTTTATGATGGACTGGGCGTACCTGCACGCCGACCAGCCTGCCCCCGACGTGGAAGGCACGGTTGCGGGCCTGCGCAACCTGGTGCTGGGCATGCGCGCCGAGGCCGAGGGCAAGGATCCTCACGAGGCCGTCGCCGCTGCGAACGGCGAAGATGCTGCCGAGGACGAAGGCGCTGACGAGGGCGATGTGCCGGTCGACGCCGAGCCCGTTGCCGATGCGACCGCCGAGCCCCAGGGCGTCCCCAACTTTGACGACGAGCCCCAGGTGGCGATTGATACCGAGGGCGCGGTTGCCGAGAACCACGAGGCCTCCGCTGCCGTCTTTGGCGGTGCGGCGACGGTTCCGGCAGGACCTGCGCATGAGGGCGGCCTGCCGCTCGTGGACGGCGCCGGCGAGGACCCGGGTGCCACGGTGGCCATGCCGGCTATGCCTCAGGAGTAGGCCTGCGCGTTTATCACCATCACGTACCTGCGCCTTTGCCGTACGCAGATGAGCGGAGCGGCAAGTGATGCGCTGCGGGTATAATGGATAGCATTCAAACGGTGGGCACCGACGTGCCCGCAGGAGAGGAATGATCATGGGTAAGACTTTCAGCTTTGTCTCCGGCGCACTTTTTGGTGCCGCTGCCGGCGCTATTGTCGGCGTTGCCTTGGCCCCGCGCTCGGGCGCCGAGACTCGCGCCATGGCTGCCGATATCGCCAACGACGTCTGGGACAATATGCGCGACACCTACGAGCACAGCGCCGAGGAGGCCCGTGCTGCGGTGAATGACTTTGGCCCGATGGTCGACGCCAAGACCGACGACCTGCGCGCCAAGGTCGACCTGGCCCGCGAGCGCATGGACCAGCTGCGCGAGCAGCTCAACGACGCCATTTCGGGCGGCAACGTGACGCCCGCCGCCGACGTCGTGGTCGAGAACGCCGTCGAGGCTGATACCGAGGCTGCGGAGCCCTCGACCGAGGCATAATGCGCGCCGGGGATTTTGTCGGCGCCAAGATCTATCGCAAGCCTACCGAGGACAAGCGCACCAAAAAGGACGGCACGCCGCGCAGCCCTAAAAAGCTCGGAAAGATTCACTTTCCGGTCTTTACCCCGGGCGGTACGCGCGTGGTCGGCTTTATGGTCCGCCAGTCCGATATCGCGGGCATGATCGAGCGCCCCGATCGATTCGTAGCGCTCGACGCCATTGGTGTCTACGAGGGCGCCATTGCGGTCGATGACGTCAGGGACACGTACGATGCCGCCGCCGCCAAGCGCCTTGACATTAACCTGGACGATTGCATCATCTGGGTCGGTATGGACGTGCGCACGGAATCGGGCGACGTCGTGGGCTATTGCTCGGACGTTGAGTTCAAGCCACGCTCGGGCATCGTGCAGGCATTCTATGTGACCGCCGGTGCTGCTTCGAGTGTTTTGGTTGGTGACACGCAGGTGCCGCCGACGATGCTGCGCGGCTACGAGAACGGCGCGATGGTCGTCTCGGACGAGGTCAAGTCGCTTGGGTATTCGGGCGGTGCGGCTGCCAAGGCCGCCGAGGCCAGCATCGTGGTGAGCGACAAGGTCAAAAAAGGCGCCAAGGTGCTCGACGACAAGGGATCGGTTGCCGTGGACAAGGGCAGTCGCGCACTGGGCAAGCAGCTCGGCAAGACGCGCGGCATGTTCAAGGCCTTTAAGGACGAATACCAAAAGGCGAGCGGAAGCTCGTCAAAAGCTACAAAATAGCGACGTACCAAATGATGGGAGGCAAGCCGGAGACCTGTTGCTCCGGCTTGCTGTGTTTATGGGGGAGGGCACATGCGCCAAAACGGATCCAACTTAAACGGGCGTTCGGGTACGCGTCCGACGGTGCGCCGCGATCTGGGGCAGCTGCCCAGCGGTCAGTGCAAGCGTCACCGTAAGCCCGGCGCGATGTACCTCAACCATAGCCGCGGCTTTAGCGATCGCAGCGCGCGCATCGGCAACAGCCGCACACCCCGTCGTTCGTCTCGCCTGCCCTATGCGCTCATCGCCGTGGGTTGCGCACTCGTGTTGTTTATCGCTGCCGTCGTGGGCTACGTCAACCGCAGCGTGGACGTGGAACTCAACGGCCAGAAGACCGCGGTGCGCGTGGGCTCTACGCTGCAGAATCTCATCGACGAACAGGATTTGACTGACACCTACGACGCAGGCGACCTGCTGGCCGTCGATGACAGCGTGCTCAAGCGCCATGGGGGCGAAAAGCTGTCGGTGAAGGTCGACGGCAAGCGCGTGAAGCAGGGCAAATGGGATAGCCGCGAACTTGAGGGCGGCGAGAAGGTGACGGTCAAGGATGGCCGTAACACCTACGAGAAGCACGAGGTTCAGGCTGCGGTTATCGAGCCCAAGCTCAAGGTCGAGGGCACGGGCGCTATCGAGTATGTGCAGACGTGGGGTGTCCAGGGCCGCTCCGAGGTGTGGGTTGGTGAGCAGTCGGGCAAGACGCAAGACCGCGGCGAGGTCGTGCCCGCCACCGATTGCGTTGTTGCGTGCGCCAGTGTGGCGCCCAAGGGCAACAAAAAGTACGTGGCGCTGACGTTTGACGAGGGTCCGAGCGGCGCTACCAAGCAGATCTTGCAGGTGCTCAAGGAAAAGGGCGTCACCGCGACGTTCTTCCTTTCGGGCGATGCGGCCGAGGCCTCGCCTGCCACGGCCAAGGCGATTGTCGATGCCGGGTGCGAGATCGGATCCAACAGCTACAGCGATGATTCGCTCAAGGGTCAGGACCGTGAGGCGGTACGCGAACAGATCACGAAAGGCACCGATGCGATTAAGTCGGCGACCGGCGTGAAGACGATGCTGCTGCGTGCTCCCTACGCTGCCTTTGACGAGCAAAACTGGATTGATGCGATGGACCTGGTCTCCGCCGTGGTCTCGTGGAATATTGACTCGGGCGACTGGCTGCTCAACGGTGCCGACGAGCAGGTCTCGACGGTGCTCGATTCGGTGACGCCGGGCAATATCGTGCTGCTCACCGATAGAGACGAATGCGCCGAGCAGACGCTCGAGGCGCTGCCGCAGATTATCGACGGCCTCATTGCCGACGGCTACAAGATCGTGACGCTTAGCGACCTGGTCAAGACGGACACGTCGCTGAGCAAAAAGCTCACCTCGCTGACGAAGGCCGCCATGCCCAAGGACGCCGTGTTCCCCCAACTTGCCGAGGACGACGACACCACAGAGTAGTTATTGGGTAGTCATTTAAGAACGTCCCCAATGACTATGTCACGGATGCGTCAGCGTTTGGTATGCCTGCAATGTGCAGCGCATAAATTCGATGCCGCAGGGCGATGCTGATGCTATAGTTACTGCGGTTAATGAGGGTCAAGAGAAAGGTTACAGGTGAAATCCAAACCTCGACCATACAGTCGATGACCCCATGCAGGTGCTTTCTGCGCATGCACGGGGTGTAAGCGTCGAGCGGCGTGCCGCCCGCGCATGCGTATACATATCCAGAAGCCCCCGGACGCCGCACGCGCGGTCGCGTCCGGAGGAATAATGATGGGGAGCACCATTGAATTATCTGAGTGAGATGCTCAAATTGCCGGTCTTGGACGTCGACGGCGAAAAGCTCGGCGTGGTGAACGATTTTGGCATTGCTACCGGCGAAGTTTTTCCGCACGTGACGTCGCTCGCGTTCCGCGGACCCGGCAAGACGCCGTTTATGATTAGCTGGCGTAAATGGGTCGACCGTATCGACGAGACGGGTGTACACCTTAAGACGTCGGCCACCGAAATCCGTTTTTCGTACCTGCAGCCGACCGAACTCCTGCTTGCCCGCGATGTGCTCAACAAGCAGATTGTCGACACGCAGGGCATGAAGGTCGTGCGCGTAAACGACATCAAGTTTTCCATGTCGGGCGAAAACCAGCTGCGCCTGCTGGGCGCCGAGGTCGGTGCCCGCGGTCTGCTACGCGCCATCAGCCCCGCGCTCGAGCATATCGTCGAAGGCTTTATGAAGCACCTGGGCAAGCCGCTCAGTGAGGACATCATCGCTTGGTCCTACATGGACCTGCTCGACCGCTCGACCAAGAACATTCAACTCTCGGTGTCGCACAAGACGCTCGGCGAGCTGCACCCTGCCGACATCGCCGACATTATCGAGCAGCTCGACCCGCGCCTGCGTGCGCAGGTGTTTGCACAGCTCGATACTGCCCAGGCCGCCGAGGCCATCTCGGAGTTCGATGACGACGAGCTTATGACCGAGATGCTCGAGGGCCTGTCCGACACGGACGCATCGTCGATGCTGGCCATGATGGACCCGGACGATGCAGCCGACCTGATCGACGAGCTCGATTACGAGAAGGCCGAGAAGCTCCTGCGCCTGATGGGCGTCAAGGAGGAGAAAGCGATTCGTAACCTGCTGGGGTATGAGGACAACACCGCCGGCCGCATCATGACCTCGGAGTTTGTCTCCCTGCCCGCCACGGCAACGGTCGGTGACGCCATCGAGGCGATTCGCGAGCTCGACGAGGACTTCGAGAGCGTCTACTACGTCTATACCGAGGATCCGAGCGGCATGCTGACCGGCGTGCTTTCGCTGCGCACGCTGATCGTAGCCGACCGCGACGCCACGCTGGGTCAGCTGGCCTATCGCGACCTGGTCTATGTGTCGCCCGACGAGGACCAGGAAGACGTGACGGACGAGATGACCAAGTACGACCTGGTTGCCATCCCTGTCTGCGATGAGAACCGTCATATCCTGGGTATCGTAACCTTCGACGACGCCATGGACGTTATCGCTGAGGAGCATCAGGAGGACCTGCAGATCGCCGGTGTCGGCTCGGGCGATAGCGCGTCGGACGACTCGACGAACGTGCTCAGCTGGTTCGTGCATCGCCAGTACTGGGTTGTTGTATGGGGCATCGCGTCGTGCATCATGGCAACGGTGCTGGGAACGGCGCTCGGCTCCGCGCATCTGGTGGTGTTCCCCATGTGCGCCATGCCGCTCGTGCTGCTGGCGGCCTCGCGCATGGTGTCGTTCGTCAAGAACTACTTCCTGGAGTATGACGGTCACGACGACGAGCCCAAGCCGTATCTGGGGTTCTTCTTCCAGGGCACGGGCATGGGCCTGATTCTGTCACTCGTGACCTACCTGTGCGCCCAGCTGGTGCGCACCGCTGCGTTCCCCGATGCGCCCATGTTTGAGGAGCAACTCTTTACCGGGTGCTTTAATATCGCTGCCATCATTTGCCTGGTTGGCAACATGAGCGCCGTGATTTACCTGATGGTGCTGTTCTGGCGTGACGAGCATGACCTCAACACGTCGGGCACCGCCATGAACGTTATTGCCGTCATGATCTCGTGCGTAGCGTACTGCGCCGCTGCGGTGCTGCTCACCATGTCGGTCATGGGTTAGGTGGTCGCGTGCAAAATACCAAGCAAAAGTCGGGCACCAAGCAAAAGTTGACCATCGCGGCCATCTTTGGCGCTATGGGTCCCGGTCTGCTGGCGGCGCTTTCGGGCAATGACGCCGGCGGCATTGCAACGTATTCCAGCGCGGGCGCCAGCTATGGCTACAAGATGCTCTGGATGCTTCCCGTCATGACTGTGCTGCTCATCGTGACGCAGGAGACCGCGGCGCGCTGCGGCTGCGTCACGGGCAAGGGCCTGGCATCGCTCATTCGCGAGCGCTTTGGCGTGCGCAAGAGTGTACTTGCTATGGCGGCGTTGTTGATCGCCAACACGGCTGTGACCATTTCGGAGTTTGCGGGCATCGCCAGCGGCCTTGCTCTCTTTGGCGTGCCGGCGAGCATCTCGGTGCCGTTGGTGGCGCTGCTGGTGTGGATGCTTACCATGTCGGGTAGTTTCCAGCGCATCGAGAAGATTCTGCTGCTGGTGAGCTGCGTGTTCGTGACCTATATCGTCGCCGCGTTTATGGCTGGCCCCAACTGGGGCGAGGTCGCGGTCGATTTGGTCGTGCCCAATATTCAGAATGATCCCAACTACGTGTCGCTCGTGGTCGCAACAATCGGTACCACCATCGCACCGTGGATGATCTTCCTGGCGCAGAACAACGTGGTCGATAAGAACGCGGGCGAGGACGACATCGTGCTGCAGCGCATCGATACCGTAAGCGGCTCGATCGCTGCTGATATCATTGCGGGCTTCATTATCATCACGACCGGTACGGTGCTGTTTCCGGCGGGCATTCAGATTAGCGATGCTGCCGACGCTGCCCGTGCACTGGAGCCTATCGCGGGCCAGTGGTCCACGGTGCTGTTTGCCTCGGGCCTGGTTGCGGCGAGCTTTTTGGCTGCGTGCGTGCTGCCGGGTGTTACGTCCAGCGCCATCTGCGAGGCATTTGGCTGGGAGCGCGGTGCCGATCGCAGCTGGGACGAGGCTCCGGTCTACCGCGGCATCATTACGGCCATCATTGGCATCTCTGCCGTGCTGGTACTCATGCCCGGTGTCGATCTGTTTCAGATCATGATGACCTCGCAGGTCATCAACGGCGTGCTGCTGCCCGTGGTCTTGGTGTTCCAGGTGGTTATCGCCGCCGACCGTCACATTATGGGTGCCAACCGCAACGGCCGCGTATGGAACGTGCTCACGTGGGCGACCATCGGCGTGATCACGGTGCTGACGGTTGTTATGTTTGTGCTTCAGGCGCTGGGCTACAGCGCTTAACGCCCCTTTCGGGGCTTCGGGCAGGCCGCAGCAATGGGCTGCGGCCTGCTTTTTGCTTGCTATAGGGGCTAGTTATATAACAGTGGGCAAAAAATGCCAAATATGAGTACTGTTGCTAGAGCGATAGCATTTATGTGCAAGAAGATAATGTACACAATCTAGAGTGTGTACATTAAAATTCACCTCAGCAGGCTCTAATCCAGCTAGGTTGGCCGCTTTGGTGGTTTGCAGGGGGTCGCTCGGACGCCATTTTGGGCGGATTTGCCTGCTACTAAAATAGCAACAGTACTCATATTTGCCCTTTTTTGCCCACGGCCCCTTGGCATGTTGTTACGAAGCCGCTCCTGGACTGGAATTGACAGCCCAGGGGCGGCTTTCGCTTGTCGCGGGAGTGTCCCAAGGTGCCGGCATAAAAGGAACGTCCCAAGCTGCCGGATTACTTGTTGGCGCCCAGCTTGTGCGGCTTGAGAGCGAGCGCATTGACGAGCGCGTCGGTGGCAGACTTGACGGCCGCCGGCTGAGGATCGTTGACGTGATCCTCGGGGTGCACGGGCAGGTCCTTCTTGACCGCGTCGTGGATCAGGTTGAGATATTCGGTCACGCCGGCGGTCGACAGGTGCGTGCCGTCGCCATCGAACAGGTCATTTCGGTTGGCGCTGTATCCGTACCAGTCGATAACGCGCACGTTCTTGTAGCGCGTGGCGGCGTTGGCGATGGCCTGGTTGGTCGAGCCAACCCACGGCTGCGGGCTGCGCGTGTTCACAAACACGACAATACGCTTGTCTCCCGCATCGGCCATGATGGCATCGATTTGATCGTTGGTCACCAAGCCGTTGGTGCCCAGGGCAAAGACAACGATTTTGCCGGCAAGGTTCTGCTGGATATAGCCCTCAAATGTCGCACGGCCCGCATCGAATTGGCGGCCCTTTTCGGCATCGATATGGCTGTGCGGGAACACGCCATCAAAGGCGTCCACGGCACGTAGCGACACGGAGTCACCGATCATCAGCAGGTCGTAGGATCCATCGGGGAAGCCATCGTTGTCCTTGTCGGTGTCGTCGGCTGCCTGTTGGTCCGTGGGCGCAGCGTTTTTAGCTTCCTTGTTGAGGACTTCGGCGCCCTCGCCGCTCAGCGCGGAGGTTTCCGGTACAAAGATCAAGCCGCCCAGCGCGATGACGAGCACGATGCCGCAAGTGGCGCACACGGGAATATGCGCGCGTACCCAGTTGGCAGGCGTGGTGGTGCCATCGCGGAACTCGGAGACGGTGCGCCCAAAGGCGCCCTTTCTAAACGGCGTTTCGATAAAGCGATAGGAACATTCGGCGACAGCGACCACCAGCAGTACTTGCAAAATGTACTGCCACCAGGGCGTATCGTTGATATTGGCGATCGGATTCATGAGCAGCAACAGCGGATAGTGCCACAGGTAGATGCTGTAGGAGCGCTTGCCAACCCATACGAGCGGCTCGGCGGATAGCGCGCGGGCAACCATTCCCTGGGGTTGCACACAGGCCGCGATGACCATGAGCGTAAGGATGGAGCACAGCAGCGTGCCGCCACGATACTGGAACGCCGTGTAGCCGTTGGTGAACGCGACCATGGCGGCAAGGCCAACCAGACCCACGACGCCCAGCACATCGATGGATGCGGGCGAGGACCAAAAGCGCACGAGCGCGCTCGGCTGGGCCGGGGCGGCTTCGGCTGCGTTGTCGGCCTTCGCGTCCTGCTTGTCCTCGGCATTCTTGCCGTGCTTGGCGACGAGGCGGTCGAGCCCCAGGCGACGCGCGAGGCGCACGGGCGCTAGGTCGCGATCGGGGATAAAGGCCATCCAGGCACCCAACAGCAGCGAGAACACGCGGGTGTCGGTGCCGTAGTACACGCGGCTGGGGTCGGCAGCAGGGTTGTAGAGCACCATCATGGCGATGGCGGAAACCGCAGCCAGGCCCAGAACCACGCGACGCGTGCTGGGCTTGCTCATATGCATGGATACCATGGCAAGGAGCAGCGGCGGCCAAATCAGGTAGAACTGCTCCTCGATGGCGAGCGACCAAAAGTGCGTGAGCGGCGAGGGGTCGCCCAAGGCGTTGAAGTACGAGACGTCCTGCGCAATCTGCCACCAGTTGTTGAAGAACAGCAGCGACGGCAGGATGTCGGGACGCATCTTGGTGAGCATCACGTGGTTAAAGATGGTGCACAGCGCGCAGGTCACGAACACTACCGTTACCACGGCGGGGACCAGGCGACGGATGCGGCGAATCCAGAAGCTCTTAAGGTCGATGCGGCCGGTCTTAGCGACTTCGTTGAGCAGCAAGCGCGTGATCAGATAGCCCGAAAGCACAAAGAAGATCGTGACGCCAAGCAGGCCGCCCTGAGCCCACGTGAGGTTGAGGTGATAGAGCACCACCGCGACGACGGCAAGCGTGCGCAGGCCGTCGAGCGCAGGGATGTAGCGGGACTTGGGGCGAGCAGGCGTCTGCTCCGCGGCGGGAGTGTTGGCGCGGCCCGCGTTGTTGGCAGAAGCGCGATGGGGGCTTGCGGTGCGTCGCGGCTCGTTGGCACGGCGCTCGCCCTTCACGCGTTCGTGCGGCGCCGGCTCGTTGCCCGTGCGGCGTCGACCGCGCGAGCCCGATTGCGAGAATTGTTCCATAAAACATCATCCAATGACGAGAATAATCAGCACGTATTCATTGTAGCTGCCTGCCCCTGTGAATGCTTGCTGCTGGCGCAAGCTCAAGCGCGCGTCCACATCAAAGTGGACTAAAGTTATAGGGGGTGCGAGAGTGCACAATCGTTGGTCGACGGTGGGCGCAAAGCCTGAAGGCGAGGAGGTTTCCATGGCGGATCACAGCATCGTTGCGGTGTTCGGCAGCATGAACATGGACCTTTCGGTGGCGTGCGAGCGCATGCCGCGCGCGGGCGAGACGGTCGATGGCAGCGGTTTTATCACCAACGCCGGCGGTAAGGGAGCCAATCAGGCCGTTGCCGCTGCGCGCATGGGTGCGCGCACGTGCATGATCGGCGCTGTTGGGCGCGATACCTTTGGCGATGCGCTCGTGGCAGGGCTCCAGGATGCCGGCGTGGGCGTTGAGTTTGTGGCGCGTCGCGATGACGTGGAGACCGGTACCGCGACTATCATTCGCTGCGAGAGCGACAACCGCATCGTGCTGTCGCCGGGCGCCAACCATGCGCTTGCGGGCGAGGACGTTGCCCGCGCACTGAGGCGCTTGGTGGCCGACGAGCTCGACGGCGATGCCAGCGAGATTGCCCCGGCTGCCGGAAGCGTCTTTATTGCCCAGGGCGAATGTGACCTTGCGGCAACGGCCGCGGCACTCTCTTGCGCTCACGAGCTGGGGTTCTATACGATCTTTAACCCGGCGCCCGCCTGCGACCTGCCGGCAGGAGCGTGGCCAGCGGTCGACCTGGTCTGCCCCAACGAGACCGAGTGCCAGGTGCTGACGGGCGTTCTGCCTACGGATGACGCGAGTTGCGTCGCCGCGCTCAATGCGCTGCTCGACAAGGGCGCCGGGGCTGCGGTCATCACGCTGGGCGGCGCCGGCTCGGTTACGCTCGGCGATGACGGTGAGCTGCTGCGCATGCCGGCACTTTCGAGCACGGTAGTCGATACCACGGCCGCCGGCGATACGTTTATCGGCGCGTTGGCGGCGGCTCGCCTAGAGGGCTTGCCGCTCTTTGAGTGCATGGCCGCGGGTGCTCGCGCCTCGGCAGTGACGGTGTCGCGCCTGGGCGCTCAGCAATCGATTCCCACGCGCGCCGAAGTTGAACATTGGTTTGGTTAAACGATAAAGACGGAGAAGCGGAGTAGAACAATGGCAACCAAGAAGCTGATCCTTGATCTGGATATGGGTGTGGACGATGCGATGGCGCTCGCCTATGCCATCGCGAGCCCCGAGGTGGAGCTCGTGGGCATCACCACGTGCTTTGGCAACGTGCGCGTCGAGCAATCGGCGCACAATTGCCTGGCGGTGCTCGATCTGCTGGGTCGCCCCGAGGTTCCGGTGTACCTGGGTGCCGACCGTCCTCTGCAGGCGACTGAGCCCTATACGCCGCCGGCGTCCACCGCGCTTATTCACGGCAAGAACGGCATCGGCGGCGCGAGCGTGCCCGCGTCGCCCTACGAGCCGGTGGGGGCGACCTCGGCCGACGGCAACGCTGCGGTCGATTATCTGATCGATGCCGCGCGCACCTATGGTCCCGATCTGGTCTACGCAGCGACTGGCCCGCTCTCCAACCTGGCGCTCGCCCTAGAGCGCGATGCGGCGGCGATGATGTCCATCGGCCGCGTGGTCGTGATGGGGGGCGCCCTTACCGTGCCCGGCAACGTGAGCGCGGGCGCCGAGGCCAACATGGCAAGCGATCCCGAGGCGGCCGATGCCGTGCTACGTTCGGGCCGCAAGCTCACCATGGTGGGTCTGGACGTGACGCATCGCGTGGCGCTCACGCGTCGCGACATTGCCGGCTGGACGGGTTCGGGCACCATGGCGGGCTGTGCGTTTGCGAGCATGGTGGAGCACTACATTGGCTCGTACGAGATGAACGCCCCCTACCTGGGCGGCTGCGCGCTGCACGATCCACTTGCCGTCGCTGTGGCGATTGACCCCACGCTCGTGGGTGCGCTCGGCTGCAATCTGCGTGTTGATCTGCTGGGCGAGTATCGCGGCCGCACCATTTGCGACGAGCGCCGCCTATCCGATCCGGACAAGAGCGCGCTTGTAGCGCTGACCGTGGATGCCCCGCGCTTTCTGTCCGAGTTCAAGACACGTATGGCCCGTGTCCTTGGCTGATCCGCAAGATTGAGACGGCCTCCCAATCGTTTCAACGCTTCCAAAACCGTTCACGGACGATATGCTACCGTTGGTCGGCTGTGGACGGTGCTCCCCGCGAAGATATGGGCTATCATTCTTTGCTGCGCGGATTGTTACTTCTAGGGAGGCATGCCCGCGCCTCGATACAACGGATTGTTACTGGTAAGGCATGACCGCGATAGCTCGGCTATTTGCAGTCATGCCTTTTCTAATATGAGAAAGCCATTGTCAATAGGCATGTTCGTTCGAGCCCGGTTTGAAACCGGGCTTTTTCGTTTCCCGTCGGGAGAGCCCGCGCACGCTGCATGGCTTAGTCGACGCTTGCCTGGCAAGCTAATATCCGCGGGCTCTTGCGGGTGCGCTTCCGGCGGTCAGCCCGGTATGTCCGCGCACCCCACCGCATTTCGATTCTCCGTCCGGCGCTATCGTACGAATCCAGTCTTTTGTCGGGCGCGGCCCGGGGGCTGCCCATCAAAAAGGTCGTGAACTCGCGCCGGCGATGCGTCGAGGCGCGGGCCCTCCCGGCGGGAGTCGGTTGTAGCCGGCCGCTAGAGGACGGTCCCCTCGGACCTGCACCCGATCTCCCAGACCCAGCAGGCGAGCTCGCGCGCCACGGCGGCGTTGGCCTTGCACGCGCTCTTGCCCGCCGCGGCCAGCGCCTCGCGGCGGCGGTGGAGCCTGGCGGTGCAGTCGTCCGCCCTCGAGCGTATCGCCGGGGGCACGTCGGTGCCGGGGGCTGGGGCCTTTGGCCTCGGGGAGCACGTGGAGTAGTGCCATGCGGACTCTATGAGCGCCGTGCGCGCGAGCGCGTTGCCGGCCTTGGTTATCCCGCCGCGCCGCTCGGACTCGCCGCTCGAGTGCTCCGACGGGATGAGCCCGCACCAGCTCGCGAAGGCCGGCGCCGAGCGGAACCTGCTGAAGGACCCGGCCTCCGCCGCGAGCCTGAAGGCCGTCAGGGTGTCGATCCCCTTGATGCAGGAGAGCGCCTCCACGGCCGGGCGCCACCGGTCGGCGCCGGCCAGCGCGACGACCCTCCTCTCGAGCTGCCGCCTGTCCGATTCCGCGCAGCGGGCGGCCGTGACGTAGTACTCGAGCGCGTCGCGCTGCGGGCCCTCGAGCCTGATCTCGGATATCCACCTCCAGTGGGCGCGCGTCCAGGCCTTCTTCCTCGTCCCGTCGGCGTTGCGCTCGTCCCAGACGTATCCCAGCCTAATCAGGAACATGTTGAGGCGCTGCCTGGCGCGGCGGTACTCAACGGTGGCGTCGTCGAGGGCGCGGTCGAGGTCGCGGGCGGCCTCGACGGCCGCGTCCGGCAGCGGGACCTCGACGATGTTGTGGGTGGCGAGCATGCGGGCGATGAACTCGG
>CAJKFS010000005.1 GCA_905199225.1 uncultured Collinsella sp. | reverse complement strand
CAAATGCGGCCCGCGCAGCGTCGAGCCGTTACGCGGTTTGGTAAAACCGCGTAACCCTACAGCTCCGTTACTTCAACGTTGTTGTAGATCTCGTCCCAGCGGTCCATGACCAGGTGGCCGGTCTTGGGATCCATGGCGTTGAGCTTGCCGCAGGTATTGGCGGTCTTGAGCACCGTGACGTCGTCGGCACCAGCCGCAATGGCATGCGCAAAGCCGGCGATGGTCGAGTCACCGGAACCCGTTGCGTTCACAGCCGCAATCGCGGGCGTCTTGGCGCGGAACGCGCGGCCCTCATGGAAGCCCACCGAACCGGCAGCGCCCATCGAAACGACAACCCAGGGGATACCGGCAAAACGGTCATCGGCGGCAAGCGCCTCGCGCAGGGCATCGACATCATCGGTCGTAAAGGACGTACCCAGCAGGCCGTTAATCTCGGTCAGGTTGGGCTTTACGAGCTCAGGCTTAGCGTCGGACTCCAGCGCGGCCTCCAGCGATGCACCCGAGGTATCGAGCAGCACCTTGGCGCCCGCCTCCTCGGCGATCTTGACGAGCTCGGCATAGTAGCCGGCATCGACGCCACGCGGCAGCGAGCCCGAAAGCGTCACAACGTCCGCCTTCGCTGCAAGCTCGGCAAACTTGGCCGTAAAGGCCTCGAGCTCGGCCGGGGCGATCTGCGGGCCGCTCTCCAGCAGCTCGGTCTGATTGCCCTCGTGCAGAATATTCAAGCAAATGCGCGTCTCACCGGCGATGGGCACAAAGTCGTTCTTGACGCCGTCGGCATCCATGAGCTCGGCCATATAGGCACCCATGTGGCCACCGAGTAGACCGGTCGCGAGCACGTCATCGCCCAGCTGCAGCAGCACGCGGCTCACGTTGAGGCCCTTGCCGCCAGCGGTCTTTTCGGGCGTCACGCGGTTTACATCGTCGATGATCAGCTTATCGAGCTGATAGCGCGTATCAATCGACGGGTTCATGGTAACGGTCAGAATCATATTGAACTCCTGTTTCCGGGGCACGACACGCGCGGCCCCAAACATACGATAGCTCGTTAAAGGATCTCGATCTCAAAGCCGCGGGTAACGGTCTCCCCCGGCTTGGCCACCAGGCAGCCACGCTTGTGCTCCAGGATATCGTCCTCGTCGGAGCAGGTAGACAGGCCGCCCCACGGTTCCACGGCCACAAAGTCACCCTCGGGCTTGCTCCACACAATCAGGTACGGCATATCGGGGAACGTCAGGCGCACGCCCTTGTCCTCGGTCTTCTTGGTCAGCGTAACCACGCGGCTCTCGAGCACGTCAAAGATGGTCTCCGCGAAGTCGAAGAGTTCGTGGGTCAGCGGCAGGTCATGGCCAGCCATCGGGTTCTTGCTGCGATGCTCAACATCAATCAGGCCCGTCGAGGGAACGGCAGTACAGAGCTCGGCGGCCTCGCGCTGCTCAAAACGGAGCTCGTAGTCGTCATAGGACTCGCCCTCGTCGAGCGGGCACTTAAAGCCAGGGTGACCGCCCACAAAGAACGGCATGTCCTCGGTGCCCTCATTGGTCACCTCGTACGACACGGCCACCTTTGCCGCATCGATCGTGTAACGAGCAACAATCTTAAACGGATACGGGTACTGCTCGAGCAACTCGGCATGGTCGGCAGAGCTTAGGCTCAGCGCAACCATGTTGTCGCCCTGCTCCTCGAGCTTCCACTCCTGTTTGCGCGCAAAGCCGTGACGGGCGAGCTTAACCTCGCGGCCGCCCATGGTCATTGCGTGACCGTCACGAAGGCCGCCGCAGATCGGGAAACAAATGGGTGCCTGGCCCGACCAGACCGCCGGGTCGCCCTGCCACAGGTACTCGCGACCGTTGGCTTTAATCGAAGTGAACGATCCGCCAGCCGTGCTCAGTGCCACACGAATAGAACCGTTATCAAGAACAAACTCCATAGGAGCCTTCCCTTTCTTACGACAGCCCACCAAGTCAATAGGGCTGATAGAAAACCGGCCCGCGCCCCCTCACAGAAACGCGAGCCGTCAATTAAAAAGCTGCAAATCGCCAAGTACAGCCAAGAGCAAAGCACTCAAGCAAAGCAAGCAAACGTGTTATCGGAGCAGCTCGCCGTACCAGAACACTTCGCAACAACAGGGGCGATCTCACAGGTCACTCAAACGTCAGCGAGCGGCGCTCAGGTGCCCCAGGTCGCCGCGAAAGAGGAGCGACGCGTACTTCATGTACGCGAGCGACGGTTTGAGCGGCGAGATGGGGTGCCTGAGCGTCGCGCAGCGTCGACCCGTTACGCGGTTTGGTAAAACCGCGTAACCTCCTTAGTCGTGGTATTCGCCGCGGTCCCACTTCTCGAGGAACTCGTCAAAGAAGTGCGGGTCAGCCTGAGCCTCGGCGTCGGCCTTATTGCAGGCATCGATCTTGGCGATCAGGGCATCGTGCTCGGGGGTCTTCTCGTAGGGCTCCTCCAGGAAGGCAAGCATGATGTCGGCCATCAGGAACTCGCCGGTGATCTTGCCGCCAAAGCCCACGATGTTGGCGTTGAGCTCGCGACGGGCATACAGGGCAGAGGTCATGTCGCGGACCAGAGCGCAGCGAGCGCCGGGAACCTTGTTGACGGCGTTGGTGATGCCGATGCCGGTGCCGCACAGGGCCACGCCAAAGTCGGCCTTGCCGCTGGCAACAGCCTCACCCACGGCCTTACCGTAGATGGGATAGTGCGTACGGGTGTGGCTGTAGGTGCCGCAGTCGAGCACCTTGTAGCCAGCCTGCTCCAGGCGGTCGGCCAGATAGATCTTCTCGTCCGTAACGATATGGTCGCAACCGATTGCGATGGTCTTCTTCATCAGAACGTCCTTTCGTCTGAATTCACAAGTTGAGGTAGAAGTTCGAGTTCTCGGTGGCTCTCGTTAGGCCATCTTGTTGAGCATGTCGACACGGATCTGGTGACGGCCGCCGGCGTACTGGGCGCGCAGGAACTCGCGGGCGATCTTCTTGGCGACCTCGGTGCCCACAACGCCCGGGCCCATGGTGACCATGCGCGAGCCGTTGTGCTCGCGGGTCATGTAAGCGGAACGCTCGTCGGAAATGTTGGCGACGACCATGCCCTTAATCTTGACGGCGGCCATATAGGAGCCGACGCCGTACTTATCGAATGCGAAGCCCTGGGAATCCTTGTGCTCCAGCAGGTCCTTGGCAACGGCGGTCGCGGAATCGACAAAGTCCGCGGCAGGGGTCTCAGAATAGTCGACGACCTCGTGACCGTCGGCGATGAGCATCTCCTTGATGGACTCCTTCATCGACATACCGTCGGCATCGGAAGCGATTACAACCCTCATGACATCCTCCTTGAGAGATACGCAGGTGCGTAGTTTCTGTTTGGAAGTGTTGAATCGCGTTCAGGTCCGGGCATCTGAATGTGCGGTTCTTCACTGTTCATGTTTATTTGAACACATTCGAACAGTAACTGCAAGAATTATTTGTTTATCTTTGTTCTTTTTTGAACAAATACCGTTCACGGATGATTGCCGACCGTCTGGACCCGGCGCGGACGTAGCGACCGCGTATTCAACAAACAAAAGGGCGGCCAAGAACGTGTCTCGGCCGCCCTTCGGCGGTATTCCCCGGTATATACAGCTGTTTTAGCTACTCGGACTGCCCACCCTTTTTGGCGTGCTTGGACGGAGCACTCAGAAAGCGGCCCGTCAAATAGTTCGCCGGGCCGGAAATATCGATCCCCAGCAGCACGTGTCCCAGCCACAGGAACGCCACGAGCACCAGCAGCGGGATAACGCACGAGGTCACGATCATCACGATGACGCCTTCGATGAGGTCGGTCACCTGCTGCACGATCTCATCGGTCATCTGCTTGGCGCCGCTGGTCACCGACGTGACGAGGCCCGAGGCACCGTCGGCAAGCTGCTCGAGCACGCTCTTGGACTCTGCGGACTCGGTCTTTTTCTTGCTTGTTTTGGAGCTATCGCTATCTGCCGCACTCGCAGCGTCGGCCGCCTTTTGCTCGGCCGCCTCGATGCTAACGCGATACGTTTCGTCGACCTTCTGCGACACCCAAACGCTTGCAGGCACCAACGCCATGCCAATTATGGCGACCACCAGCACACGCGTTGCCACGCGGCGAATGACCGCGCTCGTGCTCCAGCGTCCGTGAATGCCAAGCGACACCGCGAAGAGTACGAGCGAGAACGGAATCAGGATGCCCAGCCCGACCGACCATAAAATGGTCAGCAGATATTTTTCGAGGTAGAGCACGGCAAGCACGATACCCAAGTTTCCCGAAAGCTGCGCGAGCTGCTCGGCAACTGGCGTTCCCGTATCGCCCGGCAGCGCAGTTATACCCGCAGATAGGGCGACGCACGAGGTCGTGAGCGCCAAAACGTTGCCCTTCTTTTGATCGATGACCTCGATGGTGGAGTCCCAAGTCTTGGTATCGGCGAAATGCGGACGAGCTACAAAGCCCGACAGCAGCGCCAGTACCACGAGCGCAACGATAAAGCCAATCTGCAGCTTTTTGTTTGCGCACACGACATCGGACAGGCTGGGCTGCAGCTCGGTTACCGTCGTATGCTCGGTTATCTGGACAGGACGCCCATGAGCCATCTCGTGCGCATCTGTCTTTTGAATCAATCCGTTGTCCGGCATTTGGACACCTCCTCATTCCGGCCTGCATTGCGGATGGAAGTATACCCACCCATCGAAAAACCGAACGGGAGGGCGTGCAGAAGCTCCAAGACTGCCCCCAACGACTAGTCGTTTAAGAACGTCCCCAATGACTGTCTCGGGATGAGTTGCGGTGGAATAGGGATTGTTTTGCGCCCGCCGGCCCCTATTCAGTCCCCATTTCACCGCAACTTGGAGGAGGACAGAAAAAGCTCTGCCGCGGGTAGCGGCAGAGCTTTTGGAAGGGGACTTGATTGTGCGGACTCGTTAGGCGAGCTTGGCCTCGAGCTCGGCGATGCGCTTGTAAGCATCGATGGTAAAGCGGGCCTGCTTCTCCAGAATCATAGTGGTCATGAGAGTGTCCTGAGCGTGAGCCATGATGAAGGTCATCTCCATCTCGCCACCGCCGGCCTCCTGCGAAAGCAGCTTGGTCTGCGTGTCGTGGGCACCGATGAGCGCATCGCTGGCATCCTTGTGCAGCTGTTCGGCCTTCTCAAAGTCACCCTCGCGAGCAGCATCGAGCGCTGCAAGCAGATCGGTCTGGGCGTCACCTGCATATGCGACAATCTCGAATCCAACCATCGAGATTTCTTCTTTGGTTGCCATATTGCGTTCCTTTCACATATGAACCAATGGAGAGCATCGCGTCCGGGCATACGCGCTGCGTTGTGTATGAGAGAAACAATAACATTCAAACAAAAAAGAACAGCGTAAAACGTAATTTCGAGCTATGAACGGTCGCTTTTCGCCCGTGAACGGTTTTTAAACCAATCTGAACAATATCGAACACAATTAGCGGCAACCCAAACAGACCTGCGCCCTAGCGTACATCGCGCACCGTATCGCCCTCGACGAGCACGCCCGGAAACAGCATGTGCTCCACACCGGGCGCAACGCCCTCGGCGCCGGCAATCTTGTCGACCGCCCACATGCCGACGCGCTTGTTGTCAAAGCGCACCGTGGTCAGGCGACGGTCGGGCACGATATCGCCCAGGCTGTCATCAACACCCACCACACTCACGTCCTCGGGCACGCGCTTTCCGCGCGACTCGAGCCCGCGAATGCAGCCGTAGGCCATGGCGTCGTTGGAAGCATAAATGGCCGTACAGGTCGGATCATCCGCCAGGGCCTGACCTGCGGCATATCCGCTCTGCGCCGTCCAATCGCCACGGATAAGTCGCGGTGGCTCAATGCCATGCGCGCGCAATGTCTCGCGCCAGCCTTCCTCGCGCCGCATGCCCGAAAGCGAGCGCTCGGGACACGAGATAAAGTGCACGGTCTTGTGCCCCCGCTCCAGCAAGTACTCGACCACCTGGCGCGAGCAATCGAACTGGTCGTTATCGACCGTTGAACAGAGCGGGTGCTCCAGCATGGTAACGAGCACCGTCTGCATGCCAGGTAGCGGCTCGAAGGTGCCAAAGTCCGCCGGCATTCGATTCATGATCACGACCATGCCGTCTACCGGCAGTGCGCTCATGCGCGACGATGCGCTCTCGAGGGTATACGGATGCCCGTCTACTTTAGTGAGGGTGATGGCATAGCCGTGCTTATCGGCCGCGGCGGCAAAGCCCTCCATACGGTCGAGATTGCCGGTGCCGGTAATGTTGAACATGGTGACGCCGACGGTCTTAAACTTACCGCGGCGCAGCGATCGACCGGCAAAATTGGGGCGATACCCCAGCTCGCGCATGGCGGCACGCACGCGTTCCTTGGTCTCGGGGCGCACGCTGGGCGAATCGTGCACGGTGCGCGAGACCGTCTGCTCCGAGACGCCCGCGAGGCGCGCTACGTCTTTGACGGATACCGATTTTTTAACAGCGGCCATAGGTCGATCTTTCTATGTCAACGATGCCATTGGTGGCACCTTGCGCAGTCATTTTTAACGCCTTCAAGTATATCCAACGCCTCCCCCACCATACGCTCACCACCCAAAACCTACCGTTCACCGACATTTTTGCTTCCCCGAACGGCTTTTGTCGCCCAAATGTTAACGTTGCCATTGTGCAAACACAGAGCCACCGGGCGGCTCAAACGTTTACGCGCAAGGAATCGACGGTCCACAGGCACAGGGGCCATCGGTTCGCGTCTTATTTTGTGTCGCAAAATGGCAACGTCAACATTTTGGCAATCAAACGTCAAAAGCTACCATCGTTGCCAACCCACCGACTCTTAGGAGCTTTGCATGGAGCAACTCATCGCCATCATCGAAAAGGGGCAGCCCTTTTTCAACGCGATCGCCCGCAACAAGTACCTCAAGGCGATCCGCGACGGTTTTATCTCCGTCATCCCCATCATCATCTTCTCGTCCATCTTCTGCCTGGTAGCCTCGGTTCCCAATATCTGGGGTTTCTACTGGCCCGATGACATCAACAACGCCCTGTGGAAGTGCTACAACTACTCCATGGGCATCCTGGCCATCGCCTGTGCCGCCACCACGGCCAAGCACTTCGCCGACGCTCAGAACCGCGATCTGCCCAAGAACAACCAGATCAACTTCATCTCGTGCATGTGCGCGGCCATCATCGGCTTCTTGCTCCTTTCGAGCGACACGATCGCCACGGACGCTGCCAGCGGCTTCAACACCACCTACCTTGGTTCCAAAGGCCTGCTGACCGCCTTTATCGCTGCGTTTGTGACCGGCATCATCTACAAGTTCTTCATTAAGCGCAACATCACCGTCAAGATGCCCGAGCAGGTTCCGCCCAACATCTCGCAGACCTTTAAGGACATCATCCCCTTCTCCGTCTGCATCACCGTCTTTTGGGTCTTTGACATCGCCTTCCGCGCTGCTTTTGGCTTCTGCTTTGCCCAGGGCGTCATCCAGGTGTTCCAGCCCCTGTTCACCGCTGCCGACGGCTACATCGGCCTCGCTGTGATCTACGGCGCTATGAGCCTGTTCTGGTTCGTCGGCGTCCACGGCCCCTCGATCGTCGAGCCCGCCATCGCCGCCGCCCTCGTTGCCAACATGACCGACAACCTGGCTGCGTTCCAGGCCGGCCAGCACGCTTCCGCTGTCCTGACCCAGGGTGCCCAGTACTTCGTCGTCTGCATGGGCGGCACCGGCGCCACGCTCGTCCTGGTCTTTATGTTCTGCTTCCTGGCCAAGTCTCAGGAGATGCGCGCCGTCGGTAAGGCCGCCATCGTCCCCGTCTGCTTTGCCGTCAACGAGCCGCTGCTGTTCGCCGCGCCCATCGTGCTCAACCCCGTCTTCTTTGTCCCGTTTGTCTTTGCCCCGATCGCCAACATCTGGATCCTCAAGATCTTTATCGACTTCTTGGGCATGAACGGCTTTATGTACACCCTGCCTTGGACCGTCCCCGGCCCCATCGGCACCATCATGGGCCTGGGCTTCCAGCCGCTCGCTTTTGTGATGCTCGCCCTTATCCTGGTCGTCGACTTCGTTCTGTACTACCCGTTCTTCCGTGCCTATGACGCCCAGAAGTGCGCCGAGGAGGCCGAGATCTCCCAGGAGGAGCTCGCCGCCAAGAACGCCGAGAAGGCCGCCAAGCTCAACGATGCCTTCCAGGGCAAGGCTGACGCCAAGAGCGTTGCCGCCGGCGCTGCTGCCGAGGCCGTGAAGGCCGACTCCCCCGCCGCTTCCGCAGCACCCGCTGCCGAGACAACGACCGCCAGCGACCTCAACGGCAAGCGCGTGCTCGTGCTCTGCCAGGGCGGCGGAACCTCGGGCCTGCTCGCCAACGCGCTGGCCAAGGCCGCCAAGGAGCGCGGCATTAACCTCGAGACCGCTGCCGAGGCCTATGGCAACCACGTGGACATGCTCCCCGACTTTGACCTGGTCGTCCTGGCCCCGCAGGCCGCAAGCTACCTGGCCGACCTGCAGAAGGACTGTGAGCGCGTGGGCAACAAGTGCGTCGCCTGCCGTGGCAAGCAGTACATCGAGCTCTCCCAGAACGGCGACAAGTCTCTCGCCTTCGTGAGTGAGCAACTTTCGAAGTAAGTAACGCCCAGGGCCAGCCGACCATCCAAGACCGGCTGGCCCTTCGATTTAGACGATTGGATCATCATGTCCGTTAATCCTGCTAGCGTCACCAACCCGCCCGCGCAGTTTCCCGAGGACTTTGTCTTTGGCGGCGCCACCGCTGCCTACCAGGTAGAGGGCGAGACCCGCACTCACGGTAAGGGCAAGGTTGCCTGGGACGACTTTCTGGAGGCCCAGGGGCGCTTCTCCCCCGATCCCGCTTCGGACTTCTACAACCAGTACCCCGTCGACCTGGAGCTGTGCGAGGAGTTCGGCATCAACGGCATTCGCCTCTCCATCGCCTGGAGCCGCATCTTCCCCAACGGTATCGGTGAGATTAACCCCGAGGGTGTCCAGTTCTATCACGATCTCTTCGCCGAGTGCCACAAGCACCACGTTGAGCCGTTTGTCACGCTGCATCACTTCGATACGCCGCTTCCCCTCTTTGAGAAGGGCGACTTCCTCAACCGCGAGACCATCGACGCCTTTGTGGACTTTGCCACCTTCTGCTTTAAGGAGTACGCCGACCAGGTGACCTACTGGTTCACCTTTAACGAGATCTGGGCCGACGCCTCCAACACCTACATCGAGGGCACCTTCCCCGGTGGCGTCAAGGCGCATCTGGCCGAGGCCTTCCAGTGCGAGCACAACATGATGCTCGCCCACGCCAAGGCAGTACTGGCCTTCCACAACGGCGGTTTTAAGGGCAAGATCGGCGTCATTCAGTCGCTGGAGTTTAAGTATCCGCTCAACGAGAACGACCCCGCCGACATCAAAGCCGCCAACAACGAGCACGTGCTGCAAAACCAGTTTTTGCTCGACGCCACCTTCCGCGGCGACTACGCACCCGACACCCTCGAGTGCGCCAACCGCCTGGCCGCCGTCTCGGGCGGCACCATCGAAATCCTGGACGAGGACCTCAAGATTATGCGCGAAGCCGCGCTTTACAACGACTACCTGGGCGTTAACAACTACCAGTGCCGCTTCTTGAAGGCTTACGATGGCGAGAACGACCTGCACCACAACGGCACGGGCGAAAAGGGCACCGGCCGCTGGCGCGTTAAGGGCATTGGCGAGCACGTGAACAAACCCGGCATCCCTACCACCGACTGGGACTGGATCATCTATCCCGAGGGCCTGTTCGATCTGCTCGTCTACATTAAGCAGCGCTACCCCAACTACAAGCAGATCTTCATCACCGAAAACGGCATGGGCTACAAGGACCCCTACAAGGACGGTTTTGTGGACGACCAGCCGCGCATCGACTACATCGAGCAGCACCTGCGCTGGCTGCTCAAGGCCATGGAGGTGGGTGTCAACGTGGGCGGCTACTTCCTGTGGAGCCTGCAGGATCAGTTCTCCTGGACCAATGGCTACAACAAGCGTTACGGCTTCTTCTACGTTGACTTTGAAACCCAGAAGCGAACGCCCAAGGCAAGCGCATACTGGTACAAGCACGTAGCGCAGACCCGTCGTCTGGACTAGCGGCTTGCGACAAGCGGTTGGCGGAATTGCACCGCCCACATAACCTGTCCCCATTTCTCAGCCGGGGGCGGCACGTCACACGGCGCGCCGCCCCCGGCCTTTTTGGGCGGTTCGGGGTCTGTTTGTCTCAATCTGTAACATCTAGCCGAGTTTTTGGGTCCTAGCTGTTGCAGATTGAGACGAACAGGATTGCTCTTTCCGAAGAATCTAAATCTGTAACACGTAGCCCGCTTTTGACCGTCTACCTGTTACAAATCGAGACAAACGGAGTAGGACCTAACCCCGTATGTCCCTAACAGTCGAGCGTTCGACCAGCGTGCTCGGCACATGAATCGCCTCGATAGACGAGCTCTCTCCAATCGCCGCCTCAAACGCAAGCTTACCGACACCGCGCAAATCAAATCGCAGCGTCGTCAGCCGATTGTGAGGAACAAGTCCCTCGAGTGCGTCGTCGATACCAACCACGCTCACGTCGTCGGGCACGGACAGGCCCGCGTTCTCGAGCGCGGCGATAACGCCCAGCGCCATCTGGTCATTTGCCGCAAGCACGGCAGTCGGCGCCTGCGACCCGCCGGCAAGCACTTCGGCCGCAATCCGCTCGCCCATGGCGTACCCACTGTCCGCACTCCAATCGCCGCGCAGCATCGGAGCGGCATCGACATGAGCACGACCCAGCGTATCGCGCCAACCGGCCTCACGAAAACGCGAGGAAATCGAGTTTTCCGGACCCGCCACAAACCGCATATTCGAGTGACCATGTTCCAGCAGATAATTGGTCAACAGCTCGCACGAACCATACTGGTCGGAGTCAATCGTCGTGCAGCGCGGATGCGCATACATGGACAGGATGACCGTTCGCACTCCCGGCTGGGGAACAAACTCCTCAAAATCGGGAGCCATGCGGTTCATGTTGAGAATCATGCCGTCGACGGGTCGCTCGACCATGCGGCGCGAGGCATCGGCAAGTGCATAGGGCTTGTCGCCGCCCATCTCGATCATAGTGACGGCAAAATCGTGCTCGCGCGCCGCTTGCATGATACCCTCGAGCGTCGCCAGGTTACCGACACGTGTGATGTTGTACATGCACAGGCCAATAGAACGATACGACCCGCCGCGCAACGCCGCTCCAGCAAAATTGGGACGAAAGCCCAGCTCTTCCATGGCGGCCAGCACACGCTTGCGCGTCTTTTCCGTCACGTTGGGCATACCGTTGACCACGCGAGACACAGTCTGGCGGCTCACGCCAGCGAGCGCCGCAACCTCTGCCGCGCTCGCCGAACGACCATTCCTTGTCTGCTGATCCATGCCTTCCACGCTAACCTGCTTCCCAACTATTCCCCGCGCCCATGGCGCATCGTACATACATTGATAACGTGCTCATGATACCCGAGCCATATACCACAACATGAAAACTTCTGTCAATCAAAACCGCTTACCGAACAAATACAACCGTTCGCGGCTGTTTGAAGTTGTTTTGTTTCTATACATCCCAGCCGGATGTTAACGTGCTCATTGTCAAATGTTCACGTGCTCATTTTGGTTCTAATCATTTTAAGATAGTGTTTATCGGGCTTTTTCACCGCTGAACGCTAACCAGGGAGCCTCCTGAGCGCAAACGCACAATATCGAACAGCGAGACGAGAGGGTGTATGCATATGTCTTTGCTAAACCGCGTACAGCAGCTGCCGAAGGGCTTTGTTTGGGGCGCCGCAACCGCCGCGTACCAAACGGAAGGTTCCACGAAGGTGGCAGGCAAGGGTAAGACCATGTGGGACGATTACCTTGTCGCCCAGGGTCGCTTTTTGCCCGACCCGGCCAGTGATTTCTACAACCGCTACGAGGAGGATATCCGCCTTTCTGCCGAGCATGGACTCAACGCCATTCGTGTGTCCATCGCCTGGACCCGCATCTTCCCCAACGGCGACGATGCCGAACCCCTCGCCGAGGGCGTTAAGCACTACCACGAGCTGTTCGCCTGCTGCAAAAAGTATGGCGTCGAGCCCTATGTGTCCCTGCATCACTTTGACTCCCCCGCCGCCCTGTTCAACCAGGGCGACTGGCTCAACCGCAAGACCGTCGACGCCTATGTGCGCTATGCCGAGTTCTGCTTCCGCGAGTTCCGCGAGGTCAAGAATTGGTTCACCATCAACGAGCTCATCAGCCTCTCGCACTCCCAATACATCCAAGGCAACTTCCCGCCCAACCATCACTTTGATGTGACGAGCGGCATCCAGAGCCAGCACAACGAGCTCGTTGCCCACGCCCGCGCCGTCAACCTGTATAAGGATCTTGACGAGACCGAGCACCTGGGCGGACGCATTGGCATGGTCAACGTCCTGACGCCGGCATATCCTGCCACCGACTCGCCCGCCGACCAGCACGCCGCCGACCTGTACAACGCCTTCTACACCGACTTCATCATGGACGGCGCCTTCCTGGGTCACTACTCCGCGCGCACCCTCTCACTCATCAACGAGATTCTGCGTGCCAACAACGCCACACTTACGGTTGAGGACAGCGACATGGAGGAGCTCGCCAAGGCGGCGCCCCGCAACGATATGTTCGGCCTCAACTACTATCAGTCGGCGTTTATCGCCGCCTACGATGGCGAGTCAACCAACAGCTTTAACGGCACCGGAGACAAGGGCACCTCGTGCTTTAAGTTTAAGGGCGTCGGGCAGCAGGTCGATATGCCGGGTATCCCCACCACCGACTGGGATTGGCTCATCTACCCGCAAGGCCTCTACGACACGCTCAAGCACATCAGCGCCACCTATCCCAACCTCCCCGTCATCTATATCACCGAAAACGGCCTGGGCCACAAGGACCCCGAGCCCGACGCAAACGGCATCGTCGCCGATCCCGAGCGCATCGACTTTGTCGACCAGCACATGGAGAAGGTGCTCCAGGCGCGCGCCGAGGGCGTCGACGTCCAGGGCTACTTTATCTGGAGCCTGCAGGACCAGTTCTCGTGGGCCAATGGCTATAACAAGCGCTACGGCCTGTTCTACATCGACTTCGACACGCAAAAACGCTACATCAAGCAGTCGGCACTCTGGTACAAGGAGCTCGCCGACACTATGGCGGACGCGCAGTAGCGCATCGCCTCGCTTTCCCCCGAGAAGGGAGCGGCCCTATGCGATACAAACCCAGCCGCCCCCCCTCTCTCCCCCTGGGACCGGCCCCGCCTGCACCCGGGCTTTTAGCAAGCGGGAGACCATATAGGTTTTCAACGTCCATGCCATTAAGATTTCATGCAAAGAGGAGCGTGAACTATGGAATCGATCGTTAAGTTCTTGGAGAAAGGTCAGCCGTACTTCGACAAGGTCTCTAAGAACATCTACCTTCAGGCCATTAAAGACGGCTTTTTGGCAGCAATGCCCATCATCCTGTCTTCTTCTGTCTTCCTGCTTATTTCGACCCTGCCGGGCGTTGTCGCCACGGTCGGCGGCTTTACGCTGCCCGACTGGTGGAACGTCGACGTCGTGAACTTCTGCAACAAGGTTTACAACTTCACGATGGGCGTCGTGGGCATCATGGTCGCCGGCACCACCGCAAGCGCGCTGACCGGCTCCAAGAACCGCCGCATGCCTGCCGGCAAGGCCATCAACGCCACGAGCACCATGGTCGCCGCCATGTGCGCTATGCTCATCTTGGCCGTTACCCAGACGAGTGCCAAGATCGACGGCGCCGATGTCTCGGTGTTCTTTACCGACAACATGGGCACCAAGGGCCTGCTGAGCTCCTTTGTCGCCGCATTTGCCACGGTCAACATCTATGCCTTCTGCATTAAGCGAGACATCACCATCAAGCTGCCCAAAGAAGTCCCCGGCGCCATCGCCCAGAACTTCCGCGACATCTTCGCCTTCAGCTTCTCCATCCTGTTTGTCGCCGTCATCGACGTTATCTGCCGCACCTGCTTGGCCGTCCCGTTTGCCAACGTCATCTCCACGCTGGTGAGCCCGCTGTTCGCCGCTGCCGATTCCTACGCCGGCCTCGCCCTCATCTGGTTCATGATCCCTCTGTTCTGGTTCATGGGCATCCACGGCCCCTCGGTCGTTAAGCCTGCCCTCAACGCCGCGCTGTTTGGCAACATCACTACCAACCTCGCCACGCTGCAGGCCGGCGGTCACCCCGCCCTCGCCCTGACCGAAAACTTCGGTAACTACATCGGCGAACTCGGCGGCACCGGCGCCACGTTCATTGTCCCGATTATCTTCCTGCTCTTTATGCGCTCCAAGCAGCTCAAGGCCGTCGGCAAAGCCTCTGTCGTGCCCGTGATGTTCGCCGTCAACGAGCCGCTGCTGTTCGCCGCGCCCATCATCCTCAACCCGTACTTCCTGATCCCGTTCCTGTTTGCCCCCGTGGCCAACGTCCTCATTGGTAAGTTCTTCATCGACTTTTTGGGCATGAACGGCTTTATCTATGCCATGCCGTGGGCACTCCCCGGACCGATCGGCACCTTCATCGACACCAACTTCCAGCCGATCTCTCTGGTCCTGGTTGTCGTCCTGCTGGTCGTTGACTTCTTGATCTACTACCCGTTCTGCAAGGCCTACGACAACGTCCTGTGCAAGCAGGAGGCCGAGACCCTGGCCGAAGAAGAGGCCGAGGAGACCAAGGCCGTCAAGACCGCTGCCGCCCCCACCGTTGAGGCTCCTGTTGTCGAGACCGCTTCTGCCACTGAGGCCTCCGCAGCTCCGTCCGCCCTTAAGGGCAAGGATCTGAGGGTTCTGGTTCTGTGCGCTGGCGCCGGCACCTCTGCACTGCTCGCCAACGCGCTTAAGGAAGGCGCCGACGAGCTGGGCATCGACATTACCGCCAACGCCGGTGCCTACGGCAGCCACTACGCCATCATGGACCAGTACAACGTCATCGTCCTGGCTCCGCAGGTTCGCACCTATTACAACGAGATGAAGGCCGACACCGACCGCCTGGGCATCACGCTGCTGTCGCCCAAGGGCAAACAGTACATCGACCTCACTAAGGATCCCAAGGGTGCCGTCGCCTGGATCGAGGAAAACCTCGAGGCATAAGACGCTGACACCACCTGCCGCTTGCAGACAATAAATGGCCCGTGCATCGATGTGTGATGCGCGGGCCATTTTGTTTAGACCGCACCCGTCCTCCTGTTCATCTCAATCTGTAACATCTAGCCGAGTTTTTGGGTCCCAGCTGTTACGGATCGAGGTGAACGCACAGGCCAAGCCAAAAATCTCAATCTGTAACATGTAGACCGCTTTTGACCGCTTAGATGTTACAGATCGAGACAAACAGATGGGTCAATCCAATCAATCTAGATCTGTAACACCTGGCTGGTCATTTCACTCCTAACTGTTACAGATCGAGACAAACGGAATAAGCCGGGCCGAATTGTCTAAATCTGTAACATCTAGCCGAGTTTTCGGGTCCCACCTGTTACAGATTTAGACGAGCAGGCCGAGCACGTCTACGCCCGCAGATCCCTTACGCTGGAACGCTCGACCAACACGCCCGAGACGAGCGTACGGCTTCTGGAGCTCGGGGCTTCCAGACCTGCGACGACCTCGTTAAGCGCACGGATGCCCAGTTCGCGGTGGCGAAACTTCACCGACGTCAGAATCGAGTTGGGAATCGTCTTGTAGAGCTCATCGTCGAAGCCGATCACGGACACGTCGTCGGGCACATTGAGCCCTTTGTCACGTAGAGCCATCATCACGCCGTTTGCCATGCAGTCGTTAGCAGCGAGGACCGCCGTGCAATCGGGCTTATCGGCAAGCACAAGGCCCGCGGCATAGCCACTATCCGCATTCCAATCGCCTTGCAGAGGCTCGGGCGGCTCAATGCCACGTGCCTCGAGTGCCGCTCGCCAACCTTTCATACGGCACTGGCTCGACAGTGACTCTTTCTTACCAGAGACGAAGTACACGTTCTTGTGCCCGTGGTTCAAGAAGTACTCGCACGCCATGCGCGCGCCGCCCTCTTGGTCGTCACTGACGGTAGAGCAGGCAGGATGCTCCATCGGTGTGATAATCACCGTCTTGAGGTCTTTCGGCGCCTCAAAGGTATCAAAGTCATCGACCATCTGGCGCAGGTTGAAGATCATGCCATCAACAGGCAGCTGCGACATCCTACGCGCCGCATCGGCAAGAGTCATCTTCTCACCTCCGCACTTCTTAATCATCGTGAGCGCAAAGCCGCGCTCTTCGGCGGCATCGGCGATACCGTCGATCATGTCCACGGCACCGCCCGACAAGTGGAACAGCACGACGCCGATGCACCCGTAACGGCCCAACTTGAGCGAACGCGCGGCAAAGTTGGCTCGAAACCCGAGCGCCTCCATGGCCGAATGAACCTTATCGCGTGTCGACTCTCGCACGCTATCGGGCTCGTTGATCACACGCGAAACCGTCTTGAGAGAAACACCCGCGGCAACTGCCACATCGTTCATCGAGACATTTTTCTTGTCCATCGTTGCCACTGCTTCTCCAGTCGGTTTTGCATCGCTTGTTTTTTGCGTTCTAGCATACACTACCTGCCCGACTGATAAATCAACCGTTTACCGGACAATATCGACCGCTCACCCGTATATCCTTGTTGCTCTTCCAAAAATGTCTTACGTTGTCATTAACGAAATGACAACGTTGTCATTTCGCAATGCCTTCCTTAAGCAGGAAGGTTTCCGGGCAGTCCTGACCATCCATCGACGACCAGTTCCATCCACATGCATCGCGCATCAAGTAGCAAAGGAGCTCTATGGACGCCATCGTAAAGATGCTCGAAAAGCATCAACCGTTCTTTGAGAAGATCTCGAGGAACGTCTACCTCCAGGCCATTAAGGACGGATTCCTTGGGTGCATGCCCATTGTCCTCACCTCTTCGATCTTCCTGTTGATCGCCACCCTTCCTGGCGTAGTTGGCATCACGCTGCCCCAGCCGCTCATCGACTGGTGCAATAAGCTGTACAACTTCACCATGGGCGTCATGGGCATCATGGTTGCCGGCACCACCGCCAAGAACTTCACGGCTTCCATGAACCGTCGCATGCCCGCCGGCAAGGTGCTCAACGACGGCTCCACCATGGTTGCCGCCCAGTGCAGCATGCTGCTGCTCGCTGTTACGCAGTTCACCACCAAGTTCAACGGCTCCGAGCTTTCTGTCTTCGATTGCACCAGCATGGGTACGCGCGGTCTGTTCTCGGCCTATATCGCCGCGTTCATTACCGTTTGGGTTTATAAGTTCTGCGTCTCGCGCGATCTGACCATTAAGCTGCCCAAGGAGGTCCCGGGCGCCATCGCTCAGAACTTCCGCGACATTATCCCCTTCGGTGGCGCCGTCATCATCTGCGGCATCATCGATGTCGTCGTGCGCAACCTCATGGGCGTTCCGTTCTCCGAGCTGCTTATCAAACTGCTCTCCCCGCTCTTTACCGCTGCAGAAACCTATCCTGGCCTTATCCTTATCCAGGCAGCCACCGCGTTCTTCTGGTTCATCGGCGTCCACGGCCCCTCGATCGTCCAGCCGGGCATCGACCCCATCCGTCTTGCCAACCAGGCCGAGAACCTGCAGGTTCTGCTGGCCGGTGGTCACCCCGCCCATTCCCTCACCTTCAACATGTCGCTCGTGGGTGAGTTCGGCGGCACCGGCGCCACGTTCATCGTGCCGCTTCTGCTGATTCTCTTTATGAAGTCCAAGCAGCTCAAAGCCGTCGGTAAGGCCTCAATTGTTCCTGTTGCCTTTGCTGTCAACGAGCCGCTGCTCTTTGGCGCGCCGATGATCCTTAACCCCTACATGCTCATCCCCTTTGTTGCCGCCGGCTGCGTCAACGTAAGCGTTGCCAAGTTCTTTATCGATAACGTGGGCATGAACGGCTTCTCCTTCGTGGTGCCTTGGGCTACCCCTGCCCCTATCGGCATCTTCATCACCACGAACTTCCAGCTTATCGCCCTGGTGTTTGTCGCAATCATCATATTGCTGGACGCCATCATCTACCTGCCGTTCTTGAAGGCATACGATAAGCTGCTCTGCGACCAGGAGGCCGAACGCGCCGCCGAGCTGGGTCTTGAGTCCGATGGTGCTGCCACCATCGCCGCCAACGCCCCTGCGCCCGTTGTCGAGCAGGCTACCGCTTCCGTTGAGCCGACCGCCGCTGCCGCCGACAGCAAGCCTGTCGCCGATCAGCCCGAGCCCGCCGCCGACGCATCCGCTAAGAAGGACGTCGATGGCCTGAAGGTCCTCGTCCTGTGCGCCGGCGCCGGCACCTCTGCCATGCTTGCCAACGCCATCAAGGAAGGTGCTGCGCAGACCGGAGAGAACATCGCTTCCTCCGCAGGCGCCTATGGCCAGCACACTGCCATCATGGATCAGTACGACGTTATCGTGCTTGCCCCGCAGGTCCGTAGCTACTACAACGACATGAAGGCCGACACCGATCGTCTGGGCATTAAGCTGCTCGCTCCCCGCGGTAAGGAATATATCGACCTTACTCGCGACCCCGCTGGCGCCATCAAGTGGCTCCGCGAGAACCTCGACTAGTTCCTCCCTCTGTTGGTGCCCGGATTCCCGGTTCGGGCACCTCTCCCTATTCGTATCCCACAGAAAGGATGACTCATGACCAACCCCATGCAGTTCCCCGACGGCTTTGTGTTTGGCGGCGCCACCGCTGCTTACCAGGTTGAGGGCGAGACCCGTACGCACGGCAAGGGCAAAGTACCCTGGGACGATTTCTTGGCTGCTCAGGGTCGCTTCTCCCCCGACCCCGCAAGCGATTTCTACAACAAGTACCCGGTCGATATCGACCTGTGCCAGCGCTTCGGCATCAACGGTATCCGCGTCTCCATCGCTTGGAGCCGCATCTTCCCCAACGGCACTGGCGAGATCAACCACGAGGGTGTCGCCTTCTATCATGAGCTTTTCGCCACCTGCAACAAAGCCGGCGTTATCCCCTATGTCACGCTCGATCACTTTGATACGCCCGAGGCCTTTTACCAGGACGGCGGCGAGGGCTTCCTGACGCGCACGACGATCGACGCCTTTGTCGAGTACGCCAAGTTCTGCTTTGCCGAGTTCACCGAGGTCAAGCACTGGTTCACGTTTAACGAGATTCCCGCAACCGCCGAGGGCAGCTTTATCGTCGGCAACTGGCCGCACGGCGAGAAGTATCGCCTGGACAAGGCCTTCCAGCTCATGCACAACATGATGGTGGCCCACGCCAAGGCCGTCGTCGCCTTCCATGAGGGCGGCTTTGAGGGTGAGATCGGCATTGTCCAGAACCTGGAGCCCAAGTATCCCCTCGATCCCAACAACGCCGCCGACTGCGAGGCAGCTCGCATGGCCGACGTCATCAACAACCGCTGGGTACTCGACGCCACCTTCCGCGGCCACTATGCAGCCGACACCATGGAGGCTGCGACCAAGCTGGCCCATATCGCCGGCGGCGAGCTCGACGTCCGCGACGAGGACATCGCCGCGCTGACCGCCGCGCTCCCCTACAACGATTGCCTGGGTGTCAACACCTACAAGTGCCAGTTCCTGCGTGCCGCCGAGGGCGAAAACGACATCAACCACAATGGTACCGGCGACAAGGGCTCCTCGCGCTGGTTCCTCAAGGGCGTGGGCGAGTCATGCGTGCGCGAAGGCGTACCCACCACCGATTGGGACTGGATTATCTATCCCGAGGGTCTCTACGACCTGCTGCTCCGCATTAAGAACGATTACCCCAACTACAAGAAGATCTACATCACCGAGAACGGCATGGGCTATAAGGACGACTTTGAGGACGGCTTTATCGACGACGCCCCTCGCATCGATTACATGCGCCAGCATCTCGCGTGGATCCTCAAGGCGATCGACGGCGGTGTGAACGTCGACGGCTACTTTGTGTGGTCGCTGCAGGACCAGTTCTCCTGGACCAACGGCTATAACAAGCGCTACGGCCTGTTCTACATCGACTTTGAGACCCAGAAGCGCTATCCCAAGGCAAGCGCGTACTGGTACAAGAACGTCGCGGAGACCGGCCTGCTCATGGCCTAACTTTTGCCGCATACCCCCTGTCGGCCGCATACGAATCCCTCCACGGGTTCGCATGCGGCCTTTTTATTTTTTGCCGAGCCGCGCGGATCGTTTGTCTCGATCTGTAACATCTAGCTGGGATTTTCGGTCCTAATTGTTACAGATTGAGACGAACGCGCAGGCCGGTCCGAATAATCTAAATCTGTAACACCTAGCCCACTTTTGACCATCTACCTGTTACAGATCGAGACAAACGCACAGGTCAATCCGCTCAATCTCGATCTGTAACATCTAGCCGAGCTTTTCGGTCCCAGTTGTTACAGATTGAGACAAACGGAATCGGCCAGGCAGAAAATCTAAATCTGTAACATCTAACGAGCATTTGATCGCCTAGTTGTTACAGATCGAGACAATCAGATGGTCAAATCCTCACTTTCCAGGCAGCTACGAAGCGCTCCTCTTTCTTAATTATTATCGGCATCACGAACACACTTCGGTATCTTTTAATGCCAAAATGATACCGAAAGCGTGTTCGAGAATACGGATAATTCCATGCGTTAGCCCAATCAAGCCCCAGGCTTACAAACTCCGTTATTGTTCAGAATGCCAATGCATTCGCGTTTGCGCGTCATATCGCGTCACTTTGACACGTAAAATGACACGCAAATTTTTTCGTGTCATAATTTTGACGCGTAAAATGACGTGTAAAATTTTACGTGTCATTTTTCACGTCAAATTGAAGCGAAACGGAGCAAAACGATGCGAGAATCCAAAGATCTTGAATTCAAGGAATGCGTCACCAATTCGTTCCTTAAAACCGTCTCCGCTTATGCAAATGGCACGGGAGGACGCGTTCTATTTGGAATTAACGACGACGGAGAAGCCGTTGGCATCGATGATCCCAAGCAGACCTGCCTGGATATCGAAAACAAGATTAACGATTCGATCATCCCCCAGCCCGATTACTCCCTAAAGATCAACGAGTCCGATGCAACCGTGGAGCTTACGGTCTTTCCCGGCAGATCAAAGCCTTACCTATACCGCTCGAAGGCATACAAGCGCAATGACACCGCGACCATACCAGTTGATACCCTAGGCCTTTCACGTCTTGTACTCGAGGGTCAAAATCTCTCCTTTGAGCAGCTCCCGGCAAACAAACAAGATTTATCTTTCACCGTTTTAGAGAATCGCCTAACAGCAAAACTTTCGCTTCAGTCATTCACAACCGATACTCTCAAAACCCTTGGCCTGCTTGATGAAACCGGAACCTACAACAACGCGGCAGAACTGCTCGCGGACGAGAATGGCTTCCCAGGTATCGACATCGCAGTGTTTGGTGAAACTATCAACCTCATTAAGCAGCGCAAAACTCTTGAGCATGCATCCGTTCTAGCGGAAATTGACGGAGCCCTTGAGCTTTTCGAAATTCAGTACTGTTACGAAGAGATCAAGGGGATGGAGCGAATCCGCAAGGAGCTCATTCCGCTCGAAGCATTCCGCGAGGCCATTACCAATGCAGTCGTTCATAGGACTTGGGATGCGCCCGCACACATCCGTATCTCGATGTTCGACGACCGCGTGGAAGTCGCTTCGCCCGGTGGCTTGCCGGCAAGCATGACCGTCGATGAATATCTATCCGACATGCTATCCGTTAGACGCAATCGTATTCTTGCCGAAGTCTTTTTGCGCCTGGGTCTTATCGAAGCCTTTGGAACGGGCATCATGCGAATTCGCGATACCTATAAGAACAGCGTCAGAAAGCCCCGGTTTCAAGTTTCGGATAACGCCATTGTGGTCACACTTCCCCTACTCATGGATAACCCTGGGCTCGAAGGCGACGAACTTACCGTATTCGGACTGCTGAGTGGAGTACACCCTCAATCGACAAGCGAGCTTGCGGCTAAAGTCACCTTTAGTCGTTCGAAGCTACTCCGCATCCTCAAAAAACTCGTTGAGACAGGCCTGGCGACAGTTGAAGGCGCCGGCAGGGGGCAGAGATATCGCCTGCTGCGCTAGCTAGCAGATGACCTGCGCATGCTCCTCGATGGCGGCGCGGTCTTCGGCGGAGATACTCGGCTCGCATACTACGGCGTCCAGGCTGTCCAGGCGGCAGAAGGTGTAGAAGTCGCGCCTGCCGATCCTGCTGGAGTCGGCAATCAGATAGCGCGTATCGACCTTGCTAAAGGCGAGCTGCTGGATGCGGCCCTCGTCCATGTTGGACGTGGACACGTCGCCGTCCAGAATACCGTTGGCGCCGATAAACGCCGCATCGATGCCCAGCGCGCGCAGGGTATCCTCGGCCGTGGGCCCCACAAAGGCGGCGGTGCGGCGGCGGTACATGCCGCCCACCAGGCACAGCTCGCAATCCTCGCGCGCCTCGAGCAGGCTAAAGGCCGAAAGCGAATTGGTCACATAGATGAAAGTCAGCTTGTCGGTGACTCGGAGAGCGCCAATGCGATCTCACGACGGTTGCGCTCATTGTCTCAATTAGATACTCAACGAAATACGGCCCCGCAGCTCAATAAGCTGCAGGGCCGTACTATACACCGACGAATCAACGACGGAGTGCATCCACTATTTGGCCAGCTCCTGAACGATCCAGTCAATTGCACCTTCGGGATCGTTGGTAAGGTCGATATACTCCTTGCCCCTTGTGGTGAGCAGTTTAATTCCAAGGCGATCGGTATCGGCCTTCATAGCGTCATAGTACATGCGTGCCTGGGGTGCCAGAACAATCACGT
Organism: uncultured Collinsella sp.; assembly: GCA_905199225.1. Classification (GTDB taxonomy): domain Bacteria; phylum Actinomycetota; class Coriobacteriia; order Coriobacteriales; family Coriobacteriaceae; genus Collinsella. Next base: position 56,595 of record CAJKFS010000005.1, on the reverse strand, counting down.
TGTACTGATCCATCGTCTCATAGTGGCTTCCGTACGCACCGGACTGAGAAACCAGATCGATACCCTTAGCAGCGGCACCTTCGCGAAGAGCATTTGCCAAGAGAGTCGAAGTGCCGGCACCCTGGCAAAGCACAAGCACGCGGATCTGCTCCGCCTTGTCCTTTACCGCCTCGAGAGCTTTTGCGACATTTTCCTGTGCGGCAATAGCATCTGCATCCGAGGTTCCTGCAGTCTCCTTTGCAGACTCTTCCAAACAAAGCTGATGGTCATACGCCTTGCAGAACGGATAGTAAATCACAAAGTCAACGACCAACAGCACTGCCATCAATACGAGAGAACGCAGATCGAGACCCGTGGTGAGGAATGCACCGATTGGGCCGGGAAGCGCCCACGGCATGGTATACATGGGGGCGTTCATTCCAATGACGTCAATGAAAAATTTACCGATAATGGCGTTGACCATAGGAGCCACTAGGAAGGGCACGAACATATAGGGATTGAGAACAATCGGCATACCGAAGATAACGGGCTCGTTAACTCCAAAAATCACCGGGATAATCGATGCCTTGCCCATGGCTTTAAGCTGCTTGGAGCGCATAAACATGATCAGGATAATAGGAACGATGAACGTGCAGCCAGAACCGCCCAGACCGCCGATGAAGCTTGTAAAGTCCTGCGTGAGAGCAATTGACGGGTGTCCACCTGCTTGGAAAATCTCAAGATTGGTAACGGTATTGCCGTAGAGCGCAGCATTGATCGGACTCATGACAACCGAAGCACCGTGGATACCCATAAATTGGAAAAGTGCGACCGCGCCTTCGATAAGCGCCATGCCAGGATAGGTGTCGACCGCGGAGAACAGCGGCGAGATGAGAGCGGATACCAAATTGGCGAACGGCACAGCAAGCAGCTTGCGGCTCGCAAGATCGATAAAAGCGCACGCAAGGATCGAAAACCCAAATGCAAAGATATCGCGAAAACTCTGCGCAATAGAGCCAGGGACCTCTTTGGGAAGCTTGATCGTCACATTATGGCTAATGCACACCTTATAGATATTAACGGTCAAGAATGCGGCTACGAACGCAGCGAGAAAACCCTTGGTTCCCATATAGCCGGTTTCAAAAACAGATGTATCTGCTCCGCCAATCGAGACAACATCGTTCGTCACCGATAGCAAGAGCATGCCGCACATGGCACAAACCATGCACGAGGTGGGGTTGAGAGATTTACCCGAAGGCATGCGACGGTTCATCGACATGGCAAGTGAGCTCGCCGTGGTGCCGGCCACCATAATGCCAAGAAGTCCCATGGTATATGCATAGATTTTATTGAAGAAATCCAGCACCTCAGACGGAAGCGTAATGCCTATATAGGCAGGGAGCGTCGAAAGAAGAAGGAACAGGCTCGAGAACAGCACAATTGGCATATTCGAGAGAAAGCCATCCTTAATCGCCACCAGATAAATGTTCCTCGAAATTTTGTCGAAGAGGGGCTGGTGTTTTTCAAGGAATTTGACGATAGCGTCCATAACACATCCTTTCATGATTCCCGGGCACACAACGATTTATCCGGACTCAACCGTCGTCGTCCCCGTTTGTATCCACTTATGTAAGTGAATACGCTCTTGTGCGAAATGTAATATCATTTGCGCGATTTGTCATAACCAATTCTTTTTCCGCTTTGTCGATATGTCAAGAATTCAAATACTTATTCGGTGAACGGTAGTTGATTAATATAATGTTTTCCCAGCTAAGGGCTATTTTTCCGCGCAGTACAATAAGTTTGCAACCGTTCACCGATTGGATATAACATATTGAATATATTGTTGTAACAATATTAGAGACAATGTCACAAGCCTGTCGTTCTAGTCAAAGGAAGTAACAATGCCCAAACGATTACTGAACATGTCCGCATCCGATTTTGCCGCCACGTCACCCATGGATCTAAAACAGGCAATTCTGGCTTCCGAGGGACGTACCATCATGGCGGAAAACGTACCCTCTTCCCAATTTCTCGGCGGCGTTACTAATGCAGAAATCGAACGTGCCGCAGGTGCCGACCTGCTTCTGTTTAACGCGCTCGATGTGTTCGATCCAGTTATTGCCGGTATTCCAGATGATCTCAATGAAAACCCGGTCACTTGGGTGAAGCGAGCATGCGGAAGGCCCATTGGCGTCAATCTGGAGCCAGTTGATAACGAGGCAGAGATGTCTGAATCCCGAACGGAAATCCCCATGGGTCGTCGCGTCTCTCCCAAGACCTTAGAAAAGGCTAACGAACTCGGATTTGATTTTATCTGCCTGACGGGCAACCCTGGAACCGGCGTCTCCAACGATGCAATCGCCCATTCGATTAAACTCTCCAAAGAGCATTTCAATGGCCTGGTCATAGCCGGAAAAATGCATGGAGCGGGCGTTGCGGAACCTGTCATGACGCTCGAAATTGCGCGCAAGTTTGTTGACCTCGGCGTCGATATCCTTCTCGTGCCAGCCCCCTACACCGTCCCTTGCTTCCAAGAAGCAGACCTGCGCGCCATCGTAGACTTTGTACGATCCCACAACGTAGGCAAGTCAATTGAAGAGAAGGTTCTCGTCATGGCGGCGAACGGGACGAGTCAAGACTCCTGCGACAGCGAGACCATTAAGAAAATAGGCCTTGCAGCAAAAGCAGCCGGCGCTGACCTCCAACATATTGGGGACTCCATGAACGGTATTTGCCTGCCCCAGAATATCTTCACGCTCGGACAAGCCCTTCGTGGATACAGGCATCAGATCGTCATGCTGAGCCGCTCTGTGATACGTTAAGGTTACCTTGCCCACGTTACATCCCGACTGAGGCAACCATCAGGTATAACCAACATGCAAACTGAGGCTCTAATGCTCGATACACACGAAAAACGGCCACTCTATTTACAGCTCACCGACGCGCTGCTCAAGCAGATCGTCGATGAATATCAAGCAGACGATAAACTTCCAACAGAAATGGAACTCTGCGACGAATACGCCGTAAGCAGAACAACCGTCCGACTTGCCATGAGTGAGCTGGAGCGTCGTGGAAGTATCTATCGAATCCAAGGTAAGGGGTCGTTTGTTGCACCGAAACGCGTTAGCGAGCTCAATTCACTTTTAGACTTTGACTTTGCAAGCCATTGCGATGGCGTTGATCCAGATGCCATTACCAAACATTTCGGCGGCCTCACATCAGGTCGTCCAATTTCCGTAATGATGCTCCAACAATTTGGATGTCAAAGTCGCGATGAAATTCAGCGTCTTGAATTGACCTACGAACTTGAAGGCAGCTTCATAGGCGCTGATACGTTCTTCATTTCAAAGTCGCGCGTTCCGAATAACCAGTTAGATTTTCAGGCATTTAGCAGAATCATGGACGACTTGTCCAAGTCTATCCAATCTGTTAGGGAAAGCTATAGAGCACGTCAGCTTAGCGATTCCGAAGCCAGTAATTATGGTGTTGCAAAACTTCCGGTCATCGAACTGACTCATTATGCTTACGACTCCGGAGGCAAACTAATCTCAATTGTCTGCCGCACCGTCTTAACTGGGCGAATCCCTTATCAAAACTTTATTTTCAAGTCCTAATGTTCTTTTTCTTTTGTCTCGATCTGTAACACGTAGCCGAGTTTTTAAGTCCTAACCGTTACAGATCGAGACAAACAAGGTAGACCCCGCCGAATTGTCTCAATCTGTAACACTAAGACCGGTTTTGGACGTCTAGATGTTACAGATTGAGATGAATGCACAGGTCAATCCTCTCAATCTCAATCTGTAACAACTAGCTGAATTTTTCGGTCCTAGCTGTTACAGATCGAGACAAACGGAATAGGCCGAGCCATAAATCTCGATCTGTAACATCTGACTCGCTTTTGGCCGCCTAGATATCACAGGTTGAGACAATTTGATAGTGGAGTCCTCATTTGCGCGTCATATCGCGTAGCGCTGACGCGCTGATTCCCCACAATGACAGGAGACAAAAGTCCTCCCGCAGCGCTTGTGGGCATCCCATAGCGTTAGCTAGCAGATGACCTGCGTGTGCTCCTCGATGGCGGCGCGATCCTCGGCGGCGATGCCCGGCTCGCACACCACGGCATCCAAACTGTCCAGGCGGCAGAAGGTGTAGAAGTCGCGCTTGCCGATCTTGCTGGAATCGGCGATCAGATAGCGCGAGTCGGCCTTGCTAAAGGCGAGCTGCTGGATGCGGCCCTCTTCCATGTTAGACGTAGACACGTCGCCGTCCAAAATGCCGTTTGCGCCGATAAAGGCTGCGTCGATCCCCAGTGCGCGCAAGGTGTCCTCGGCCGTGGGGCCCACAAAGGCGGCAGTGCGGCGACGGTACATACCGCCCACGAGACACAGGTCGCAGTCCTCGCGCGCCTCGAGCAGGTTAAACACCGAAAGCGAATTGGTCACGATGCGCAGGCGAAACGCCGGCAGCATCGAGGCCATCTGCTCAACCGTGGTGCCTGTACCCAAAAAGATGGTCGAGCTCTCCTCGATAAGCTCCACAGCGCGGCGCGCAATCTGCAACTTTTCCTCGGCATGCTTCGTGCGCTTTTCGCTGTGCGAATACTCATGGCGCAACATAGCGTGCGGACGGCCCTGCGCACTGCGGGCTCCGCCGTGCACGCGCTCGATCTCGCCCAGGCTCGCAAGCTCCTCAAGATCACGGCGGATCGTCATATCCGAGACACCTAACGCATCCGAAATCTCCTTGACCGAGACCGTGCCCTGCTCTTCGAGCAGCTGACGAACCCTATCCTGTCGCTCTGCCTTAATCACGATGAATCCTCGCCGTTCTTTGCGCGCATATCATTCAAACAGTAACGAACAAATTGTATCAGACTCGTGCGCGTCAAAAATGAATGCCCGCACAGCTCCAATCATCACTTTTTTGAGAAAAATACCCCCTGCTTTAGTGGGGTGTAGTGATAATCTCGCCTGTTCGCGCTACAGTTTGTCGGAAATACCTCGATGTTAGGAACCAAATGATCACTTCCGAGCTTTTCGGCACCGCGCCGTGCGGTACCCCCGTTCATCGTTACACCCTCAACGGGCCCGAGATCTGCGTTCGCATTATGGACTATGGCGCCACCGTGCTGGGTATCGATGTGCCCGACATTCCCGGCAACGTGCGCGATGTGGTGCTGGGCTTCGATAAGCTCGAGGATTACTTTGACAACCCCGCCTGCTTTGGCGCGACCATCGGCCCCGTGGCAAACCGCACCGCGGGCGCCACGATCACCATCGACGGCACGGACTGGCATATGCCGGCCAACGAAGGCGTCAACAACCTGCACAGCGATCTTGAGCACGGCCTGCACAAGCGCGTATGGGATGTTGAGCTCGACGAGGTCCACAATGCCGTGCGCATGACCACCTCGCTTGAGGATGGCGAGCTGGGCCTACCCGGCAACCGCACCTTTACGGCCGTGTTTACCGTGACGCGCACCGGCGTCTTTCGTGTCGAGTATGGCTGCGAGAGCGACCGCGCCACCTACGTGTCCATGACCAACCACACGTACTTTAACCTTGCCGGCCATAACGCCGGCATGGACTGTGAGCACTTCTTTGTCGCCAACGCTGCCCATTACCTGCCCATTAACGAGCAGAACATCCCCACCGGCGAGATCGCTCCGGTCGAGGGCACGCCGTTTGACTTCCGCGAGCTGCGTCCCGTCGCTCCCGGCATGGAGGCCGACGATCCGCAGATTAAGCAGGCCCGTGGCTACGATCACTGTCTGTGCATCGATGGCTATCAGTACGGCCGTAATCTGCGCCGCGCGATGCATGTTGAGGAGATGTGGACCGGTCGCGAGCTGGACTACTACACCACCGCACCGGGCGTGCAGCTCTACACCGGCAACTGGCTGGGCGACGAGCACGCCAAGGACGATGCCAACTATGGCTGGGGCGCCGGCTTTGCCCTCGAGGCCGAGATGTACCCCGACACGCCGCACCAGTCGCTGTTCCCGCAGGGCATTGTGGGCCCGGGTCACCCCTACAGCAATGTGATCGAATATCACTTTATGAGGCACTAAGCCCACAACGCGACATATCGCACAGCAGCGCCCGCCGGCACCACCGCCGACGGGCGCTTTGCTGCCTAGTCATTGGGGACGTTCTTAAATGACTAGTTGAATGGGGTCGGGATTGGAGCTGGGGAGATAGCGGATTTCCAGCTCTACTCCGAGCTTTTGCAGCTCTCTGAGAGCAGCGACGTCTGCGCCGTCCACGGCGACTGCGGGCGTTATGGGGCGCTTGCCCTCCCCTGCCTGCATGTGACCGATGCTGATCTTGGTGATGGGCACGCCGCCCTTAACCAGCGCGAGCGCATCGGCGGGTGAGGCCACCATGATCTGAATCAACTGGCGCGACGTTGCGGTATGAATGATGTCGACAGTCCTTTGCACCGAGAAAAACCGCGTCCAAACGCCTTCTGGCGCCGCCACCCTCATGGGTGCCCATTGGCGCGAATCCGCCGCGATCTCATCGTTGACGATCAGGACAAGGTTGGAACCAGTCGCCTCATTCCACAGCTCAACGTCTTGCCCGTAAATAAACCGGTCATCGATGCGTGTGAGAAGAATCTTGGGTTGAGCCATCGCTGCCCCATTCTCTTTGAGACCCGTAAGAGCAAGACATCACGTCTCCAATATTAGTGCATTTAAAGTGAGAAAAGCCGTCAGAACCCTTGCGCGGATGTGCGATGTCCCGTATCATAGACAGCCGTTGACGCCTCAGTTGCGTCATCACATGGCCGCCAGCGTAGCTCAGTTGGTAGAGCACCGCTCTCGTAAAGCGGGGGTCACCGGTTCGAGCCCGGTCGCTGGCTCCATTGCACAAGACAGCCGCCTTTGGGCGGCTTTTTTGTTGCCGATTTCGAGCGCGCATCCGCCAATCCAAGCACAACGCCGTCGGCAACTCCCCTACTCAACAACAAGCCCCGCCAACCGCAATCCCCAAGGGGACCGCGATCAGCGGGGCTCAAACGCGTTCCCCAAGGGAAATCACGCTAGCTCACGAGCAGTTCGTTACTCTTCCCAGTAAGCATCTGCAAGCAGCTTAAAGCAGATCTTCTTGACCGGCTGCGCGCCATCGTCCGGGAACTCGAGCGTGGGCATATGAGGCTCGCCGGCAACGAACAGTGCAAACTTATCGTCAGCAAGATCGCCGGCGATCGAGGCGTCGGAATCGACCAGATCGTAGTCGTCCTTCTCGTCAAACTCCTGGACCAGCGTCAAGCTGCCCGTAGCGACCTTAAAGGCCTCGCGACCCTCGACATCGATCTGCAGGTCGTGATAGCGCTGATGCGTCTCATAGTGAGCCTCGGCCTCGGGACGCGTCGTGGGAGCCATGACGTTCGCATAGACCTTGTCGCCCAGAATCGGATGGCTGCCTACCTCGAGCTGCGCCGGATCGTTCTCCTCGAGCCAGTCAATCAGCACATCGAGGCCCTTGAGCATTCCGCGGTATTCCTCGATATCGCCCAATGCACCGTAAATCATCTAAATCCCCTCTCGGATCGTTTCTTTGGCGGCTACTCGATAAACGCGTTACCGACGCTGTTGCCGCCCACATACGTCTCGACCAGGGTAAGGTCGGGATTGAACACGACAACGTCGGCGTCGCGCCCCGACATAATGCTATCGCACTTGTCGTCGACATGAGCTAGCAAGCGATGCCGGGACCGACGCCCAAGCCCTTACAGCTCGGTCACGACAACGCCGTTGTAGACCTCGTCCCAACGGTCCATGACCAGATGGCCGGTCATAGGATCCATGGCGTTGAGCTTGCCGCAAGTGTTGGCGGTTCGCAGCACCGTCTCGTCGTCTGCGCCAGCAGCGATGGCATGCGCGAAGCCTGCGATAGTGGAGTCACCAGAGCCCGTTGCGTTAACGGCAGGGATATCGGGCGTCTTTGCGCGGAACGCACGGCCATTGTGGAAGCCAACGGAGCCGGCAGCGCCCATGGACACGACGACCCAGGGGATATCGGAGAAGCGGGCGTCAGAAGCGAGCGCGGCGCGGAGCTCGTCCACATCGTCGGTGGTAAAGCTCGTGCCCAGAAGGCCGTTAATTTCGGTCAGGTTAGGCTTAACCAGCTCAGGCTTGACCTCGGACTTGAGCGCAGCCTCGAGCGAGGCGCCCGAGGTATCGAGCAGCACCTTGGCGCCGGCGTTCTCTGCAATGCCCGTGATCTTAGCGTAGTAGTCCGCCTCGACGCCGCGGGGCAGCGAACCCGAGATGGTAACGACATCGGCCTTGCTCGCAAGCTCGGCGAACTTGGCGGTAAAGGCATCGAGCTCCTCGGGGGCAATCGTCGGGCCGCTCTCGAGCAGCTCGGTCTGGTTGCCGGCGTGGAGGATGTTGAGACAAATGCGAGTCTCGCCCTTGATGGGCACAAAATCATTCTTAATGCCGTTAGCATCCATGAGCTCGGCCATATAGGCGCCCATATGACCACCAAGCAAGCCGGTTGCCACGACATCGTCGCCCAGCTGGCCCAGGACGCGGGCCACGTTGAGGCCCTTACCGCCGGCGGTCTTTTCGGGCGTCACGCGGTTGACGTCGTCGATAATGAGCTCATCGAGCTGATAGCGCGTATCGACGGACGGGTTCATCGTAACGGTGAGGATCATTTCTAGCTCCTTATCTCGCAGGCTCCTTATGCCTTGCAAAACGAATTGGCTACATGCGACTACAGAATCTCGATTGTGAACGAGCGCACGATGGTTTCTTTGGGCTTGGCGATAAGGCAGCCGCGCTTGTGCTCAAGCACGTCGTCCTCATCGGAGCAGGTCGAAAGACCGCCCCAGGGCTCAACTGCCACAAAATCACCCTCGGGCTTGCTCCACACAATGAGGTACGGGAAGCCCTCAAAGCTCAGGCGAACACCCTTGTCCTCGCCCTTTTTGGAAAGCGTGACCTGACGGCTCTCGAGCACGTCAAAGATGGTCTCCGCAAAATCGAAGAGCTCATGTGACAGAGGCAGCGTCTTTCCCACCATGGGGTTCTTGGAGCGGTTGGTCACGTCAATCAAGCCAGTCGAGGGGACGGCAGCGCAAAGCTCAGCAGCCTCGTCTTTCTCAAAACGCAACTCGTAGTCCGTATAGGCCTCGCCCTCATCGAGCGGGCACCTAAAGCCGGGGTGTCCACCGATAAAGAAAGGCATGTCCTCGGTGCCCTCGTTGGTAACCTCATAGGAGACGCGCACGGCGGCGTCCTCGAGCGTATAGCGGGCGACAAGCTTAAACGGATACGGATAATCGCTCAGCAGCGCGGCGTTATCCTCCGAAGCCAGGCACATCGCCAGCTCGTTCTCGCTCTGGCTCAGCAGCTTCCACTCCTGTTTGCGCGCAAACCCATGGCGGGCGAGCTTCACATGATGTCCGGCAAACGTCATGGCGCTATTATCGCGCAAACCTCCGCAAATCGGGAAGCAAATCGGTGCCTGGCCGGACCACACGGCGGGATCGCCCTGCCACAAGTACTCGCGATCTCCAGCCTCAATCGAGGTAAACGAACCACCGGCCGTGGAGACCTTGATAGAAATCGAATCGTTGGAGAGAGCGTATTCCATTGTCCATCCTTTCGAACAACTGCTTTTTGCTCGCAAGAACCCGTCTCGGCCCTGACCAAAGGACAAACCCGCACGTTCATCGATGCGTCCGGTTTCCCAGCCATGCAACGGGGTACCATACAGACATTGATGCAATTACAGCTGAAAGGCCTTCTTATGCGAACCATCATCCTTTATGCCTCACACCACCACGGCAATACGAAAAAGCTCGTGGACGCCATCGTCGAGGCGCACCCCGAGATCGATACCCTCGACGTGAAGTCACTCGGTAAAAACGAGTACCCCGACCTGCACGAATACCATCTGATCGGTGTCGCCACGGGCATCTATTACTCCGAGATCGACAAGGACATGGCACGCGTGCTCACGAACGTGCTGCAGCCGCAGGACAAGGTGTTTGGCCTTATGACCTACGGTGGCAAAAACAAGTGGTACGGCAAGGATATCGATGGCATCTGCCGCATGAGGCAGGCCATCTTTATGGGCGTCTACGGCTGTCCCGGCTTTGATACGTGGGGGCCGTTCAAACTCACCGGCGGCGTCCAGAAGGGACACCCGACCGCTGAGGAAATTAAGGGCGCCGTCGACTTCTTCGACAAGATCGAAGACGAGTATGGCGACATCATCGTCGAAGAGTACGCCAAGCGCGAGAAGCGTCTAGCATACGAAAAGGAGCATCCCGCGGGGGGTCTTGTGGCCGGCGTCAAGCGCACGGCAAAGAAGATCGTTAACAAGCTGTAACTGTTAAGGTGCTTTTGAGCGTTTAACCCATACGGCGGGTCCGAGCAGATTCGGGCCCGCCGTCTTTTTCTATCGTTAATCGGTAAAGGCGTTGCCGACGCTCTGGCCGCCAACATACGTCTCGACGAGGGTGAGCTCATGGTCGAACACGACAAAGTCGGCGTCGCGACCCGGCATGATGCTGCCGCACTTATCCTCGATGTGCGCAGAGCGAGCCGGCACCTCGGTTGCCATGCGAATGGCGATATCAGCGCTGGCGATGCCCCAATCGACAATGTTCTTGACGCCCTGGGCAAGCGTGAGCACCGAGCCGGCAATGCTTTTGCCGTCGGCGAGCCAGCACAGGTTGTCCTTCATGATGACGTCCATGCCACCACTGGTGTAGCTGCCCTCGGGCATGCCGCCGCAGCCCAGGCAGTCGGTGATGAGCACCGTGTGCTGCCAGCCCTTTGCCTGCAGCAGTGCCTTGATGGCGGCAGGGTTTACGTGCTTGCCGTCACAGATGATCTCGGCGTAGGTCTCGGGCGTGGACATGGCAGCACCCACGACACCGGGCTCACGGTGATGCAGACCGCGCTGGCCGTTATAGGTATGCGTAAAGCAGCTGGCACCGGCATTGATAGCGGCGATGCACTCATCGTAGGTGGCGTCGGAGTGACCGATGCTGGTCACCACGCCCTTGGCGTTCAGAGCAGCCGCATAAGCAGCGGCACCGTCGCGCTCGGCGGCCATGGCGCTCTTAACGATGCGACCGCCCGCAGCCTCCTGCCACTGGTCGAAAACCTCCTCGGAGGGGTCAATCAGGTAAGCGGGGTTCTGCGCGCCCACGTGCTTCATGGTAAAGAAGGGGCCCTCCAGGTAGATGCCCTGAATGCGGGCACCGCAGAAGTCGGGGCCGCGGCCCTCGTCCGCCTTGGCGATAGCAGCGCAGGCGTCCTTGATCTGTTCGACGCCATCGGTGAACGTCGTGGGCAGCCAGCTGGTGGTACCGCGACGGGCGAGCTCGGTTGAGCTGATATCGATGCCCTCGGGATCGTTATCGGTAGTTGAGTGGTTGTAGAAGCCATGGATGTGAGTATCGACCATACCCGGTGCGATCCACGATCCCGTGTAGTCCTTAATCTCGCAAGAGGGCTCGTCGGCCTGCCAGGCGCCAAAAACGCCATCCTCGACCATAAGATAGCCGCCCAGTTGCGGGCCTGCCGGCAAGAAGAACTTGTCAGCCTTAATTGCGTACGTGCTCATATGCACTCCTCGCTTCTAAAGCAGTTGACTGTGGTAATGCTTATACCCAGCTCACGTAAAACAAAAAGCGCCCGCCCGCCGTTATGAGCGGACGGGCGCCCTTACAGGGGGACGCGATTAAGCGGTGAAGGGGTGAATCGTCACGCCCTTAACCACGCGGTTGACCGTGCCGGTGGGGCTCGGCGTATCGGGCGTGTTGCCCACGCGGACGGAGTTGAGCAGGCTGATAGCCTGGGCAAACATCACGAACGGCAGAGCAAGGTAACCCTCGGGAAGTGCCTCGTAGCCCTTAAAGGTGAAGGACTCACCCTCATAGACGGTGGCACCTTCCTGCTGAACGGCGATGGTGTGCTGAGCGATCTCGTCGCCACCGATCTCGTTGAGGATGTCGATGTCGTACTGACGGGTGTAGGCGTCGTTGTTGACGAACACGAAGACGAGCGTCTTATCGTCGACGAAGGACTTAGGTCCGTGACGATAGCCCATGGAGGTGTCGTAGGAAGTAGCGACCAGACCGTGAGCGAGCTCGAGGATCTTGAGCTGGCTCTCCTGAGCAAGGCCACCGAAGGAGCCAGAACCCAAGTAGGTCACGCGGTTGAAATCGCCAGCCAGGTAATCGGCGATCTCGGGCTCACGGGAGATGACCTCCTCGCCCATCTTGGCAATCGTCTCGACCCACTCGGCCTTCTGCTCGTCAGAGGCAGTGTCGAAAATAAGGGTGGAGAGCAGGGTCATGCAGGAATAAGAACCGGTCATGGCGAAGCCCTTGTCGTTGGCGCGCGGAATGAGCAGCGTCAGCGCATTGGGATCATCGGCAGACTCGACGGCAAGCTTGCCCTCGGGAGCGCAGGTGATGTTGAGGAACTTGACGTTGTGGACGAGCTCCTTGGCAACGGCAACGGCGGCAAGGCTCTCGGGGCTGTTGCCAGAGCGGGCAAAGGAAACCACGAGCGTGGGATCCTCGGCGCGCAGGAAGTCGCGCGGGGCGCTCACGATGTCGGTCGTGGCGATGGGCTTAAAGTCGTAGAGATCAGTGTTGCCAGCGTGACGCAGGTACGGGGCGCAGGTATCGCCAACGTAGTCGGACGTACCGGCACCGGTGAAGACAACGGACAGACGACCCTCACCCATAGCGCGAGCCTCGGCCAGGAAGGCCTCGATGGCCTCCTTGTTCTCGCGATAGATGTTGAGCGTATCACGCCAAAGCTCGGGCTGCTGAGCAATCTCGGCCGTGGTGATCTGGGCGCCGAGCTCGGTGAGCTCCTCGACACTCTTCTCGAACATTTCTAATACCTCTCTCTAGAAGTAATCCTCTGACGTGCAATTATACACTTCGGTTGGTTATCTGGTAGTAACCAGTTAAATGCAAAGAATCACCATATGGAAACGATGCGAGCACTAGTTACTGCGCTGGTGGTAAACCTTGTATTTAAACTGATCGGCACGAGCAACCGAGAGTGTGTACTCCACTACCTCGTTTGACTCGTTATACGTAGTCCTGACCAAATCGAGCACAGGCGAGCCCTCGACAATTCCCAAAAGGTGGGCATCGGTGGGACGGGCTATGCTCGCATAGAACTCCTCTTCGGCCACGCGAATCTTTTGCTGAAAGTCCTGCTCAATCACATCGTAAAGCGGCTTACGCTCCAGCAGCGGTCGCTTTAGGGACAGAAATTGACGAACCGGTAGATAGCTGCGTTCGACCATCATGGGCATGTTGTCGGCAGAGCGAAGGCGCTTGAGCTTAAAAATGCGATCACCGATGCGCAATCCCATATGCTCGGCCAGATTCTTATCGGCCTCCATCTCGCAAAACTCGAGAATCGTGGTCTCGGGTTCTCGACCCATCGCGCGCATCTGCTCGGTAAAGCTGTAGGACTGCATAAGATTGGTTGCTTTTGCCGAACGGTCGGTCACAAAGGTACCGCGACCGTGCTGCCGAACCACCAGTCCTAAACGCTCCAGTTCCTGCAGAGCCAGGCGTACCGTAGTGCGCGAGAGACCATAGCGCTCCGAAAGTTCGCGCTCGGAAGGAATCATGTCACCGGCGCGATATTCATGGTCAATCTTTTCGGTCAGAATATCGACCAGCTGATCGTACAGCGGTTGCTTACGCGCTCCGATCGCCATCCTATCCTCCCTTTTGCTCGAATTCGGCTAACTACCTAGGGTGTTATGCATTATCTGTCTGCCACACCCGAATCATTAAGAAAACAAAAGCCGCGCGCTCTTTCGAGCACGCGGCTTTTAACATACACATGGCTTAAGGGGTCGGGGTGTGAGCCGCGTAGGGACACACCCCTCAAGCTAGAGCCTTACCAGATGCTCGGCCAGAGACCAAGCGGGCCAGCGCCCAGGATGCCAAGGACGAAGAGCAGGAGAATGCCCTTGGTCGGGGTCCAGCTGTGCTTAGCGAACATGTAGTAAAGCAGCAGCGTAAGCATAAGCGGGACGAGCTTCGGGACGATGGTGTTGAGGGTGTCGGCAACAGAGAAGTTGACCGGATCCTCGGTAACGGTGCCGTAGGTCACGGACTCCATGCCGTTACCCAGATCGGTGACGCCGCACTCGACAGCGTTGCCGTCGGCATCGGAAGCGGTAAGGGCGTTGCCGTCCTTATCGGTCATGGCGATGGTACCGGCCTCAGCGGTCTCGGTATCGATGCCCTCCATACCGGTGAAGTTCTCGGCCTCCTTCTCGGAGACGATCACGGTAGTAGCGGAGAGACCACGGGTGGTGCCGTTGGGGATCTGGAGGTTGATCTGGGTGCCACCCATGGTGACGACCAGGCAACCGACGACGAAGACGCCCATGATGGAAGCGGCACGCGTGAAGGCCTGCATGTTGGCGGTCAGAGCGTCAATAGCGCTGGTGCCAAGCTTGTAGGACCAGTTCATGAGCCAGAAGCGCAGAGCGAACTGGACGACGTTGAAGATCACCAGGAAGATGATCGGTGCAGCGGCGTTGCCGTTGATGGCCATGTTGGAGGTGATGCCGGCCGTGATAGGCACGAGCGTCAGCCAGAACAGGGCGTCACCGATACCACCGAGCGGGCCCATTGCGGCGACGCGGACGGCGCGGATCGTGGGGATGTCAACCTTGTTCTGCTCGAGCGAAAGCACGATGCCCATAACAAAGGTGACAAGGAACGGGTGGGTGTTGAAGAACTCCAGGTTGTGGCTCATGGAAGCCGCGAGGTCGTTCTTGTTGGTGTGGATCTTCTCCAGACCGGGGATGATGGAGTAGAGCCAGCCAGCGGCCTGCATGCGCTCGTAGTTGAACGATGCCTGCAGGAAGCAGGAGCGCCAAGCCATCTTGTTGAGGGTCTTCTGGTCGAGCTGCGGAGCAGGAGTGAGATCCTCGTAGTGCTCCGGGATCACATACTCATTAGATGCCATCTTCGAAGTCACCTCCGTCAGAAACAGCTGCACCCTTCAGCTCGGTCTGCTGCTGGAAGTCCCAGAAAGCGATGCCGAAGCCGATGAGAGCGAGGATGAGCAGAGCAGGGGTTGCCAGCGAATCGTTGGCAACGGTGATGAGCGCGAGGCCAAAGCCCATGAGGAAGAAGCCCCACATATCGCGGTTCATCATAACCTTGAGCAGGACGGCGAAGCCGACGAAGCGCATCATGCCGCCTGCAGCGGACAGACCGGTCTGCAGCCAAGTCGGGATGGCGGAAGCGATGGTCTGACCAATGGTAGCGCCAGCGATGAAGAACAGGGTGACGACGACAGCGAAGATCAGGCCGAGCAGAGCCATGGCGAAGTAGTTCAGGCGCTCGATGCCCTTGGTGTCCGCGTTGTGAGCCATGTTATCGGCCGTGGACATAAGCGGGGACATAAGCGTGAAGACCAGGGTAACGCCGAGCTGGCCAAGCAGAGCGAACGGAATGGCGAGACCGACTGCCGCGTTGGGCTCGAGGCCCGTGGCGATAGCGAGAATGGCTGCCATGATGCCGCCGATGACGGCGTTAGGCGGCTGAGCGCCTCCGATCGGCATGTTGCCGATCGTCATGAGCTGATAGGTACCACCCACGAGAAGACCGGTGTTGAGGTCGCCAAGGATAAGACCGATGACGGCGCCGGTGACGATGGGCTGATAGAGAGACTCGAGGAAGTCAAACTGGTCGATTGCCGCGATGAACGTGACGACGAAGACCAGAGCGATCTGGATGATCGAGTATTCCATCTTGCTCCTCCTTTCAAAATGTATGTACGCACTTTGGATTTCACGTACAGAACGTCAGGGTTTCACTCCTGACAACGTGGATCACGAGGATTACGAGAAGAGCTTGCTCGTGTCCTCAACAGGCGTGCTCGGAACGCGCCTGATCTCCAACTCCACCCCCAATTCCTGCAGCTCTTTAAACGCAGCGACATCCTCGTCGTTAACTGCGACGGAGGTGGCGACTTGGCGCTTTCCTTCCGACATGTGCATGTTGCCGATGTTTACCTTCTTTATAGGCACACCGCCCTTGACGAGCGTAAGCACGTCTTCCGGTGTTTCGGCCACGATGAAGATCTTCTGGCGCGGGCTCGCCTTGCCAATGACGTCGATGGTCTTCTGCAGAGAGAAGAAACGCGTAGCGACGCCGGCGGGAGCGGCCATCTTCATGAGGTTCTGGCGCATGGTGTTGGACGCCACGTCGTCGTTGGCGACGAGGATGAGGTTGGAGCCCAGGGTGGAGTTCCACTGGGTGGCAACCTGACCATGAACCAGTCGGTTATCGATGCGGGTAAGAAGAATGTTGGGTTCTGCCATGTTGATCAGCTTCCTTTCGTTATTTGCTGACGACAGTTACTTGATCTCCTGAATCGCGTAACGCGAAACATCTACGACGGCTCCGGATCGGACTTTGATCTGGACCTTCTCGCCTTCGATGCCTTTGACGGTTCCGTAGATACCGCCGGCGAAAAGAACCTCTTGACCCGGCTTGAGCTCGGTGTGCAGCTCCTTGAAGTACTTCTGCTTCTTCTTCATGTTGATTTGCGACCAGATGGTGTAAATCAAGCCCATGATGACAAGCAGGCCTAAAAGGGCGACCGAGGAGCTCAGGACGTTGGCTCCGAAATCGGCCATTAGATGCCGTCCTCGTCGCCGAAGATATCCTCTTCGTCGGAGCCGGCAACGGATGCGACCGTCTGGGCGGTGATGCCCGTCTGGCCAACGGTCACGGCCTGCTCGCCAAGCTCGGCGAGCGTGGCGTTGCCGCGGAGGAACAGAAGCTCAATAACCATGGGAAGGTTGGTGCCGGTCAGAACCTCGACGTTGTCGACATCCTGGGCAATCATCATCGCCTGGTTGAACGGGGTGCCACCAAGCAGGTCGGTAAAGACGAGCACGCCATCGCACTCCTCGCGCATGGCGGTAATAGCGGCGCGGAGATCCTCACCGTAGGAAGCAGCCTGGTCGCCCTCAAAAGGAACGACGGTAAAAGCGGGCTGGTCGCCAGCAACCATAGCGATAGCGCTTGCGAGGCCGGGTGCGAACTGTCCATGACCGGTAAGAATAAAGCCAACCATTCAAATTTCCCTTCCGAAGGTGTGTACGATCTGAGTCCGATGATTTTCGGAAGCCAGCGGGCGCTCGCCCTTAAAGCTTCTTAGAAAGCGTACTTTGAAGACCAGTGGTTTCTAAACTGGTAGTAACCACGTGACGTGTTGTTGTCACTATATCACCCCAGAAGAGGTCGCTTTCGTTGATTCATACGGTAAAACGTTTTTGCACCGCTCACGGTGATAAATCGACCGTTTACCGGTCGTTAACACTTCTACCTGCGGTTTTGAAACCGTTCCGAAATGCTTTGGCAAAAGATCGGATCTTTTCCTGTGTCTAAACAACGCAGGGCGGCTAAAAATAGCGTGTAGAAAAATTGCAGGTCATTGTGAAGATATGTGAATTGGTCTTTTTGACTTAATACCAGTTAGAACCAGTTTTGAGATTATCGGTGAACGGTAGTTTTCGACCGTTCACCGGTTACTTGCAATCGTTTGCAGTCGTTTTCCCAGATGAATTAGGGAAACACAATGGAGCGCTTGCGCGATCAAGGGAAGTTTTGACATTTGTCCTCATCCCCCGCGCGCCAAACTCCGACACCCAAAATGAGCCATAGCTCTCGCTATTCGTCTCACAAACATTACTTACTCTAATCTGTAATTGTTTATCGTTTATCATTAAATATGATATGAGATACAAGTATCATCCAAGACATTGGTTGGAGGAGCTATGATCCGCTGGAACGTATCCAAATCGAATGAAGCCATCGACCGTGAACAGGCAATAGCCGATCTGAGGAAGCTCACTCGCATCTGCAAATGGGCCACAATCTGCACCACCGTGGCGCTCGCTCTGGGACTTCTCGCAGTCATTGCGATTGACCTTCTACTCGTATTGCCTAGCCTCTCCCAAGGGTCGTGTCTCCAATCCGTAGAACTTCAAGGCGGCGAAGGGCCGTGCCTGGCTATCGTCGGTACCGATGCGCAGACCCCACTTATGCTCGTCGCACACGATGGTCACACTGCCATAGGGAGCCTCTTGATGACATGCCTCGCGCTTACCATCGCGCTAAGCGTGCGCAGGCTTTTCTTAAACATTGAAAAGGAAGGCAGGCCCTTTGACCTTGAATGTAACCAGACACTTCGTCGAGTAGGACATTTATTCCTTATCGGCGGCGTTGCCGTGAGGCTTCTTGGTGCCGTAATCACGGGAATGATACTCTCAGGATTTGGCGGCAGCTTTACGGATGCGTTCGCCGGCCAGTTATTCGAGCCCTCCATGCTCTTTGCGGGCCTGATTATTTGCCTGATTGCCAGCATCTTCCGCTACGGGTATATCCTGCAAAAACAAGATGACGAGTTGCTCTAGGGGGAATCCATGATTATTCTGCGGCTTGACCGCATGCTCGCCGAACGCAAGATCTCATCCAAAGAGCTTGCGGGACGCGTGGGCATCTCCCAGGTCAATATGTCACGCATTAAGACGGGCAAGGTTTCTGCCATACGTTTTTCAACTCTTGACGCGATATGCCGGGCACTCGACTGCCAACCGGGCGATGTACTGGAATATATGCCTGACGATGAAGCCGATAACCTTTTTGGACTTAAAGATGAATAGCCATAATTAAGCCGCCAATCACGCCCTCAACGCAAAAAGTCCGCCAGAACGACTTCCGTACTGGCGGACTTTCTGCTGTCTATCGGCTAGATGCTCGATGAGCCGTGCGACTCTTTACGCAAACAGGCCGTAGATGCTGATGTTGGCCTTGGCGTAGAGGCCGTTAGCATACTCGGTCCACTTGGAGCTGGCGCTCGAAGCCTGCGAAGAGTACTGCTGGTAAGCAGTGTAGTAGGCGGTCATGGCCTGCTTATAGGTGGCGCTATCGGCCGTAAAGGCATCGTCGGCAAAGGCCTTAGCGTAGGTGCCGTTCTCGTCCTTCCAGGTACCCTTCGAGCTATCCCACTCGTCGCCGGCAAGGTTGATGATGTAGTCGGCGTAGTCCTTGCTCGCGGTCTCCTCGTTGCCGTCAGCAGGCTCGGTCGGGGCGGTCGGCATGCTTGCGGAGCTATCGCCCACCTTCTTCTTGTAGAGCTTCTGCAGCGTCGCGGACTGACGGACGATCTGCTTGGCCTGGTCCTTGGACACGCCATACTGCGTGGCCATGGTCTTGTAATCGGAGGTGCCGATGGAATCCTCGGCGTACTGCTTCATCTCCTTGGAAGAGACCGTGATGCCCTCGTCCTCGGCAGCGTCGAGCAGAATCTGGTTGCGCACGTAGGACAGGATAACGTCAGCAGACGGGGCGGTATAGTTGCCGTCGTCATCCTTGACGGTGTCGAGGCTGTACTGGCTCTCGATGGCCTCGCGCGCGGTGATGTCGCTCTTCTTGCCGTTGTAGCTGTAGCTCGCCACGGTCGAATCGAGCTGGTCCTCGGTGAGGGTCGCCGAGCCAACGCCCTTGCCGCCAAAACCGCCATTGCCGATAAAGAAGCCAACCACGGCAGCGATCACGACGGCGACTACGAAGGCGGCGACCATCGTCTTCTTGTGCTTGGAGGCGTGGTCGTCCTCGTCGGTATCGGCGTCGTCCTCGTCCTGTGGGTCGGGCATGAGGTTCTCGTCGGCGGCGTCCGCGGCGATCTTTGCCTCCAGGCGGGCGTCCTCCTCCTCGGCGGTCGTGCCAGCGGCGATATGTTCGGCAGACGTGCCGGCGACCAGGTCGATCTTCTCGTCCTCGTCACCGTCGGGGCCTTCGCCGCGCTCGATGATCTGGATGCCGTCAACCTCGTCCTTCTCGTCCTTCTTTTGAATCAGACCCATATCAGTTACTCCTTGTTAGGAAACATAGTCCTCAATAGAATACGCCCGACGAGGCGCCGGGCGTATTGATTCTTAGGTTATACGCAAACACTTAAGTACTATTTAGGCGTTTGCAGCGTGCATACCTTGGGCCAGGTGCGCGATAACGGCATCGGCAAAGGCCTGCGTGCCCACAGCGCCCTCAACGGAGCCGGTCTGGGCACGACGCACGTCACCGGTAACCTGCTCGCCCTCGTCGAGCGTGGCAGATACGGCGGCACGAATGCGATTGGCAGCATCGTTCTCGCCCAGGTGATCGAGCATCATCGCAGCAGAGAGGATCTCGGCCGTGGGGTTGGCGATATCCTGGCCAGCGATATCGGGCGCGGAGCCGTGCGTCGCCTCGAAGATGGCGCAGTCGGCACCGATGTTGGAGCCGGGGGCCATACCCAAGCCGCCCACCAGGCCGGCGCACAGGTCGCTCACGATGTCACCGTACAGGTTGGGCAGCACCAGGACATCGAAGTCGTTGGGGTTCTGGACCAGGCCCATGCAGGTGGCATCGACAATCTTGTCGTTGAACTCGATATCGGGATAGTTGGCGGCCACCTCGCGCGCAACGCGCAGGAACAGGCCATCGGTCGCCTTCATGATGTTGGCCTTATGCACGGCCGTCACTTTTTTGCGGCCGCAGCGGCGGGCATACTCAAAGGCGTACTCCACAATACGGCGGCTCTTGGCGATGGAGATGGGCTTGATCGAGATGGCGGAATCTGCGGCGAAGGTCTTCTGACCCGAGCGCTCGACGAGCTGCGAGAGCTCCTCGACCTCGGCAGCGCCCTCATCGAACTCGATGCCGGCGTAGAGGTCCTCGGTGTTCTCGCGCACGATGACCAGGTCGACGTCGCGGAAGCGCGAGCCGTCGCCCGGCTGCGACAGGCAGGGGCGCACGCAGGCATACAGGTCGAAGTGCTTGCGCAGGGCCACGTTGACGCTGCGGAAACCCGTACCGACCGGCGTGGTGATGGGGCCCTTGATGGCAACCTTGGTCTCGGCGACCGCATCGAGCACGTGCTGGGGCAGTGGCGTGCCAAACTCGTCCATGACGCCGGCACCGGCCTCCTGGACGTTCCAGTTGATCTTGACACCGGTGGCCTCGACCACGCGGCGCATGGCCTGCGTAATCTCGGGACCGATACCGTCACCGGGGATCAGGACTACATCGTGCGCCATAATCTGTTACTCCTCGTCTTCGGCGTCGTCAGATTTTTTAACGCTAGCACGCTTCTTCTTTTTGGAGAGATCCAGGCCAAAACGTTTAACAAGCATTTCGCAAATCTCGCTCGAACGGGCCTTGAGATAGCTGCCCTTGCCGTTCTCGGCGTCGAACTTAAGGCGCAGCGCGAGCTTCTCGGCGACCTCGGCGTCAATCTCGCCCTGGCCAAACTCGTACAGGCAACCGAGCATGTCGCGATACTCAAGGTCGCCGTGGTAGCACTGGATGGCCTCGTCCAGGATGGGCCAAGCCTCGCGCGAACGCTCGACGCTCGTGGCACCCCACACGCACAGCAGGCGGAAGGCGGCATAGCGCAGCGTGGAGGAGATCTCGTCGAACAGTGCAGTCTCGGCGCCCTCAAAGGCATCGCCCAGCTGCTCGGGGCAGGTGGTAGCGAGCGCCGTCAGGGCATCGAGGGCCTCCCAGCGGGTCTGCGCCTCGGGGCGGTCGAGCGCCTCGATCAGCGCGGGCACGCAGGGCACGACGCGCTGCGGATCGCGCTCGGCAAGCAGGTGCAGCACACGAGCGGCAAACTGGCGGATGCGGCGCGTGGGGCAGCCGAGCTCCTTGACCAGGCGGTCGACGGCGTTCTCGTTCTCCTCTGCCAGCTGAAGCTGTGCCAGCTCCTCGTCGGTAAGCTGTTCGTCTTTGTTTTCTGCCATAGTTACCTCTTCTTATTTCTTAGCGTGCTTGCCAGCACCCTTGCTGTCATCGGTGACCGAGATGAGCTGTCGGTCGGCTGCACCATTGCGACGCGCACGGCGACGCTCCTCGGCGTCGCCCGCGTCGGCGGCGGCGCGGTGAGCCTTGTTGACGTTAAAGACCTCGTCGTGCTTGCGCCACGGACCGACGGACTCGCCAAAGCTCATCTTAAGACCGGCGATAAAGCCGCCGAGCCAGCCGATCGGCGCAAACTGCACCAGCGGGAACAGTGAGAACACCCAGGTCAGCAGGACGACTGCCGCCGCGCCTGCAAAGTTGGCAATCCAGTAGTCGCGCTTGGTGATCACGCGCTTTTCGCAGGCCCACTGGCCGCACAAAAAGCCAATGTAGATCGCAAAGAGAAAGAGCACCAGCGCAAGCACCACGAACGTCCAGCTCATGGGCGCTACTCCCCGTGATGGTGGCCGCAGCAGCACTCGTGGCCGTCGTCATGGCCGTGGCCGCCGCAGCACTCGTGGTCCTCGCCGTGATGGTGACCGCAACCGCACTCATGGTCGTCGCCGTGCTCGCCGCAACCGCAGCCTTCCTCGTGAGCACCATGCTCCTCGGGACGATACTGCGACCAGTCCAGACCGGCGGCGATGGCGTCGGCCTCCTCCTTATAGAGGACCGTGATGGCCTGGGTGCCCAGCTTGGCACCACCGATGGCGTCGAGCATGTCGTAGAGCGTAAAGGCCACATCGGCACCGGGCAGCGCAAGCTCGCGATCGTCGGCATAGGCGAGCGCCAAGCGCAGGTCCTTAATGAAGTGCTCGACCATAAAGCCGGGCTTGTAGTCGCCGTCGAGCGCCTTGGGAGCCAGGCTCTCCATGGCGCCGGACTTGCCGGTGCCGCCCAAGATCATCTCGCGGGTCTTCTCCAGATCCAGGCCGTTGAGCTCGGCAAATGCCATGGCATCGGCCATGCCGACCATGCAGGCGCCCAGCGACACCTGGTTGGCGAGCTTGGCGGCCTGACCCTTGCCGGCGCCGTCGAAGCAGCAGATGTTGGCGGCGAAGGTGGCAAGGATGTCGCGGACCGGGGCGATGTCGTTCTCGGTGGCGCCCACGATAGCCGTGAGCGTGCCGGCGATCGCGCCCGACTCGCCGCCGGTGACGGGGCAGTCAAACGCCATGCGGCCGGAGACCTGGGCGGCCTCGGCAATGTCGCGCGCGAGCTCAGGCGAGCTCGTGGTGAGGTCGATCAGCACCGCGCCCGGCTTGGTGCAGGCCAGCAGGCCGTCGCCCGCCAGGTAGAGCTCCTCGACCTCGGAGGGATAGCCCACCATGGTAAAGACGACATCGGCGTTTGCCACGGCCTCGGCCGGCGTATCGGCCCAGACGGCACCGCGCTCGACAAGTGCGGCAGCCTTGGACTTGGTGCGGTTGTTGACCGTGACGGGATAGCCGGCGTCCAGGATGTGGCCGGCGATGGGGGCACCCATGATTCCGGTGCCGATGAATGCGACGGAGAGCTTGTTTGCCATGAAACCTTTCCTTTTGGGTTGGGTGTTGTTACCAGGTTGAATACTCGGCGCCAGCGTTTGAGCTGCGGACGCTAACGGGCGCGGCGCCTGCCTACTCGCCGCGCACGCGGCGGGCGATGCGGTCGGAAAGCGACGCTTTGTCGGCGCGGTTCTTACCCCAAAACGCGCAGGCCACCATGCCGGGGCCCACGTGCGAGCCAATGGTGGGGCCCACGGAGCTGCGAATGATTGTGACGTCGGCGCAGCCCTCCTCCTTGCGGATGGCGGCCTCGAGCCAGTCGCCGTCCTTTTCGGCATCGGCCGTCATGATGGCGATGGGCATGGTGCGGTCGGGCACGTAGTTCTCGCGGAACGACTTGAGAATGGACTTGAGCGCCTTCTTGCGGCCGCGGTTGACGCCGATCAGCGACAGCGAGCCGGCCAGGTCGTAGGAGAGCTCGGGCTTGACATCGAGCTTTGCCGTGAGCTGCGCCGCCGCGGGCGGAATGCGGCCGCCGGCAGCCAGTGCGTCGAAGCTCTCGAGCGTAAAGTAGCCGTGGACGTAGGTCTTTGCCTCGTTTGCCCAATCGACCAGCTGCTTGGCGGTCAGTCCCGCCGAACGCTGGCGCACGGCCTCGAGCGCCAAGAGCGCGCCGGTCGCACAGGGTAGAGCGTTGTCGACCACGTACAGCTCAAAATCGGGATACTCGGCGCGCACGGCGTCCGCCGCCTGGCACGCGGAGTTGTAGCTCGACGACAACGCCGAGGTAAAGCACAGGTAGACCGTGGGCGTGCCCTCTTTGGCGCACTCGGTAAAGAACTCGATATAGCGACCGAGCGACACAGCCGAGGTGGACACGCGGGCACCGGCGCGCATGCGGTCGTAGAACTCCTTGGGTGTGATGCTCGACCAGATGTCGTCCGTGCGCTCTTCGCCATCGATAATGAAGGGGAAACCCAGGATATCGACATCGAGGTTCGCGGCGACCTCGGGGCTAAAGTCGCAGCAGGTATCGACGACGATGCGGCAGCGGTCAGAATGGCCGGTAGATGCAGCCTTGTCCATCAAAGCGACTCCTTACGTAAAAAAGGCGGCCATCCGCATGGGATGACCGCCGGCCGTTAACTCATGCAAGTTAACGTATTTTACTCGTCAAGCGTTTCGATACGGGGCTTGATGATGCCATATCCACCATTCTTACGGTGATACACCACATTGATGAGGCCAGTAGTCGCGTTCTCGAACACGTAGAAGTCGTGGCCGAGCAGATCGGTCTGCACCAGCGCCTGCTCCTCAGTCATCGGGGTGACATCGATGACCTTCTCGCGGACGAGCAGGTCGTCCTCCTCCTCGGGCAGCAGCAGGTCGGCCAGATCCTCGACGCGCTCGACCGGTGCGACATCCGCTGCGCTGGCACCGCCCTGGCGGTTGTCCACGACCTTGGTCTTGAACTTGCGCAGCTGGCGGGTGACCTTATCGGCGGAGAGGTCGATGGCGGCGTACATATCTGCGCCGTGCTCGGCAACGCGAATCACCGAACCGCGGGCACGAACCGTAACCTCGACGATTGCCGGGTTGGGGTTCGAGGGGTTCTTCTCATAGCGAAGTACAACGTCGACCGTCATGGGCTCGATATCGAAAACCTTGAGCGCCTCGCCGATCTTCTCATCCACATGCGCACGCAGAGCATCGGTTACCGTCGTCTTGCGTCCAGAAACCTTGATATCCATACGTGGCTCCAATCTGCCTCGGGGACTTACTGTACTGGCTATGTACCCATTGCCGTGCATTTAATCACGCGGATTCCCAAAGACCCGAATAACGATTGCTTGATACCGCATACCGAAGTCTCGCACTTTTCTGTGGCAAAGTGCGCTATAGGAGGGCTACGACGACTTTGTATTTGGTCCCGAAAATTGGCTTTGACCTGCTGGTTTTATTGGGATGAAAAAGCCGGGCTCCCCCATCGGGGAAGCCCGGCAATGCGTGTTGAAACCGTGAAGAGGCGTCTCTCCTAGCGCATAGGAGACGCCACCCCTAGCAATAACTAGCTATTAAGCTTGTTAATGTCGTCGTCGGTGATGGTGCCTTCCTGGCTGGACGATTTGTCTTCGGAGGATGCGGTCTCATTGTTGGAATCGGAGGATTCGCTGCCGGAGGATGTGGTCTCGCTGGACTCAGAGTCGCCCGGCTGCACGTTAGCGCCCGAAACCGTCTTAGTGGTGAGGTCGTAGGGCATCGTGCCGTACCAGACGCAGTGGACCGCCTCGAGCGTGCCGTCGGCCGTAATACCGTCGAGGGCATCGCTCACGGCACGGCATAGCTCGTCGTTGGCCGCGAGGCCCGCGACGTCGAGCGTCGAGGGCGTCTCGAGCGCGCCGACGTAAGAGATCTGGCTCATCAGGCGTGCAAGGTAGCCGCCAGCCGTGGAGTCGCAAATCACGTAGTCGATCTCGCCGGACTCGAGCGCCTCAAAGCACTCGTTGATGTTGGAGAAGGTCTTTTGGTTGGCCGTGATACTCTGCTTGGCGAGCGCTTCCTGCGAGGCCGAGGAGGTCTGAACGCCCAGGGTAGCGGTGTTAAGTGTTTCGGTGGAAACGCTCAGCGACTCGCCGTCGCTTGTCTTCCCAAACACTGCCGCAGCGTCGTACAGGCAAGTACCAAGCGTGCTGATGTCACCATCCGTGGAATTGATGTCGCCAATGAAGATGTCGGCCTTTTTGTCGCCAAGCGCGGAATCGGCAGAAGACGCATCGACGAAGGCAACCTTAAGGCCCATACGGCTTGCAAGGGCGCGGGCAGCATCGACCGCGTAGCCCGTGAGGTTACCATCGGCGCCCTGCATGGCCTGCGGGGCATCGGAGGTATCGAGGGCAACCGTCAGGGTACCTGGAGTGACCAGGGCATCGTCCGACACCGTAGGGGTAACGGTCTCGCACTCGATCTGGTCGATCGTAGGCGTCGTGAACGTGGACAGTGGATTGAACGCGCATCCGCTCAAACCCAATACGGCAATGACCGCCGCGGTCCCAGCACCTAACCGAGCCGCGTGCATCAAGCTGCCCCTCACCATGTCCACTACCCTGCCTTCTGTGTCGTATACAATCCGTGCGTTGCGCGGAATAACGGGTGTTCCCACCAGCTGACCTGGTATTTGACCCCACACTTGCGCACCGGGGTGTTTGCTCGGGAGGCCGTAGCCACCTTCACGACTGGCCCGCTCGCCCGCGAGGCGGTATTGCCCCAAAGAAAGTAGAACGGACGGTGCGGCTTACATCTAGGACGCGCCATGATCGCGCCGCGCGCACGCGGTCGCTTACGTGGATCCCTTTGACCGCGTCTGTCTTGGACTAGGATGGGCATTTCGTCCGTCCGCAACCACAGCCTGGCAGGAACGTAGCGCATTATAGCTAAGTTCAAGATAAAGTTTAAGGTTAGGGGCGTTATTCGCATCGCGAGTACAGATTTCGCAGGTCAGGACGGGCCGCACGTGCTCTGATTGAGCCCGTCGCTCCCCTATGGAAAGCCCCAACACACCCGTCTTAGGGCGCCGTGGCCAAAATATAGCAAATATGAGTACTGTTGCCAATTTAGTAGCAGGAGTTTTTGGCTCTGCAAGCTGTTTTCACGCTCTATAACGTCAGATTGATGCCAGGATATTCCACATTTGTTTAATAACTTTCTAATTTACCCCATCTTCCAGTCCCAAAATCCCTGATTTTGCTGTTACTGAATTTGTGGCAGTATTCATATTTGCTATATTTTGGCCAAAGCATATATCCAACCCCCTGTTTCAGAGCATTGTTAGGCGGGTTTAAGCCCAAAACACGCCCGCAGTGTGTTAAATAGCGCCTCTTGTTTCTTTCTGCGAGCGTCAACACGGTTGCGATATCGCTTACCCATGCGCTGGTGGATGCGCCATGCGAGTGCTTCCATCGCTTCCATGTCACAGAGCATTTCGTTGTTGACCGTCGCGACCTCGATTCCCATAGTAATCAAGCCCGTGTTGCGCTTTTCATCATGGATACGTCCCCTCCGAGAGGAATGGCCCAGCTCACCGTTGTATTCCAAGTCAAACCGGGCTGCTTCCTGAAAGGCATCGCAAACCGCATGCGGCATCCCCGAGATCGCCTGTGCACGGTCGTTGAACTCGATCTTGTAGTCGGTCTTAAAGGGACCACAGGCAAATCCGCCATAGGAAAACGGAAGCGAAAACATGGCAAGCATGATGCACTCCATGGGTGAACGCAGGTTTTCCGACAGATAGGGACACAGCCGCCGCAGCTGCTTGGCCGCGCTCCCCTTGCATGCCGCGAGGTAATCTACCAGGCAATCGGGTGTCAGCACGGACTCGACCTCAAAGTAACCGACATCTGGCGGCTGGTCTTTGTCCTTTGCCAATTTGTTCACGACAGGCGAGGTGTAGGGAGGCAGATACTTCCCGCGGTCGCTCAGTGAAATCTTAGAGCATAGTTCCTGGGCCAGGGCAAACGCCTGGATACAGCCGACCTCGCGGGCGACGGCAACACAAAGGGACTCGGGAGATAGGCTGTACACCCCCGGTTCCACCTCTAGAATCGAGCCGGCAGGCAACCCGGAACACACGGACCAGCCCACGCCAGACATGCGTCGGCGCTGCGCCGCAGATCCCACCAGCAAGCACAGATCTTCTTGCACCTCGCCGCTTTTGGCTCCAATTCGCACCAGGTCGGGAAGATAGATATCCTCGGTCGAAGGCGATGACGTACACAGCACGCGGCGCTCTTCATCGGGCTCAAGGTCCTTCCAGCCGATGTAGCCCATCTGCCGGCGCTCGGCGCGCAGCATGCGTAGCGCCGAGGCGCCTGTTAGGATTACGGAAGCCGCTAGCTGTTCGTCTGTCGGCTCGTCACACCGCGCCATCTTCACTGCCACAAAATCACCCCTACCAAACGCGTGCGATAGCGAGGCCATCGACTGCCGCAGCACCGGCGCGCTTGAGTTCCGCCGAAGCCGCGGCCATCGTCGCGCCCGTGGTGATAACGTCATCGATAAGCAGCAGGCGGCGGCCGTGCACGCCCTCAACCGTCTCGTACATGCCTTGGGCACGCTCGCGGCGCTCCTTACGACCGAGTTCTCGCTGGTCGCCATGCCCGTACTTGACGAGAGCATCGAGCAGGGGAACACCCGACAGCTCGCAAAATGGGCGCGCAATGGCCTCCATATGATCGAAGCCGCGTCGCCGAAACGCCGCCGCCGTCGCGGGCACAAACACCACTGCATCGGCGCCGGACAACACACCGCCTAAGCGTTCGGGTGCCGCGACCTGGGCATGTAAGGCGGTGTCGTATAGCAGCTCTGCCAGATACGGCGCCAGGCGTCGCTCACCCGCATCCTTGTACGCTTTAATGATGCGCGGCAGCGGATGCGCATAGACGGCGCACGCCAGGCAGCGGTCGAGCGCCTCCGCCATTGCCGAGGACGTGCCCTCGACCGAACACTCAGTGCACAGCAAATCCCCAAACGGGGCGCCGCATCGGGTGCAGCTATGACGTGGGTCGATGAGCGTGAGCGCAGCCAGGCAGTCTTGGCAAATAAGCGCACCGGCGCGCTCGCAGCCGGCACATCGTGTTGGCGACAATGCCTCGAGCGCCTCGCGTGCCACCCGCTCGGCAAACGGTAGCAATTCGTCCGCAAACGGTAGGGCACCGGCACCCTGCAGACAGCTCAATATGTTCAGATGGTTCTTCAAGACACAACCCTCCCTACGTTCGGTCGCAGGGAGGGTTGTTGATTCGGCGCTATGATACCCCGATGCGCTCGGGGCAAGGCGGGCTAAATCCGCTCGCGGGCGTTATTCGCCGGCGGGCGGTTGTGGTGCGGACGAAGACGGGGTCGAGCCCTCGCCACCATCCTGGCGCGGCTTGCGGGAACGGCGACGGCGACGGCGCTTTTGACCCTGGTCGGCCGAGCCCTCGCCACCGCGATCCTCGCGCGGCTCGCGCTCGTCGCGAGCGGCGCCACGCGAAGCCTTGGCAGCCGCTCCCCCGCCATCTCCGGGACGACGGCGCGTGACCTTGACCTCGCCATCCGAGACCTGATCGGCCACGGAGGGCACTGAGGGCTTCTGTTGCGCGCCCGAGGAATGGCGACGGCGCGGACGCGGCGCGCGCTCCTCCTCGCCACGTGACTTGCCGCCCTTGTCGGCAGGCGCATCGGAGGCCGAGGGGCCCTTGGAAGCGGCACCAGCCTCGCGAGCAGCTGCGGCGCGGAAGGCGTCCTCGCGCTCCTCGCTCGACAGATGACGGCGACGACGGCGCGTGGGATTCATGCCACCGCCGCGATTCTGCTGCTGGGGTTGCTGAACCTCGCGCTCGCGGGGGGAATTCTTGCCTGCGGGAGCGGTCTCACCGGCATCGCCCGAGCCCGCGCGCTTGCGACGACGACGGCCACCGGCGGCCTCCTCGGCCTCGGGTGTCTCGGCCTTACCACGGCCCTTTCCGCGGCCACGGCCCTCGCCCTGGCTCTGAGCAGCGCGGGCATCGGAATCGGCATCGCGACGACGGCGCTTGGGCATCGACGTGCCGGCAAGACGGTCGGCGCTCGACAGGCCATCGCCCACATCGACGCCGTTTTCGCGATCGAGCTCCATGAGCGCCAGGCGCATCTCGGGCGACTCGATGCGCTCGAGCACGTCGCGCGTCACGCAGTCGGGGCGGCAGTTGCAGCCCTGCTCGGCGGCCTTCTTTTTGCAGCCCTCCGAGCACGTCATATCGGCTAGGTTGACCTTAAAGACTTTGCCGTTCTCCAAGCGCAGCACCAGCTGCTCACGCGGCGTGTCATATTCCTGGATGCGCGCCTTGCCGAGCGGCGTATCGATAAGCGTCTTCTTTTTGGGCGCGCGGCTCTTAAAGTCCTTGTACGCCTCGAACTCATAGCGCAGGCAGCACATCAAGCGGCCGCAGACGCCGCTAATCTTGGATGAGTTGAGCGGCAGGTCCTGCTCTTTTGCCATGCGGATCGAGACGGGCTCAAACTGTCCGCCAAAGCGCGTGCAGCAGAGCTCCTGTCCGCACTGGGCATAGCCGCCCACCAGGCGAGTCTCGTCGCGCACGCCGATCTGGCGCATGTCGACGCGAATGTGCAGCGTCGAGGACAGGTCCTTGACGAGCTGGCGAAAATCGACGCGCTCCTCGGCTGCAAAGTAGAACACGGCCTTCTCGCCGCCAAACAGGTACTCGACGCCCACCGGCTTCATCTCGAGGTCGAGCTCCTTGACCAGGCGGCGGAAGTCGACCATGGCCTCGTCGCCCTGGATGGCCAGGTCATCGGCAAGCTGCAGGTCGATGTCGCTCGCCACGCGCAGCACGGGCTTGAGCGGCTGACCGATCTCATCTTGCGGCACCTCGAAGGGATCGGCCGTGACCAGGCCGATCTCGGTTCCGCGCTCAGTGGAGCAAATGGCATAATCGGCCTCGAGGATATCCAGATCCTGCGGATCGAACCACAGGTCGCGCGAGGCGTAGGTAAACTTAACGGGTACGACTAACGGCATTTCAGTGCCTTCCTGATATCGAACAGCATGACCTCGATGGCCAGCTGGGGAGTAACGTTTCTGGCGATGTTGCGCTCGGCGGTCGCGACTGCCTCGAGCGCCCGTGTGGCACCCGCAACATTGGTCGCGGCGGCAAGCCGCCCGATCGTGTCGCACGCGTCTTCGTTCACCACGTCGGCCGCCTCGTCCTGAAGCGTCAGCAGCACGTCGCGCATGAGCGTCCGCGCGCTCGCCAGCGCTTCCATGATACCCGAACGCTCGCGCGCGTTGAGTTCACGCTTGTTGCGGTCCTCAAGCTGCTTCAATGCTCCACGCGACAGGTAATCGGCGTTTTGCTCGAGCACCTTTTCCTGCGTGGACTTGACCTCGGCGAGCGGCGCCTTAACGGCGACGATGAGTGACTTGGCGCGGCTGAGCACGTCGGCCTCGTCGGCGGCGATAAGCGAATCGATGGCGCGAACCATCTGACGGCGGGCGTCCTGGCGCTCGGCGCTCTTGAGGAACTCGATGCCACGCGTGGGGCTTCCCGCTACGGCGACGGCCATGCGGCAACGCGCAGGGTCCTGACCGGTGGCGCGGCTCACGGCCTGCGCGGCGACGGCGGGCGATACCAGCCGAAACGGCACGCACTGGCAGCGGCTCACGATGGTGGGCAACATCACGTCTGCCGAGGTGCCCAGCAGGATGAACATAACGCCCTCGGGCGGCTCCTCGAGTGTTTTGAGCAGTGCGTTGGCGGTGTTGGCGCGCAGTTGCTCGGCACGGTCGATGATGTAGACCTTGGCCTTGGCACGGATGGGCGCCAGAGGCACGTCATCGAGCAGCTCGCGGGTCTGGGCGATGAGGTAGCCCGTGGCGCTCTCGGGCGTGTAATAGTGCACGTCGGGGTGCGTATGGCGGGCGACGCGCACGCAGCTATCACATGAGCCGCAGCCATCCTGCTCGCACAGGAAGGCTTGGGCGAGCGCCCACGCGGCGTCGAGCTTGCCCGCGCCGGGCGCGCCCAAAAACAGGTAGGCGTGCGATGCGCGACCGCTGGCGACGGCATTGGTCAAAAAGTCGCGCACGCGCTCTTGGGTGTCGAGCTTGGCCAGCAGGCTTGCCTGAGCGGGGGCCATGTTACTCGGCCTCCTGGGCAAGCGCGGCGGTGACGGCGTCCTGGGAAATATCGAGGCCGTAGGCGCGAACCTGCTCGACCGTCTTCTCGAAGACTTCCTCGATGGTCGCGGTCGCGTCGATGAGCTTTACGCGGTTTGGTTCCTCGGCGGCAATGGCGCAAAATCCCTGGTAGACGCGCTCTTGGAAGGCCATGCCTTTTGCCTCCATGCGATCTGCCGCGCCACGGGCTGCCATGCGTAACGCCGCCTGCTCGGGTGTGATGTGGTAGACGAGCGTGAGCGCCGGATGCGTACCGGCGACAGCCAGGTTGTTGGCATCGCGTACCATCTGACGGTCGAGGCCATCGGCAAACGCCTGATAGCAGGTTGTGGAATCGTAGAAGCGGTCGCACAGGACCACCTTGCCGGCAGCAAGGGCGGGAGCTATGACCTCGTGCACCAGCTGGGCACGCGCCGCCTCGTAGAGCAGCAGCTCGCAGGTGTCACCCATCGCCGTGTTGGCGGGGTCGAGCAGCAGAGCACGGATCTTTTCGCTGATGGCGGTACCGCCCGGCTCGCGCAGGCTCACAACCTGGTAGCCAGCGAGTTCGAGCGCGCGGGCAAGCAGGCGCGCCTGCGTGGACTTGCCGGCACTGTCGACGCCCTCGAGCGTGATAAAGCTATGTTGAGCGGGCTCAAAAGCCATGGGCGCAGCCCCTTCCTACAAGGCGCGTAAATGCGATTTATAGCAACCAAGCCATGATACCCCAGTGCTCGGTGCGTCCCCAATGGCTAAAGGTGCCTTTCCAAAGTTGCGGTGAAATAGGGACTGATTGAAGCTCTGAGACCGCCAAACAGTCCCTATTTCACCGCAACTTATGATGGGGAATTTTGGACGCTGGGTATAATCGTCGTATTGCATTGAAATGTGGCGAAAGGAGTGGCAATGTCTCGGTATTGCGCCTCGTGCGGCAAGCTTCTTGCAGATGATGCCAAGTTCTGCACCTCGTGCGGTGCACCCGTTGAGCAAACAACCGCGAGCGATAGCCAGCCCGCTTTTGAGCAGACCGGTTCCCTCGATACGCCGCAAGCCAAGGCGGACGACCCCCTCGCCTATCGCCCCGACCCCGCCGCAGGCCCCGCGACCGTCGAGACTACGCAGCGCGTACCCGTCGCGAGTGGCTCGCCCCAACAGCAGCCGGCTCCCGCATACGCGCCCGCTTCACCACAGACCCCCGCTCCCAAAAAGAGCGGCACCGGGCCGCTTATCGCCGTTATCGTTGTGCTGGTGGCGATCATCATCGCCCTGGTCGTTTTCTTTGTGATCAAGCCTTTCGACAACGCCGCCACGCAGACGACCGCCGAGGTAGCTAAGCTGCACCATGACGTCGACGACGATGACCTAAAGCCTCTCGGCGATCCCAACAGCCTGTACGACGATGATGACGATGACGACGACGAGGATGGCGGCGAAGCAACGCTCTCCGAGCAGAATCTCTACCGCCGACTAAGCGAATACTACGACTTGCTCGAAGACCTCGACAACTACGTCCGTGGCTGCGCGCAGAACTTCAACGGCAGCTATCTGGAAGAGGATCGAACCACCCGTCAAAATCTCGCCGACGTCGCCGAGCGCACGGAGAACACCATCGAGCAGTATTACGACATCGTCGAGGACCTAGACGTCCCGACGAGCTCCAAGAACTACAGCTCCTGGAAGGACATCATCGCCCTGTACGACGACCTGGATCACCGCATTGACGCAATCTGTGATGCCTGGGAGATCAGCCTGAAATACGCCAAGCCTGCGGACCACAAGAATGAGATCGTGGCGCCGCTGTCGCGCGACAACGTGGCGGGCACCAATGACAATAAGTACCGCCTAGACTTTGAGGAGCGCTATCCCGGCGCCAAACCCGTCGAAGTGAACTAGTCACATGCGACGGTCTTAAACGACTAGTCATTAAAGAACGTCCCCAATGACTGCCTAAAAAACGAGCGAGGATCGCGGGGTCCTCGCTCGTTTTTGTTTTAGGTGATGTTTCGACCGTGCGGCTACTTGTCGGCAGCGGTCTTTTTGGTAGTCGACTTCTTGGCCGTCGTCTTTTTGGCGGTCGTCTTCTTGGCAGCAGTCTTCTTTGCCGCCGTCGTCTTCTTTGCCGTACTCGCCTTGGTCGCAGTTTTGCGGCCGCGAGCCGGCTTCTTCTCCTTGGTCGGGCAGTCCATGTTGACGCAGATGCGCCACGGACCGCGCGCCGTGTTGACCACCACGATGGGGGCACCGCACTCGGGGCAGGTCTCGCCCGTCGCCTCGAGCTTGCCACGCGCCGGCAGCGGATAGCTCACGCCGCAATCGTCATAGTTGGTGCAGCGGATAAAGCGCTTGCCGCTCTTCTCGCTCTTGTGTGCGATCAGGTCGCCATGGCGTCCGGCCTCGGCACACACCTTGCACTCGCCCACCTTAAGGTCGGGCTCGTAGTTGGTGGGGCACGTCGGGTTCACGCAGATCTCGAAAGCCTTCTGGCGGAACGGCTGACACTTAATGCGCGGCGCGCCGCACTCGGGGCACACGGCTGCCTCGCCCTCGAGCGGGCTTACCTTGACGCCGCTCGGCACCGGATAGGTCACGTCGCAGTCGGGCCAGCCCATGCAGCCAATGAAGCTGCCACGGGTCTTGGCGCTCGTCTTCATAACCAGGTCCTTGCCGCACTTGGGGCAGGCGCCCACGTGCGCATCGGCCGTAACGGCGTCGCTGATGGCGTCGCCCAGCTCCTGCGTGTGCTTGAGCAGCTCGTCGAGCACGCCAGCCAGCAGCGCGCGCGAGTGCGTCACGACATGCTCTTCGGTGTCCTCGCCGCGCTCGACGCGGGTCATATCGCCATCAAGCTCGCTGGTCATATCGGGGCTCGTGATGCGCGGGGCAAATTGCGTCAGCGCGTCGATGATGGCGATGCCCAGCTGGCTCGGCTCAACGGGATCATTTTTGAGATAGCGCACGGCATACAGGCGCTCGATGATGCTCGCACGCGTGGACTTGGTACCCAGGCCGCGCTTTTCCATCTCCTGCACGAGCTTGCCCTGGCTGTAGCGCGCGGGCGGCTCGGTCTGCTTGGCCTCGAGTTTAATGTCGAACACATCGACCGTATCGCCCTGCTCCAGCGGCGGCATCTGCTCATCGCGCTTAAGTCCATACGGATACGCCTCGCGGAAGCCCGGAGTCACGAGCACATCGCCCGAAGCCACGAACGGCTCACCGTTCACGTCGAGCTCGAGCTTGGTGTTCTCGATGGTCGCGGGACCCATAAGCGTCGCCAGGAAGCGACGGGCTATCAGGTCGTAGAGCTTGCGCTGGCCGCCATCGAGCGTGGACGGATCGCCTTCGCCCGTGGGGTAGATGGGCGGGTGGTCGGTGGTCTCGACTTTGCCGCGCGTGGGCTTCATGGGGCCGGCGAGTACCTTTTTGCACACGGGCGCCAGCGCCGGGTTGATCTTTGCCAGGTCGCTCACCACGGCGCCCAGATCGAGCGTCGCAGGGTACACGGTGTTGTCGACACGCGGATAGCTGATAAGCCCCGCCATGTAGAGGGACTCGGCGATGCGCATGGTACGTGCAGGTGAGATGCCCTCGGCCGCGGCGGCAGCCTGCAGCGAGGTCGTCGCAAACGGCGTGGGCGGCTGCTGCTTGCGGGAGCGCTTGGTCA
Organism: uncultured Collinsella sp.; assembly: GCA_905199225.1. Lineage (GTDB taxonomy): Bacteria > Actinomycetota > Coriobacteriia > Coriobacteriales > Coriobacteriaceae > Collinsella. The sequence goes on along the minus strand of CAJKFS010000005.1, from coordinate 20,945 downwards.
CCGCGGCGACGGTTGCCGTCGTAGCGCCGTCGACGTGGCCGTACGCCGTCTCGGCAGCATCTTTGTCGGTAAAACGTGTCGTCTTGTGCGCAATCTTAAAGCGGTCATCCTCGGCAGCACCCTGAGCGGCACCCATGCCGCGAATCTGCCAATAGTCCTCGGGCACAAACGCCATGCGTTCGCGTTCGCGCTCGACCACCAGGGCGAGCGTCGGCGTCTGCACGCGGCCGGCGGAGCGCACGTTGCCAAAGCCGCCAAACTTGGCGAGCGTCAGATAGCGCGTGAGCACCGCGCCCCAGATGAGGTCGATGTGCTGACGGCTCTCGCCGGCGTCGGCCAGATTCTGGTCGAGCGTGACGAGGTTATCGAAGGCCTGCGTGATCTCGGCCTTGGTAAACGAAGAGTACTGGGCGCGGGCGACCGGCAAGTCCGGCGCAACCTCGCGCACCTTGTTGAGAGCATCCGAGCCAATCAGCTCGCCCTCGCGGTCGAAGTCCGTGGCGATGATGACGCTGTCAGACTTCTTGGCAAGGTTCTTGAGCGAGCGAATGAGCTCCTTCTCGGCCGGTAGCTTAATGACGGGCGCCCAGGTGAGGTAAGGCAGGCTCTCGAGTTTCCAGCCCTTGATTGAGATGCCATCGGCAAGAAACGGCTTGCGCTTGGTGTCGTAGGGCGGACGCGCCAGGCCATCGGGTATGTCGGCCGGCAGCATCTCGCCGTCCTCGGTGACCGAATACCAGCCCAGCTTTTTATCGAACAGCACGCTGTCGCAAAAATCGGGCGCAAGGATGTGACCGGCAAGACCGATCGTCACGCACTCCTCGCCCTTCCACTCAAAACGGTAGATGGCGGTGTTGTACACCTTGTCCTTTTTGGGCTTGCCCGTGGACAGCCGCTCGGCGATCTGACGCGCGGCGTCGTTTTTCTCGGCGATGATGAGCTTCAAAAGAGGCTCCTATCTCGTATCTCTGCGGCTACGCCCGCCCGTATGGCGGCCGACTTACGCCCTTGCTTGCTCAATCTGCCCGATGAGCCAATCACACCAGGCATCCATGCCCTCGCCCTTGCGCGCGCTCACGGCAAACCGCGGCGCCTGCGGATTGAGGTCATCGAGTGTCTTAGTATACCTATCCATGTCAAAATCGAAAGCCGGAGCCACGTCGACCTTGTTGAGCAGCTGCGCGCCGGCGTGTTGGAAGATGCCCGGGTACTTGATAGGCTTGTCGTCGCCCTCGGGCACCGAAAGAATCATGATGGACAGGTTCTCGCCCAGGTCAAAGTCGACTGGGCAGACCAGGTTACCCACGTTTTCGATAAAGATGACGTCGATGTTTTGAAGGCCCACCGCCTGGTCGAACGCGTCGACGGCCTCCATGATCATGTTGCCCTCGAGATGGCACAGGCCGCCCGTATTGATCTGGATGGCGGGCATGCCGGCTTCCTTCATGGTGATGGCGTCGACATCCGAGGCAATATCGCCCTCGATGACGGCACAGCGCAGGCCAGCCTTGTCGCGCAGGCGCTCGTTGGTGCCCAGGATCGTGGTGGTCTTGCCCGAACCGGGGCTCGACAGCACATTGATCACATAGGTGTTTGTCTCTTTAAATCGCTGTCGCAGCTGATCTGCCAGGCGCTCGTTGCGCGACAGAATCGGCGACGCGATATCAATCGTTTTCTCAGCCATACTCGGCACTCCTTACTTTGGCCCCTTTATACCCCATCACCAGATGGCTAGCGGGCTAATCGTCGGGGGTTTCGATTTCGATACTTGCGATGTCGAGCTCGCGGCCGTGCAGCAGACGCACGTTGGCGCCGCCACATTGGGGACAGCGGCAATGGAAGCGATCGTGCTCAAAGACCTCCCCGCAGTCCAGACACTCGCTTTGTGGATGGACTTCCTCCACGGCAAGCTCGCAGCCTCGCGTGAGCGGGTCCTCGTCGCGAAACGTCTCCCACGCAAAGCCGAGCGCCTCGCGCACGACCTCGGTCATATCCCCGATACGCAGCGTTACCAAAACGGCGCGCGAGGCCCCCGCCCCACGCGCCGCGCGAATCACTGTATCGAGTATGCCGTTGACAATGCCAACCTCGTGCATACCGATTTACTCCTCGTCGTCCTCGTCGTCCGAGAACAGGTCCAGACGGCTCACGAACAGGCCCTCCTTGCCCTCGCGCGCGGTAATGACCACGCGAGCGATGGCGAGCGAAATCTCGTAGAGCGAGAGCAGGGCGCCATACATGAGACCCAGCGTAACTGGCGAGCCGTCGGGCGTAATCACAGCCGAACCCACGAGCAGGCCTACGTACACGTAGCGCCAGGCGCTGCGGAAGGCCGCATAGGACACGATGTGGAAAACGGACAGGTAGAAGATGATGAGCGGCAGCTCAAACGCCACACCAAAGCCGATCATAAAGAGCAGCTCCATGTTGACGTAGTTCTCCAGATCGGGCAACGCCGTAGCGACAGCCGAGGTCTCGCCGATGAGCCACTCAAAGCCCGCCGGGATGATGATGAAGTAGCAGAAGATGGCACCCAGGAAGAACAGCACCGTCGAGGCGAGCACCGTGGGCACAACCCACTTGCGCTCGTTGGGGCGCAGTGCCGGCAGGAAAAATGCCAGAATCTGCCAGATGATCATGGGCGTGCACATGACCACGGCCATCTTGATGGCAAGCGAGAAGCGCAGGCCAAAGCCGCCGAGCGTGGTGGTGATGTAAAACTTACCGTCCGGCACAAAGGAGCGGATGGGGTCCTCAAGAATATCGAGCACCACGGGCGTGGCAAAGTACAGCACGATGGCGGCGGCAAACACCGAAACGACCACGATGGTCAGGCGGCGACGGAGCTCTCCCAAGTGATCGAAGAGCGGCATGCGCGCAGGTCCGATCGGCATTACTCATCGCCTCCCTTCGGGGCGTCGGCGGCAGCAGCCTCGGCATCGTCCTCGGCCTCGAGCTCGCGAGCGAGCTGGTCGACGACAGCCTTGCGCTTGCGGGGACGGCGGGCGTAGAGGTCAGCCGTCGTGGGCTCTGCCGGCTCGGGCTCGGGCTCTGCAGCAGGCTCGGGCTCGACGGCAGTAGCAGGCTCTGTACCCTCGGCCTCATCAACAGCGCCTTCGCCCTCAGCAGCACCCTCGCTTGCGGCCTTCTCAGCAGCAAGACGGGCGCGACGCTCGGCAAAGGTCTCCTTCTTGGCGGGCGCTGCCGTCTCGGCGGCATCCTCGTCCGCATCGGAATCGTCGTCGGTCGCAGCAGTCTTCTTGGGCTTGACCGGGGCCGACGCGGCCTCGCTCACCGGATCGATAATCTCGGACTGAACAACGGCCGTCATCTTTTCCTGCGTCTCGCGGAACTGACGGATGGCACGGCCGATCGTGCGGCCCATCTGCGGGAGCTTATCCGGGCCAAACAGCAAAAAGCCGAAGACCACGATGATCGCGAGCTCACCCTCTCCAATACCAAACACACATACCTCCAAGGCTCGATGTGAGTCGAGCCCGCACCGCGCCATTCGGCCGGAACTCGTCTATTCATTCGGTCAAGTATAGCGCCCGGACGCCAAAACGTCCGAGCGCATCACAAACATATGCCAAATGGCACGCCCTTTTGGGGGCAAAGATTATGCAGCGGTGATCGAAATCTCCTGGTCGACACCCAACAGCTGAACCACGCGCATCACCGGGGGCTGCACATTCGTGCAGCTAAAGCGCTTGCCGTGGTCAACCGCGTGGTGCGCGGCACCCACGAGCACGCCAATGCCCGTCGAATCGATGTAGCTCACCTGGGCAAAATCGAGCTCAACGGCCTCGGTGGGCTGCTCGAGCGCCAGGTCGATGGCATTGCGCAGGCTATCGGCGTTAGAGATATCGATCTCGCCGGTTACCTTAATGGTGTAGAGCTCTGGCGTGGGGTTGGTTGAAATACCCAAATCCATGTATACGCTCCTTTACGTATCGAAAGTGCGGATAGTACTAGGCGCGGACTTGCGGGGCCCTACGCGTTAGGCGCGCTCGGCACGCGCAAGCTCGGCAGCGACGAGCTTGACAGCCAGCACCAGCACATCGAGCGCAGCCTCCAGGTCCTCGACCGTGGGATAGCTCGGCGCGATGCGGATGTTGGTGTCGCGCGGATCCTTGCCATAAGGCCAGGTGGCACCAGCCGGCGTGAGCTTGACGCCCAGGTCGGCACAAAGCGCGGCGACCTTCTTGGCCGAGCCCTCGGGGCCATCAAAACTCACAAAGTAGCCGCCATGGGGATGAGTCCAAGTGGCGCAACCCGTGTTACCCAAGCCCTCGGTGAGCTTGCGCTCAACGGCCTCAAAGCGCGGACGCAGGAACTCGGCATGCTTTTTCATGTGCTCCTTGACCGCCTCGATGGTGGGAAGGAAGCGCACGTGACGCAGCTGGTTGAGCTTGTCGGCGCTGATGAGGCCGGCCTTCAGGCGCTTGGAGAACTCGGCGATGACCGCGGGGCTCGCGCCGATAAAGCCGATGCCGGCGCCCGGGAAGGTGATCTTGGACGTCGAGGCAAAGGCCACCACGCGGTCCTCGGTGCCCACCGCGCGAGCGAGGTCAAAGATGTTGGCGAGCTCGTCGGTCTCGTCGTACAGGTCGTGCACGCAGTAGGCGTTGTCCCAGAAGATGCGAAAATCGGGCGCGGCCGTGGGCATCTCGACCAGGCGACGCACGGTGTCCTCGCTAAAGGTGATGCCCGTGGGGTTGGAATACTTGGGCACGCACCAGATACCCTTGATGGAATCGTCGGCGGCAACGAGGCGCTCGATCTCGTCCATGTCGGGGCCGTTATCGGTCATCGCGACGGGAACGTTCTCGATGCCCAAGTCGGCGGTGATGCCAAAGTGGCGATCGTAGCCGGGAACGGGACACAGGAACTTGACCTTCTTGCCGTCGTGCGCGGCCTCGTAGGCGTCCCAGGGCTCGCTGCCGCACGAGCCACAGCGCCAGAACATGCCGGCGATGTCATGCTCGATCAAAAGGCTCGACGAACCCAGCACGAGCGTCTGCTCGGCGGGGCAACCCAGGAACTCCCCCGCCAGCTTGCGCGCCGAGGGAATGCCCTCAAAACAGCCGTAGTTGGAGCAGTCGACGTTGCCGTCGTGCAGATCGGCATCGGCATTGAGGATATCGAGCATGGGTCGAGAGATGTCAACCTGGGAGGGCGACGGCTTGCCGCGGGCCATGTCGAGCGCCAGGCCCTTGGCCTTGACCTCGGCGACCTCGGCTTTGAGTGCCTCGATGGCGGCATCGAGTTCGGTGGTTTCCATCTTCTGGTAGATCGTCTGCATGGGGTGCGACCTTTCGCGAAGCGGTACGTTGCAGTTCGTCTAAGTATAGACCGCCACCGCCGCAACGGTATGAAGCCGTGATAGATTAAGTCCATCGCAATAAATTACGAATCGCCGCGCATGCCGGCGTGGGGCGCCCAAGGAGGCACTATGGAGTACGGATCGTTCCAGGCCGAAGAATTCGGCGACCTACAGCGCCTGGTCGACGGGCTATTTTACGACCGCCACGCCATCGACCGCCTGGATCTCATCGTACAGGCCGAAATCTTGGACCTGGCACCCGACCTCATGGAAATCGTGAACCTTTTGCCGCCCGGCTACTACGACCGCCAATCGCTTTGCGACCAGCTCAACTCCGCCTTGGCCGCCCACGGCTGGGGCGCCGTCTACGGCACCGTGGAATAACCCAGTCATCGGGCCCGTGTGCAAAAAAGAGCAAATATGAGTACTGTTACCTTTTTAGTAGCAGCGATTCAGGCCCCAAATCGGCGTTTTTGCGCCTGAATTTTCTTTCCGAGCGGTAGCTGTCGCCAAATTGGAGTCAAGCGATTACTCGTTAACGTACAGATTGCATGATTATGTCCATTATTTTTCGTGCATAAAATGAAACGCCGTTTGTGACAGTACTCACAAACGGCGTTTTTTGCACACGAGGGTATCCGGGGGCGCGTCCGGCCCCGGTTTTTGCGCTCTTATTCGCCCTTGGGCGCGGGGTGTTTGCAGACCACGCTCATGTAGATCATGCCGAGCACGGCAGCGGTGACCGAACCGGCAAGGATGGCGGCCTTGGCAGCCAGAACCTCAAACTGGGCCGTCGGGAAGGCAAGGCCGCTGATGAGAATCGACATGGTAAAGCCGATACCGCCCAGAATGCCCACACCGGCAATCATGTGCCAGTTGACATTGTGCGGCAGCTCGCAGACCTTGAGCTTGACCAAGGCGAACGTCATGCCAAAGATGCCGATCGGCTTGCCCAGCAGCATGCCAAAGTACACGCCGAGCGTCACCGGGTCGGTGAGCAGCGTGCTCATGTCCACGCCCACCAGGCGAACCTGTGCGTTCACGAACGCAAAGATCGGCAGGATCACAAAGTTGACCGGCGTGGAGATCAGACGCTCCATGCGGATGAGCGGCGGGGTCACGCGGTGCATGACGCGCTCGACCTTGGTGGTCGAGACGGTAAAGTCATGCTGGCCCAAGATGTGCGCCTCATCGTCGTAGCGGTCATCGAGCAACGGCAGGCACTCGCCCAGCCAATCGGTAAGGCTATCGAGCTTAACGCCGCACTTGGCCGGAATGGTGAAGGCCAGGATGACGCCGGCAAGCGTAGCGTGCACGCCGCTTTTGAACATGCAGAACCACAGCAGCAGGCCCAGTACCGAGTACGGGGCAAGGCGGTAATGCTGCGTCTTGTTGAGCCACACGAGCGCGCAGGTCATAAGCGCGGCGGCGCCCAACCAAAACGGATTGGGGCTCTGACCGTAGAAGATGGCGATGGCGGCGATAGAGATGAGGTCGTCGGCGATGGCGAGCGTCGAGAAGAACACGCGCACGCCGTTGGGCACGCGATTGCCCAAAAGCGACAGCACGCCCAGCGCAAAGGCAATATCGGTTGCCATGGGGATGGCCCAACCGTTGTGGGCGCCGGCATGGTTAAAGATCAGGTAGATGCAGGCGGGAACGACGACGCCGCCCACGGCCGCCAGCATGGGAAGCATGGCCTGACGCGGATTCTTGAGCTCGCCGACCGTCATCTCGTACTTAAGCTCAATGCCCACCAACAAAAAGAAAATCGCCATGAGGAAGTCGTTGACGAAAAGCTCAACAGTGAGACCGGCCGTAAGGTTGCCCAGACCCACATACAACGGGGTCTCCAAAAAGTGATGGATGGCCTCGTAGGCATCGGTATTGGCGCAAATTACGGCGGCGATGGCGGCGAAGACCATGACGGCGGCGGAAATCGTGCCGTTCTCGGCGATACGCTCCCAGATATCGTGACGCTCAAAGCGCTTGCGCTCACGAACGTTGAACAGCTGCTCAGTTGCTGCCATGGGCGGCTCCTTTCACGGGATGGCTCCCGTCTTAAAAAAGCACGGCCCGCCCAAGTGGCGGCGCCGCGCTCTAACGTATTACGCTTGCATCTAGCCTACCCTGCACGACAAGCACGCAGGCGTGGCCGAAAAGCGGAACCACAGGTTGAACATTATTTGCTCAACGGCACGGGCACACCTGTCCAAGAGACGACGCGGCGCCGTGCACAAAAAACGACCGGAGCGCGGGGCGTCCGCGATCCGGTCGTGGCGTTTGGTCAACTAAACCTAGCAGGCGGCCATGATGGGGGCAGCGACCTGCTTCTTACGGGAGAGGACACCCGGCATCCAGACGCCGTCGTGCTCGTCGGCAATGCCCAGGCCCTTCTGAGCGGCCTCGGTCTCGCCCTCGAGCAGGACCTGCGAGCCCTCCTCCATGATGTCGGTGATGCACAGGACAATGCCGTCGGCACCCTTCTCGGCGGCGTAGGCGCGCATGGCCTCGCGGATCTCGTCGATCATGCCGAGCGCGCGGCTCTTGTCGACAGTCTCGTACTGGCCGATGAGCAGCTTCTTGCCGGCGGGCTCGAACATCTTGATGTCGTTGCCGACCATCTCGGCTGCGGTGAAGGAGCCGGACGGACGGGTAAGGAAGACCTCCATGCCAAACTTGACCGGGTCGACGCCCACCTGCTCGCCGAGCTTGGCGGCGACGGCGCGGTCGACATCGGTGGTGGTGGGGCTCTTGAGCATGAGCGTATCGGTCATCATGGCCGAGAGCAGCAGCTTGGCCTGGACGTCGGAAAGCTCAACGCCGAGCACGCCGGCGAGCTTGGTGACGATGGTGCAGCTGGAGCCCCAGGGCAGGCAGATATAGTGCAGCGGGCCGGCGGTCTCGAAGTCGCCGATGCGATGATGATCGACGACGCCAAAGACCGTGGCGTCCTTAAGACCGGCGACGGACTGGGCGGACTCGTTGTGGTCGGTGAGGACGACGAGCTGACCGGCCTCGACGGACTCGATCACGCGGGGCTCGGCGATACCGGCGTCGGCGAGCAGCTTGGCGGACTCTGCCGGAAGCTGACCAAGGGCGCAGGCCTCGTAGGTGTTGCCGGCATACTCAACCTGGTTGAGCAGCTGGGACAGGACGACGGCGCTCATGATGGCGTCGTTATCGGGGTTCTGGTGACCAAAGACAAGAACGTTTGCCATGGATATCCTCCACTTGATATGTGTACTTGGACGTAGCTATGGTAGCACGCCGATGCCGAGCCTTCGCAGACGGAAGGGCCACGGCATATTTTGGGGCAGGCACGGGGGCCAAGGCTGTCCCTTTTACACCGTGTTGGTGCAAAGTAACCTGGCCCCCTTGTACCAGCTATTTGCCAGCGGCGCGCAGGGCTACGTAGGCGGCACCGATGATGCCGGCGTCGTTTCCGAGCGAGGCGACCTTAATGGGCGTCTCACGCGAGGCGGAAAGCGCGTAGCGCTGGAAGTGCTCGCGAACGGCGTCGAGGTAGACATCGGCCGAAGCGGACGCGCCACCACCGATCAGGAACATCTCGGGGTCGACCACGTTGGCGATAAGCGCCAGAGCGCGGCCGAGGTAGTCGGCCATGGTATCGGCAGCTGCCAGCGCCAGCTTGTCACCCTCGCGGCAGGCCTGGAACACGTCCTTGGAATCTGAGGGGCCGGTGAGCTCGATGGGCTCGACGCCCGCCTTCTTGCACTCGGCAAGGTAGTTGCTCACCACGCCGGTGGCACTGGAATACTGCTCCAGGTGGCCATGGCCGCCGCAGCCGCAGGTACGCTCCTCGGCCGGGTTCAGGCACATGTGGCCAATCTCGCCGCCGGCGCCCACAACGCCCGATACCACATCGCCGTTAACGATAACGCCGCCGCCCACGCCGGTACCGATGGTGACCATCACCACGTTCTGCACGCCCTTGGCAGAACCGAGCCAGGCCTCGCCCATGGCAGCGGCGTTGGCATCGTTCTCGTACTTAACGACCGCGTCGGGGCAGTGCTTTTGAATGGCGATCCTCAGCTCGGGCAGGTTAATGGCGATGTTGGCCTTGACCTTGGCATCGCCCGATGCCGGGATGGGGCACGGAACGGCCAGGCCAATGCCCGCCACAAAGGCACGCGGAATCCGTGCCTTGGCGACCACCTGGTCGATGGCCTCGGTCACTGCGGAAAAGCCCGCGGCGTCAACGATGGGAGGCGTGGGCACGCTGGCCTTGGCCAGCAGGTTGCCGTCCTCGTCGAACAGGCCCTCCTTAACCGAAGTGCCGCCGACGTCAATGCCGATGTAATACTGCTTAGGTTCCATGGGAGCCCACCTTTCTCGTTTAAACATTGCCTGTATGGTACCGCTCCCAAGGCAAAAACCTGCCAAAAAGGGACAGGTTTGTTTTGGCAGGTTTTATCTGTGAAAACGTAAACGACCGCTCAAAAGGTCACGCAGGGCCTTCGCCAAATATAAAGGCGCCGGGAGGCGGAGACTCCTGGCGCCCGTCAAAGGGACTGTGTTGTCTGTTGGACCGCACGGTCCATCGCGGCGATAGCGCCGACTAGGCCTGAAGTGCCTGCAGCTGCTTGTGAACCTCAATGAGCTCCGTGGCCATGACGCGCATGGTCTCGGTGCCGGCCATCTGGTCCTCGGCATGCAGCAGAATCAACGGAGCCTCGCCGTTACGCTCACCGTTGGCCTCCTTCTTCAGAAGCCCCATGTGAACATCGTGGCCACCGTTATAGGCCTCGTCGCCCTGCTTGATAAGTTCCTCGGCGGCGCCAAAATCGCCCTCCTTGGCCTTTTGCACGGCATTGATGTACATGCTCTTGGCGGTACCGACGTAGCTGATGATCTCAAAGCAGGTCATCTGCAGTTCGTTCATATCCTCCATGCGGAGCACCTAGCCCATCACGCTGACGCAGTGGTCGATGATGCCGGCAGCGTTCATGCGGCCGTAGTCGACCATGTTGATGACCTCGACCGGGAAACGGCCGGCGGCCTCCTTCTCAAAATCGCCCTTGGTGTAGCCGATCTGCGGGCCAAGCAGCAACATGTCGCACTCGCCCAGGTGATCGTGGGCCTCGTTCATGGGACGAGCCTCGACCTCAATATCCAGACCACGGTTTGCAACCTCGGCCTGCATCTTCTGGACCAGCAGGCTCGTGGACATACCGGCATTGCAGCAGAGCATGATCTTCTTCATGGTTTCCTCCTTATAACTGCGCGGCGCGCAGACGACGACTGGTTTTATTCCTTGCGGCTATTGTGCCCACCCCCTGCATCTTTACACAAGGGAGAGAGCCGCGGGCACCGGCACCGCGTACCGGTGCCCGCAACGGTGAAAGGGACGAACGTTAGGCGTTCTACTCGGCAAGAGCCTCCTGCTTGGCGATTGCCTTCTCGGAAATCTTCATGAAGGGCAGGTAGACGGCCATGCCAATGACAATCTCGAGAGCCTGCCACACGCCGGCGCGCCAGTCAAAGCCCGTAGCGAGCAGGGCATTGATGACGGGAGGCATAGTCCAGGGCACCTGGGCGATGCAGGGGCTGATGATGCCTGCGCAGGTAAGGCCATAGGTGATGCCGATGAACAGGTCGGGAAGGAGGACAAACGGGATCATGAGCGGCAGGTTGTACACGATGGGGTAACCGTAGATAACCGGCTCGTTGATGTTGAACAGACCAGGCAGGATAGCCATCTTGGAAACGGTCTCGGAAGCCTTGTTCTTGGAGAACAGGAGCGTGTCGAGCAGAAGCATGAGGGTGCAGCCCGAGCCGCCGATGAGGGCAAAGCTGTTAACGATCTGCATGTTCATGTAGTGATCGGGTTGGATGGTGCCACCGGCGGCAAAGGTAGCCATGTTGTCGACGATGAGCATGGTCAGGATCGGCTCGACGGTAGCGCCAGAGATGGTGGACTGGTGAATACCGACGCAGAACAGCAGGTTAGCAAGGGTGTAGATGAGGATAACAGCCCACGGACCGGCGTTCATGATGCTCTTGAGCGGGTTGGAGATGCACGTGGAGATGATGGCGCACAGATCGGTGCCGGCGCACACGGCGAGCAGGGCTGCGGCAAGAGCGAAGATCGCGAGGTTGAGCAGCATCGGGATCATGACGTTGAAGGAGTTGGAGACCGCGGGGGGCACGCCCTCGCCCAGCTTAACCTTGAGCTTCTCGACGCCAGAAATCTTGATGAAGAGCGAGACGGAAAGCAGGGCGATGATAATGGCCGAGAACAGACCGTTGGTGCCGGTGTTGGCAGTCGAAAGGGCGCCCGTGACCTCGGCGGAGGTGATCTTGTCGGTGAGCAGCGGGCTCGTGGCGGCAAGCGTGGCGGTGATCTGCTGCGGCATCATGATGACGAAAGCAGAGATAGCGACGACCACGCAAGCGAGCGGGTTATCGAAACGCTTGTTCTTAGCGAGGCTGTAGCCAATCAATCCGGCCAAGATAATGGCAGAGACGTTGAGGGTGCCCAGCGTAATTGCCGAACCCCACGTCTGAAGGTTGGCAAGGCCCGCCGCATCGAGCGGGAACAGGGGGAACACGACGTTGTTAATAAGAACCGCGATACCCGCAAGGATATAGAGCGGCGTGATGGTCGCGAAGGCGTCACGCAGGGAACGCAGGTGAACCTGGTTTCCCACCTTCGCAGAGACCTCGGCAAACTTGTCGAGGAAGCTCTTTCCATTGTCACTGGCCATGATTGCTCCTAACTTTCAAATCCGGCCTTTTCCTATGCGCACGGTGGTCTGTCGCCCTCTGCCACCAGATGTGCCATGTGTTGCGCGCGGCGGCGCGCGGTCTGGGCGTTCGCCCGGTCGCTAATCAACCACGTGGGTCGTGGCGACCTGTTTGAGCCAGGCTGCCGACTTCTTAAGGCGGCGCTTGTAGCCGTCCATAAGGTCGACCTCGACAAAACCGTAACGGTTCTTAAAGGCATTCGCCCAAGACCAATTATCGATAACGGCCCAATAATGGTATCCACGGCACTTGGCGCCCTCGGCAATTGCCTTGGCAACCCACTCCAGGTGCTGGCGTACAAAGTCGACGCGGTAGTCATCCTGAATGGTTCCCTCGGCGTCACGGTTCTTGTATTCGTCCATGATGCCGATGCCGTTCTCGGAAACGAACCACTCAAGATCGGGGTAGTTCTTAGCGCAGTCCATGCCAAAGTCGTAGAGGCCCTGCGGGTAGATCTCCCAGCCGCGGCTCTCGTTCATAACGGCGTCGGGCCATACGTACTCGTCGGCAAAGTGCGGCAGGCCGTACTGGTCGACCTTGCTCGCCGGTGCCTGAACACGCGTGGGGTGGTAATAGTTGCAGCCGAGCCAGTCGACAACACCCTGCTTGAGAATCTCTTGGTCGCCGGCACGGAACGGGAGCTTAACGCCGCCCTCGGCCAGGCTGTCGAGCACGTCGGCAGGAAGCTCGCCCTTGGTAATAAGGTCGAGCCACCAGCGATTGTTGATGCCGCTGGTCATACGCACGGCCTCGAGGTCTGCCTCGCTGGGATTCTCCTTGGTATAGACCGGGGTAAAGCAGTTGATCATGCCAATCTTGGCATCGGCGCGAATAGCGCCCTCGTCATAGGCCTTACGGTAGTTGGCCACGGCCAGCGCATGTGCCAGCGAGATGTGATACTGCACGGTGCGAGCGCGGCTAAAGTCGTGGAGTTGCGGGAACCACACGCCCTCCTGATAGCGCTGCTCGGGCTCGACGATGGGCTCGTTAAAGGTGAACCAGTACTTGATCTCCTGGCCAAACTCGCGGAAGGCAACGTCGGCGTAATGAGCGTAAGCCTCGACGACCTCACGGCTCTCCCAGCCGCCACGGTTAAAGAGGTAGGTGGGCATGTCAAAGTGGTACAGGTTGACGAACGGCTCCAGGCCGGCCTCGCGAGAGGCGCGGAACAGCTCGTGATACCACGCAGCACCCTCCTCGTTAAGGTTGCCGTCGGCATCGAGCAGACGGCTCCACTGGATGGAAGTGCGATAGGTATTCAGGCCCAAGTCCTTCAAAATGCGAAAGTCTTCCTGGTACTTGGCCATAAAGTCATTGCCGGCATAAGAGCCAACGCAGTTGTAGAACGAACCCAGATCCTGGATGGACCAGGTGTCCCACAGGTTCTCGAGCTTGCCGCCCTGGTTCCACTGACCCTCAGTCTGCGGGCCGGACATAGCAGCGCCAAAGAAGAAATCGTTGGGCAGCTGATACTGTGCCATCAAAGTCCTCGCTTTCGTGTTCTAGAGCTTCCGGTTGGAGACGGGTTTGCTTTGGCAGGTTATCCGGCGCGGGCGCGCACCGGTCATACCGATATCCAACCCGCCAAAACAAAACCGTCCCCAAACAGTACAAGCAAACGCCAATGCATCTCGCTTGTTGTCTGTAACTATAGCGCTCTAATTTTCTATGTAAAGCGTCTTTTTAATTTTTCTTTATCGAACTTCTTTCATGAAAGCCATATGGATGCTTTTTAAGTAGGTATACTTTCTAAATATCGACGTAAATATGAAGGGAGGATTGCATGATTCCCAAATACGAGGCGATAGCTGCAGATATCCGTCGAAGCATCGAGGACGGCGCCCTTAAGCCGGGCGATAAGTTGCCCACCGTCGTTGAGTTCTGTGAGCTCTACAGCGTTTCCAAAATCACCGTCAAACGAGCAATTGAGCAGATCACCGAGGAAGGCCTTATTACCAGCCGGCGCGGATCGGGCACCTACGTCAAGGACACGGCGGGGCTTCCCGGCCAGGTGTTTTTCCAAGGCAAGAACGACCGTGCCCAAGGCTTTTCGTACGAGCATCGCGGGGAGAAAGTGACCTCGGTGGTCTACGATTTCTCGATCGTCAATCCGCCGGCAGAGGTTGCGACCCAGCTGGGAATGGCCGAAGACGACTTTGCCTATCACATCGTGCGCGTACGCGAGGTCGATGGCCTGCCCATCGTTATTGAGTACACCTATATGCCACTCGAGCTGATTCCGGGTCTTAAGAAAAAAGACCTGTACGCATCGATCTACAGCTTCATCCGCGAGCAGTGCGGACTCAAGATCTCGAGTTTCCACCGTACCATTCGCGCTGTCGCGGCAACTGAAGAAGAGGCTGAGCGCCTGGATACCAAACCCGGCTCTCCCCTGCTCGAACTCAACCAGATTGGCTTCTTGGATAGCGGTACCGCGTTTGAATATTCTGTCTCGCACAACGTAGGCGACCGCTTTGAGCTGCACAACGTAACGCTGGCCTAGTTTTGTAATCCGGTGGGTGCTCGTTTTGAGCTGTCTTACGCGGCACCCGCACAACCTTATGGGAGTATGCACATGTCCGATTTGATTAAACTCACGCCGATCTTCCACGAGAAGATCTGGGGCGGCCGCCAGCTGGAGACCGTGTTTGGCTACGACATTCCCGAGGGTCCCATCGGTGAGTGCTGGGCCATCTCGGCCCATCCCAACGGCGACTGCCAGATTGCGGAGGGCCCGTATACAGGCCACACGCTTTCGTGGCTGTGGGCCGAGCACCGCGAGCTCTTTGGCAATTGCGAGGGCAAGGAGTTCCCGCTGCTCATTAAGATTCTGGACGCCAAGGACGACCTTTCGATCCAGATTCACCCCAACGACGAGTACGCCGCCGAGCACGAGAACGGCAGCCTGGGCAAAACCGAGTGCTGGTATGTACTGGACTGCGAGCCCGGTGCCACGATCATCGTCGGCCAGCGCGCGCACGACCGCACCGAGGCTGCGCAGATGATCGAGGAGGGCCGTTGGAACGACATGCTCAACGTGCTGCCGATTCACAAGGGCGACTTTTTCCAGATTGACTCCGGTACCGTGCACGCCATCAAGACTGGTACGCTCATTTTGGAGACGCAGCAGTCGAGCGACGTGACCTATCGCCTGTACGACTACGACCGCCCCGGCACCGACGGCAAGCTGCGTCCTCTGCACATTGAGCAGAGCCTGGATTGCATCAACTTTGATGCTCAGGCACCGACCGACGGCACGGTAACCGCGCCCGAGGTCGATGGCGTAACCGAGCTCGAGTCCAACCCCTGCTACACCGTCGATCGCGTGCGCGTCGACGGCAGCAAGACCCTCGACCAGCGCTGGCCCTTCATGTGCCTGTCGGTCATCGACGGCGAAGGCACCGTCTGCGGCGACCCCGTCCACAAGGGCAGTCACCTGCTGGCCCCGAGCACCGTCAGCTCCATCGACCTCGAAGGCAAGATGGAACTGATCGTCTCGCATCTCTAGATCGCACCAACAACCCAAATGCAACAAGGGGCTCTCCTGTCCATGTACGGGAGAGCCCCTTGCTATATCTATTTATCAGCCCACCCGGCTCTCCAGATCAAAAAGCGAACGAGCAGAGCAACGTTCGCAAGCAACGTTATCTTAGGACCTGGGCGGGCGTATGGGGCAACATCGATCGCGAGTTCCGCACGAGCCGGAGAGCACTTAATGTGCTCTCCGTGCGAGCAGGACTGCCCGAGCAGGCGATGTTGCCCCATACGCCCGCCCAGGTCCGCCGAGATTACGACAACTTGACGATCGGTGCAAAGCCCTTCATCAGCTTTTTGGTCTGGCCGGTCTTTTCGAATTGAACCTCGATCATGTCTCCGGCGACCGAGATCACGGTACCCGTGCCAAAGGTCTTGTGACTCACGGTATCGCCCGCGGCAAAGTCCTGCGACGCGCTAGCGCGATCGACCTTGCGCTCCACCGTCGGCGACACCTTGGACGACGGCTTTTTGGCTCGCGGCGCGCCCTAGCCAAAAGTCGAGGCAACGCGGCCGGCGTCGGGCGAAACCCCACGATGGCGCTCGGTGCCATAAGTGCTGCCGCCAAAGAAGTCGTCAAAGCTCGATCCGCCGCGCGAACCGGAACCGCCGGTCGAGCGCGTATGCGAGCCAAACACCTTGCCGCCATACATGTCCGAGCCCATACCCGAGCCAAAGGTGCCGTGTCGGTCGCCGCGCTTCTCCCAGCCCGTGCCCTCAAAACCGGCAGAACCGATGCCGCTAAACTCGATGTCCTCAAACGGAATCTCGTTGAGGAAGCGCGAGCGCGGGTTGGCAGAGGTCGAGCCGTAGGTGCGACGCGTAGCCGCATAGGTCAAGAACAGGCGCTTACGGGCACGCGTGATGGCGACGTAGGCCAGGCGACGCTCCTCCTCGAGCTTGCCCGGGTCATCGCTGCCGCCAAAGTCGTGCACGTGCGGGAAGATGCCCTCCTCCATGCCAGCAACGAACACCGCCGGGAACTCCAGGCCCTTGGCGGAGTGGATGGTCATCATGGTGATGGCATGCGTCTCGCCGGCAAGGGAATCCAGGTCGGAACGCAGGGCAAGCCACTCCATGAGAGCAGGCAGCGCCTTGCAGGTAAGCGGGCCATAGGTGCGCTCGATCTCGTCGGCATGCACGGCACCCGCGGGCAGCTCCGTCGGCGCGGCATAGGCATTGCCCGCGATGGCGGCAGCCAGAGCATCCTGCGGAGAGAGCGCCGGAGCCGCCAGACTGTCGAGCGGATTGGAGCCAGCGGCGTCACGGGCGCCGACCAATGCCTCAAACGAGGATGCGGGTGCGGACGGTCCGGGCTCGGGCACAGGTGCGCTCACCACGACGGGCTCGGGCTCGGCATCGGCCGGCACATCGGCAACGCCAGCCGCGCGCAGCTCTTCCAAGCTCTCGAGCGTACCCTCGATATCCTCGTGCGTCTCCTCAAATTCGGCAGCGACACCCAGGAATTCCTGGATGTTCTCGGCACGGCTCTCGGACTCCATGGTGCCCTCAGCGCGGAAGGCCTGCAGCAGGCCCGTCTTGTCGACAATCATCTCGACGACGTCCTTGAGCTCGCCGTCCATGCGGCGACCCTCGCGCACCAGCGAGACAAAGCTCGACAGGCCATTGCGCACCTTGGCGCTAAACATGCCCGTCTCGGCCGTTGCGATCTCGCAAGCCTGGAAGAACGAGCAACGGTTGTCGCGCGCCAGCTGCTCAATCTTTTGGATCGAGGTGGAGCCGATGCCGCGGCGCGGCGTGTTGATGACGCGCTTGATGCTCATCTCGTCTGCCGGGTTCACGATCATCTTGAGGTAGGCCATGACGTCGCGGATCTCGGCGCGGTCGAAGAATCGCGTGCCGCCCACAATCTTGTAGGGCACGCCCGCGCGCAGGAACATATCTTCGAGGATACGCGACTGGGCGTTGGTGCGGTAGAACACGGCGATATCGTCGTAACTCGTGCCCTTGGAGTGCAGCTTTTCGATCTCGCCGGCAATCCAGCGGCCCTCGTCGCGCTCATCGCTTGCCTGGAAGGCCTGGATCTTCTCGCCGTCGCCCTCGGCCGTAAACAGGCGCTTGTCCTTGCGTTGCGAGTTGTGACGCACCACGGCGTTGGCGGCGCTCAGGATATGACCCGTGGAGCGATAGTTCTGCTCCAACTTGACGGTCTTGCAGTTTTTAAAGTCCTTCTCAAAGTCCAGGATGTTGGTGATATCGGCGCCGCGCCAGCTGTAAATGGACTGGTCGTCGTCGCCCACGACCATGAGGTTTTGGTACTTGGCGGCCAGCAGGTTGGCGATCTCGTACTGGACGTGGTTGGTGTCCTGATACTCGTCGACGCTAATGTAGCGGAAGCGCTCCTGATACTTGTCGAGCACCTCGGGGCGGGTGCGCAGCAGCTCGAGCGTGCGCACGAGCAGGTCGTCGAAGTCCATCGCGTTGGCGGCGCGCAGGCGGCGCTCCAGCTCCATATAGACCTGCGCGGCCTTTTTGTCGTTGGGGCTGTCGGCGGATTTGAGCATGTCCTCGGGCCCGATCATGGCGTTTTTGGCCGAGCTGATCTTGCTGCGGATCATGTTGATGGGGAACTGCTTTTGCTCGATGCCGAGCGCCTGCATAATGTCGCGCACCATGCGCTTGGAATCGTCGTCATCGTAGATGGTGAACTGGCCGGTGTAGCCTAGCAGATCGGCGTCCTCGCGCAGCATACGCACGCACATGGCGTGGAAGGTGCACACCCACATGCCGCGGGTGCCGTTGGGGATGAGCGCCGCCAGACGCTCGCGCATCTCGGCCGCGGCCTTGTTGGTAAACGTGATGGCCAGGACCTGCCAGGGCTTAACGCCCAGGTCACCGAGCATATGAGCGATGCGGAAGGTCAGGACGCGGGTCTTGCCCGAGCCGGCGCCGGCAAGGACTAACAGCGGGCCCTCGGTGGTCAGAACCGCCTCGCGCTGGGCGGGGTTGAGGCTGTCGATGTCGACGAGCGGCTTGGCGGGCTTGGGTGCCGGCGCGGGAGCGTCGTAGATGTCGAGCGGGACGAGCTCGGGTTCCGGCGCAGCAGGGGCGGCATATGCATCGAGCGGCACGGGTTCCGGCGCGGGCGACACGGGTACCGCGGCGTTCTTTTCCCAGGGCAAGGGCTGGGTCATGGGCGACTCCTCATCTGACGGACGGCGCGCCTGCGGGCGGCGCCATAGTTTGAGCCGTACTAGTATACCGAGCCGCGCGGACACCGACGCAAATCACACCACGACTCCGTGCGTCACCGTCAGGCCCGCCCCAGCGGATTTGGCGCAATGGGGTCAGGTTACTTTGCACCAATCTATTGACAATCACGAAACCACCGATGTCATAGCAGCAGCAGCGAGCGACGGTCAGGGCGAACAAATTGGCATGAAAAGGGGGGGCGGCATAGACCTTTTGGTCATGCCACCCCCTTTGAATGACAAGTTGTCGCCCTGACCGCCGCGCAGCGTCGACTAAGTTAGAGGCCGAGCATCGGCTCCAAGACGAAGAAGTACGCAAGCACCACGATGCCCAGAATGATGCGGTAGACGCCGAAGCACTTGAAGTCGTGACGGCGGACGAAGCCCATAAGCCACTTGATGGCGATGAGCGAAACCACAAAGGCCACAACGCAGCCCACGCCCAGGATGGCGACCTCGTTGGCACCGAACGTACCGCCCTTGATGAAATACTTGACCAGCTTGAGCGCACTCGCGCCAAACATGACAGGGATGGCCAGGAAGAACGTAAACTTGGACGCCACCGAACGCGTGCAGCCCAAAAGCAGGCCGCCGATGATGGTAGAACCGGAGCGAGACGTACCAGGCACCAGCGAAAGCACCTGGAAGCAGCCGATACCCAGCGCAGTCTTCCAGCTCAGGTCCTCGAGCGTGGCGATGGAGCCAAAGTCCAGATTCTCGTCATCGTCCTCATCCTCAGCGGTAGCCGCGGTGGGCGCCGCAAAGTGCGCACCGGCGGGACGTCCACCCGACACCACAGCACGCGAACCAAACGAACCGGCAAGAGCAGCCTGGTCGCGCTTGTTCGCGCGCCAGTTCTCGATCACGATAAACAGCACGCCGTACACAATGAGCGCCAGCGCCACGACGGGAGCATTGTAGAAATGCTCCTCCATCCAGTCGTTGAGCGGCAGACCGATCGCCGCGGCGGGAATGCAGCCGAGCACAATCTTGCCCCACAGCACCCAGGTGTCGCGACGGCCCTCCTTGCCCTTGCCGGGAGAAAACGGGTTGAGGTCGTAGAAGAACAAAACGCAGACGGCCAAAATGGCGCCAAGCTGAATCACGACCAGGAACATATTCCAGAACGTCTCGCTCACGTTCATCTTGACGAACTCGTCCACCAAGATCATGTGACCGGTCGACGAAACAGGCAGCCATTCGGTGATGCCCTCGACCAGGCCCATGAAGGCAGATTTTAGAAGCTCAATGATATCCAAAGGGACCCCCTCGTTAGACACCCGCCGATATTGTTCTGCGGACGGTGCGGGCGATGTCCCATTATCAACCGTTGGCGGCGCGCCTGCGCCTACCCTTACCAAAAAACTCGCCCGTTCACAGAATTGCGAGCGGTCAAACCCAAATCCTTGGGTATAACTGCAACAAGATAAAGTGTCCGGCGGCCACGCATCCGCGCCCGCCCGATGCACGAGCCCCACGCCCGTGCGATAGACCAAGGAGGAAACCATGAACGAGGGCTACACCAAGGTATTTGTTTCACTCGACGGTACTGAGCAGCAGGATTTTGTGCTCGCACGCGCCATCAAGGTCGCCGCGAACAACGGCGCCAAGCTGATTATCGGCCACGTTATCGATTCCACGGCACTCGAGAGCGCTGGTTCCTATCCGGTCGATCTGGTCAACGGACTGGAGGAGGCATTTAAGAACTCCATCGCCAAGCAGCTCGAAGAGGCCAAGGCCAATCCCGATATTCCCGAGGTCGAGGTCATGATTCGCGCCGGCCGTATTCGCGAGACGCTCAAGGACGAGATGCTCGACGTGGTCAAGCCCGATCTGGTGCTCTGCGGCGCACGCGGCCTGTCCTCGATCAAGTATGCGCTCCTGGGTTCGATTTCGACGTTCCTGCTGCGCAATACGGACTGCGACATCTTGGTCGTGAAGTAGGTTCCTTCCCGTCGGCGCAAGGCCTGCGGGGTTATCACGCCGACGTCCTCGCCGCTTCGCGGCTGCGGGATGTCGGCTTTGATAACCC
This sequence comes from uncultured Collinsella sp., assembly GCA_905199225.1. GTDB lineage: Bacteria > Actinomycetota > Coriobacteriia > Coriobacteriales > Coriobacteriaceae > Collinsella. The sequence continues at coordinate 70 of CAJKFS010000005.1, read as the reverse complement.
CTCCCGGCCTTGCGCCTTCGTCACCGTACTTCAGCGAGTTGGCTGATAAAAGATGGCGTGCCGCCCCATT
>CAJKFS010000004.1 GCA_905199225.1 uncultured Collinsella sp. | reverse complement strand
GCCTGGCCTGCGCGCTCACGGTGAGCTCGCTGCTCATGCCGAGCGTCTCGCTCGCAGCGGAATGGGTCAAGGTCGGCGGCAACAAGTACAACACCGCGGCGAGCGACGAGGCCGGTACCTGGTCGTGGGACGGCGCCGACGACTTGAAGCTCAACAACTATAACGGCGGCGAGATCCAGGCCGCAGGCAAGCTCAACGTGAATTACTCGGGAACCAACATCGTCACTGCCGAATGGATCGAAAGCATCAACGTTTCTCATGGCACTAACGAGAATGCCGAGCTCAATATCCAAGGCGACGAGGGCGGCACGCTCAGCGTGACATCTACTGAGGACGCTATCCTCACCACGGGTAATATCAACATCGACGGAGCCGGATCCGTCAACGCCACGAGCACTGGGTTTGATGCCATCAATGCCGGAGGTGATCTCGCTATCAAAGGTTCGGGCAACGTCAACGCCACGGGTGCATCGGATGGCATCAGGGCAAACGGCAATATCACGATTGACGACAGCGGAGCCGTCACCGCCAGGGCTACCAAGGACAAGGGTATTGGAGCCGACAAGAACCTCACCATCAAGGGTGGCGGGACGGTCGAGGCAAGCTCAGCCGATGGTGAGGCCCTTTGGAGCGGCGACAATATCAACATCTCGGACGGCAGCCAGGTCAAGGCAAGCTCCGAGGAAGACGCTGCCGTCGAGGCCAAGGGCAGCCTCGCAGCCACAAACGCCTCCCTCAACGTAAACGGTGTTGAATATGGCGTCTATGCCCACAAGGGCATCACCCTCGATCATGCAAACGTGACGGTCCGTGCAAGTAAAGGCAGATACGGTGGCGCCAACGCCCTCTTCACCTACCAGGACGACATCGTCGTCAAGAACGGCTCCACCGTGGACGCGTTTGCGGAAGGCGAGGTTTCGGCTGCATTCTCCACCAGAAACGATCGACCCAACGAGAAGGGCGGCCACATCTACATCAGCGACTCCGTTGTCAAGGCCATAGCCCGCTATGTCGAGAACGGCGACGGCCCCATCCCCTACAGCGAAAACCAAGATGGCGAGACGAGGCGCGAACCCCAAGGCGAGAACATCGGCATCATCGCCCAGACCAGCGAGGGCGTCACACCCGCAGTCATCTCGATCATCCGCAGCAAGGTAACGGCCGAAGGAGATACAGCGGCAATCTTTGCCCGTGCCATGAGCGCTGACGGCAAGACAATCGGCACCATCAAGATTGAGAACGCCGCCATCCAGACGCCCGAAGGCGGCAAGGTCATTGACTATCGCAAGCTCCGTGACGGCATCTACGAGGCAGGCCAAGCCATCGGCACGGGCGACGCCACGGTCGACTCCCTCTATATCAAAGCAGTCGCCAAAAGTACGACCATCGCACCTCCCGAGGTAGCCAAGCCGGAAGACCCCAAGCCCGACGAGACCAAGCCCGCAGAAAGCAAGCCCGCGGAGTCCAAGCAGAACCCCAAGCCTGAGGGCTCAAAGCCGACCAAGGCCGTTGCGGCTTCAACCACGAAAGCCAAGACTACCGGCGTGCTCGCGGCAACCGGCGACACCTCGGGTGCGGCCATCGTGGCAACCGTCCTTGCGGGAACAGCCGCTATCGCCGCAGGCACCATGGCGAGCCGTAAGCGTTCTTAGGCGCCTCTGCGCACATGGCAGCTCCCGCGAAGGCCCCGAACCCCAGCACCGTTTAACAACGCCACCGCCGAGCTCCCCTCCGGCGGTGGCGTTTTCCATATGCGTCCGCAGGGGATGCACGAGATTGTCTTTGGTCTAGCCCAACCGGCATACGCTGGCGTGCGACAATTGGGGCTGCCGATATCACAACACTGAGAGAAGCCCGTCATGGAAGCGCATCAAAAGCAGATAACCGTTTATTCGAATCATACGGAAAGCGCGCCTGTCATCTACCTTCCTGTGGTCGTGGGCGACGGCAGCGAGGTTTATAAGTGTTGCCGAGAGCTCGACTGTCCGCCATTCGCCCTCGTCACCATTGGCGGGCTCGATTGGAATCGCGAGCTGAGCCCCTGGGCATGCGACGGGACCGTACGCGATGCCGAGCCTTTCGGCGGCCAAGCTGCCGATTTTCTTGATGAGCTGCTGAATCAGATAATCCCCCAGGTCGAGTCGTCGCTTCCTCAGCCGCCCACCTGGCGCGGCATTGCCGGCTACTCGCTCGCGGGCCTCTTCGCACTCTGGTCCCTCTGGCAAACCGACGCCTTTGACCGCGCCGCGAGCGCATCGGGGTCGCTATGGTTTCCCGACTTTGTCGACCGTGCCAGCACGGCCCCTTTTGCCGGCAGCCCGCAAGCCGTCTACCTGTCACTCGGCAAAAAGGAAACCAAGACGCCTAACCGCATGATGCGGCACGTACTCGACGATACGCGCGCGATGGAAGAGCTGTTTGTCGAGCGTGACATTCCAACAACGCTGGAGCTCAACCCCGGCAACCACTTTGCCCAAACTGACCTGCGCATGGCGCGCGGCATCCACTGGATACTGACGCATTAAAAATGGCGTCCACGCGTACATACGCATGGACGCCATTTTTAATTTGGCTGAACGCAGCTACTATTCAGCAGTCTCCTCAAGCTCGGAAGTATCGAACTCAAAGTCATTACCGGGCAGGATGGCGTTGAGCACAATGCCCACCAGCGAGCCCACGGCAAGGCCCGAAAGCGAAATCGTCACGCCGCCCAGCTCCAGCACGATGGCACCGGCGGTACTGTAGGCAATGCCGAGCGAAAGCACGAGCACCAGCGCCGCCACCAGCACATTGCGGTTGTTCTGGAAATCGACCTGGTTTTCGATAAGGTTGCGAACGCCCACGGCACTGATCATGCCGTAGAGCACGAGCGACACGCCGCCGATAACGCACGCCGGCATGGCGGCAATCACCGCAGCGAACTTGGGGCAGAACGAGAGGACAATGGCACAGCACGCGGCAATGCGAATCACGCGTGGGTCGAACACGCGCGTAAGCGCAAGCACGCCGGTGTTCTCGCCATACGTCGTATTGGCGGGGGCGCCAAAGAGCGAGGCCAAGATGGTCGCCAGGCCATCGCCGAGCAACGTGCGATGCAGACCAGGATCGGCGATGTAGTTACGCTCGCAAGTGGAGCCAATGGCGGAGATATCGCCGATATGCTCGATCATAGTTGCAAAGGCCAGCGGCATGATGGTGATGATGGCCGTCGTGGCAAGACCGCTATCGAACTGCGGTCCAAAGAGCGCAAACACGGTGTTGTCCCACACGATGGGCAGACCGACCCACGGAGCGGCGGCAACGCCCGAAAAATCAACCTCGCCCAGCACCGCCGCGACAGCATAGCTCACCACAACGCCCAGCAAAATCGGCACGATCTTGACCATGCCGCGGCCCCAGATGTTGCAGATGACGATCACGGCCACAGCGATAACGGAGACAAGCCAGTTGGTCTGGCAGTTGGCAATGGCAGAGCTCGCCAGGATCAGGCCGATGGAAATGACGATGGGACCGGTCACCACCGGCGGAAAGAAGCGCATGACACGCTTGGCGCCAAATGCGCGGAACAGCGCCGCCAGCACCGGATAGAGCAGGCCGGCGCAGGCAACGCCCAGGCAAGCGTAAGGCAAAAGCTCGGCCTCGCCGTTGGGTGCAATGGCGGCATAACCCGCGATAAAAGCAAACGACGAGCCCAGAAACGCGGGCACCTTACCGCGCGATAGAAAATGAAACAGCAGCGTGCCGATGCCGGCGAACAGAAGCGTCGCCGAAACGGAAAGGCCGGTGAGCACAGGCACGAGCACCGTGGCTCCGAACATCGCAAACATGTGTTGCAAACCCAACACGAACATGCGCGGGCGGCCGAGCGACGATGCATCGTAGATGGCATCGGTGACGGCGGGCGTCGAGGATTGGGACATGGAAGTCCTTTCATGATGGAAGGGCGATCAGGCATATCGGATAATCTGCCCGAACGATACGATCCGAACCATTGTACGTGATACGCCGTGTCTCGCACGCACCGTCGCCTGCAAACGGTAGCGTTACTTCCAAACGTGCTCGGCAATGCGCTTGACCAGCGCGATCTTTGCCCACTGCTCGTCCTCGGTCAGTTTGTTGCCAATCTCGCAGCTGGCAAAGCCGCACTGGGGCGACAGGTACAGGTTCTCGAGCGGCACATACTTTGCAGCTTCGCGGATGCGCTCGACGATAACGTCCTCGTTCTCGAGCTCTGCCGCCTTGGTGGTCACCAGGCCCAGCACGACCTTCTTGCCGGGGGCAACGTACTTGAGCGGCTCAAAACCACCGGCGCGGGGTGTGTCGAACTCCAGATAGAACGCATCGACGTTCTCATGTGCGAACAGGTACGGCGCGATGGGGTCGTAGCCGCCCTCAAAAGCATAGGTGGAATGGTAGTTGCCGCGGCACACATGCGTGTTGACGACCAGATCGTCGGGCTTGTCCGCGATTGCGGCATTGTTGAGCGCCACACCTAGCTCGGACACCTTTTGCAAGTCAACCGGGCTCATGCCGGTCTTGGACACAAAGTCGGTATCGCAATAGATACCCCAGGTGCAGTCGTCAAATTGGATGTTGCGGCAGCCCGCGGCATACAGGTCGGCAATCACGGTGCGGTATGCTGCGGCGATGGCATCAGCGAGCTCTTCGTCGGTCTTGTAGACGGCGCGCAAACTCTCCTGCTGTCCATCGCAGCGGTCGAGCGTAACCTCCGAGAACGTCTGGATCGGCGCCGGAATGGTTTGACGCGCGACCTGGCCCTCCCCCTCAAGCGCCTTGACAAACTTAAAATGCTCGACGAACGGATGGTTCTCGCCGCTAATGAGACCGGTTACCACGGCGGTGTCGGCGGTAGTCTCCTCATCGTGAAACATGTAGCCCGTGCGCGAGGCGCGGCGCTCAATGCCGTTGAGTCCCCACATAAAATCGAGGTGCCAGTAGCTGCGGCGGAACTCGCCATCGGTAATCACCTGCAGGCCGGCAGCCTTCTGCTTGGCCACTAAGTCGCGGATGGCCTCGTCCTCGACGGCCTTAAGGCCGGAAGCGTCGAGTTTACCCGCGGCATAGGCGGCACGGGCATCCTTTACAGCCTGCGGACGAAGAAAGCTGCCGACGATATCGGCGCGAAACGGCGCGTTCGGTTGAATCGAAGTGCTCATAGATATCTCCCTTTGCATTGGTTGCTTTACTGGGACAGAGTATGAGCGCTCATATGGTCATCGTAAAATATACGTTCATAACAGTTTGATATAGATGCTTCCTATATCATTCTGGACTGTCATAAAGAGACTTGAACCGTGCGGAGCACAGCAGCCTAGATATGCTGACGAATCGCGTCGATATAGGCCCGACCGTAGCGCGTGAGCGTCGTGTTCTTGCGCGTAATAATGCCGATCTCCATGTACTCGTCCACGTCGAGCGGAATCGAGATAATGCCGGGGCCGTTGAGCTCGTGGCTGATCACGCCCGAGCATACCGTGTAGCCGTTGAGGCCCATGGCCAAATTGAACAACGTCGCACGGTCGCGCACGCGAATATTTTTGCGACGCTCGAACGTCGAGGTCAGCTCCTCGGAATAGTAAAACGAGTTGTAGCTGCCCTGCTCGTAGGACAGGAACGGGTAGTCTTCCAGATCCTCGAGCGTCACGCTGGAGCGGCCCGCCAGCGGATGGTCGGCGCAGACGAAGACATGCGGCGTGGCGCAGAAGAGCCCTTCGAACACGAGCTCGTTGGCGGCAAGCATGCGCTCGATGACCTCGCGATTGTGCTCCGACAGATACAGGATGCCGAGTTCGCTTTTCATATGCGCGACATCCTCGATAATTTCGTGGGTCTGCTCCTCGCGCAGGGTAAAGTCGTAGCGCGCGGCATCGAACTCGCGGATCACGTCGACAAACGCATTAACGGCAAAGGAATAATGCTGGCAGCTCACACTAAAGTGCGGCACCTGCTCGGACGTACCTTTGTACTTGCCCTCGAGCAGGTCGGCCTGGTCGAGCACCTGGCGCGCGTACCCCAAGAAGGTCTCGCCTTCCTCGGACACAATGACACCCTTGTTGGTGCGCTCAAAGATATGCACACCCATCTCGTTTTCGAGATCGCGGATCGACGCGGTAATCGAAGGCTGCGACACAAAGAGCCGGCGCGAGGCCTCGGTGATGCTGCCGCATTCGGCAACTTTGACGACATATCTGAGTTGCTGGAGCTTCATGGCTTTCTCCCTAGACGTTTGTGACGTCGAAACCCGCCGTGTCCATTTGGCTCATAAACGACGGCATCTCCCCCGTCGCGGCGCAGGCGGCAATCTGATGCAGAGCCCCGGCAACCGCATCATCTGCCGCAGCGCCGATATGCCAGCGTGCGGCAGCCGTGACGGCCTCGTTGGCATTGGCGACTGCAACGGAGTTGGGAACGGCATCGATCATGGGCAAATCGTTATCGGAATCGCCGAATACGGCCACCTCGTCGGGCGTCAGGCCCAAAGCACGCGCCAGCTCCAGCGCGGCGCAGCCCTTGTCCCAGCCGGTCGGAAGAACGTCGAACAGGCGCACGCGGTTGTTGGGAAACACAAGCGAGAGTTCCGGCACCTCAGCGGCAACGCGCTCGCGTAGCTCCGCGAGCCCCTCGCGCGAACGGGCACTCCAGATATTCGCCTTAAACATCGGCGCGTCATCGACGACGGGACGACATGGGGCCTCTTCGCCTTTGAGCCACGCGTTGCCGCCCGACCCCATGGCGCGACGAACGCGCTCGGGGTCACTCGTCACGCAATAGGCATCGTTGCCCCAAAAGTCATCGCCCAGGCTGTAGACTTTTAGAAATGTATCGTCGGTCTCTTGCTCCAGATAGTCGGCCAAGCGCATCAGAGCATCGTTGTCGATTGCGCGCGAGGCGACTACTTCGCCGTCGACAAACATCACCTGACCGTTACAGAACGCGCCAGTCGAAAAACACTCGGAACGGTTTTTGAACATCCAGCCCATCGCGGACGGCTGACGACCTGAAACCGGGCCAAAGTGCAGACCCGCCGCCTGCATGGCATGAATACCCTCAATGGCGTAGTCGCTGGCGCCGTCATGCCCGGCTGGAATCAGTGTATCGTCCATATCGGTCAGCACAAGTTTGATCATAGAGTCCCCCGTCATTTTCACCGTAACCATTGTAACGGTGCGCTAGTATAGGGAACAACAGATTCGATGCGGGAGTGCCGGCGGTGCAAACCACAAGGCTGAGAGGGCAATGGGCCCAATCCTTTGAACCTGTCAGTTAATGCTGGCGTAGGGAGCATGCCGCCTTTACAGGGGCGCTGTCTATGCACAGCGCCCCTTTTCTATGCCAAGGAGGCATGTGCAGTGATTGATTCGGAACAGCTTAAGCAAAATGTGGTCAAAGCCGTGGAGGAGATTCGTGCCACCAATCCGATGGCCGGCTCCATCACCAACACGGTGACGATCGACTTTGTCGCCAACGCGCAGCTCGCTGTGGGTGGATCGGCCGCCATGGTCTATCTTCCCGACGAGGGCGAGGCGCTCGTTGCCGGCGGCGGCGCCATCTATCTCAATATGGGCACGCTCTTCCCCATCTACGAGCAGACGATTCCCCGCGCGGCCAAGGCGGCACACGACGCCGGTAAGCCCTGGGTGCTCGATCCGGTGGGTCTGGGTATCGGTAGCCTGCGCACCCAGCTGGTAAACGAACTCAAGCAGTACAAGCCCGCCATCGTGCGTGGCAACGCCTCCGAGATCATCGCACTCGCCGGCCTGTGGGGTCTTGAGGGCGAGGCGGCCGATCTGAGCCGCGTGCGCGGTGTCGATACCACCGACACGGTCGACGCCGCCCGCGCTGCCGCCGTGGCGCTCGCCCGCTACACCGGCGGCGCCGTAGTGGTCTCGGGCGAAGTCGACCTGATCACCGACGGCACGACCGTGGCCAAGTCCCACGGCGGCAGCCCGCTCATGTCCAAGATCACCGGCTGCGGTTGCTCGCAGGGCGGCGTGCTGGCCGTGTACGCCTGCGCTGCCGATCCGTTTACGGCAGCCGTCTGCGGTACCGCCGTCTACAACGTTGCCGGCACGCGTGCCGCCGCTGTCGCCGATGCCCCGGCAAGCTTTAAGGTCGCCTTTATCGACGAGCTCTACCACGCGACCGCCCAGGACATCGCCGATAACCGACTCGAGCTCGAGGAGGCATAGCCATGTCCGAGCCCGCAACCAATGCCGGCATGAACACGCTCGTCGCTGTGGCCATCGCCCCATGCGGCACCGGCGATGAGCTATCCGCCGAGGTCGCCGAGGTCGTGCACGTCATTCGCGAGAGCGGTCTTCCCAACCGCACCACCTCGATGTTCACCGAGATCGAGGGCGACTGGGACGAAGTCATGCAGGTCGCGCGTGACGCAACCTTTGTGTTGGCGAGCAAGGGCATCCGCACCGAAGTCGTACTCAAAGCCGATATTCGACCCGGATTTACCGACACCATGACCGGCAAGCTCGAGCGCATGGAAGCACAGATCAAGAAACAGGAGGAAGCACGATGAGCATCCGCGACAACCTTGATATCTCGGCCTATCTGGTGCTCGGCCCCGAAAACACGCTCGGGCGCCCCGTGGGCGATGTGGTGGCCCAGGCACTCGACGCCGGCTTTACCTGCATCCAGGTGCGCTCCAAGGTGGCAAGCGCCCGCGAGATCATTGCGCTGACCGGCGACGCCGCGCAGGCAATCGCACAGGCCGGCAAGACCGGTCAGGTCGCCCTGTTAATCGACGACCGTCTGGACTGTGTACTCGCCGCGCGCGAGCAGGGCATTGCCGTCGACGGCGTGCACGTAGGCCAGAGCGACATTCCCGTCGAGGTCTGTCGCAAGCTGCTGGGCCCCGACGCCATCGTGGGCCTTTCGGCCCGCTGCGAGGAGATGCTCGAATACGTCAAGACCGCCGACATGAGCCTGGTCGACTACCTGGGCATCGGCCCGCTCCACGAGACCGAGACCAAGCGCGACTGCGGACGCGCGGCCGATGGCTCTATCATCACCAAGAGCTTTGAGGACCTGGCCGCACTCCACGCGGCAAGCCCCGTGCCCATCGTGGTGGGCGGCGGCGTCAAGACGGCCGACTTGCCGCAGCTTAAGGCAACCGGCGTCGACGGCTTCTTTGTGGTGAGCGCCGTCTGCAGCGCCGATGACCCCTACGCCGCGGCCAAGGAGCTCGTCGGCACCTGGCAGCAGGCGTAAGTCTAGGCCGAGCAGCTGATTCGCAGCCTCATATCTTCAGCAATGGAAAGCGCATCCCAGTTTGAGCCTCCATTCCGGGATGCGCTTTCCGCCGAGATGGCGGCAGCAGCCTCTACCCTGCCAGATATGCCTCCAGTGCCGGCAAGGTCGCCTCCGCATCGCGGCGACCAATCTGGTAGATGCGCTCAAGTTCATCGGGCTCGCGACACAGCGACGGCACCTTCACCGATTCGCTCGGACGCACCACAAAGATCTCGCCGGCAGCCTCGCGACGTGCCAGGTCATCGAGCGTGGCATTGTAGACCTCATGCCGGTGCTCAAGCGCTGCGACAAACTCCGGATAGTGACGGAACACGCGCCGCAGCATGGGCATCACGCTGTTGGGCTGCTTCACAAAGCCCGCCGGCTGCGTGAGTACCACGATATTGCGGTCATACCCCTGCGCAAACAGCCACGCGCTGGGAATAGAATCAGCCACGCCACCATCCAGATACTTATGCCCGTCAATAGCAACGGGACGCGTCGCCACGGGAATTGCCGACGACGCCCGAATCCACTCGATATCGCGCTCGTCGCCATACGGCAGATCGTGATAGACGGCCTTGCCCGTCTCGATATCGGTACACACGCACGTAAATCGCATGGGACAGGTGCGATACGCCTCCAAGTCGATAGGATCGCGCTCGATAGGCACCTCGTGATAAGCAAAGTCGGCATTGTACATATCGCCGGTTCGCAGCCAGCTGGTCACGCTCGCATAGCGCTTGTCGGCGCAATAGGCCTTGTTATAGCGAATGGCGCGGCCGATCTGGCGCGATTTAAAGTTGTAGCCAAACGCCGCGCCCGCCGAGACGCCCACCATATGGTCGCAGGTCAAACCGTGCTCCATCCAAACGTCGAGCACGCCCGCCGTATACATACCGCGGTAGCCGCCTCCCTCGAGCGCCAGCCCCACCGTGCGCGTCATATTTGACTGTGCCATGCGACCATCTCCGTTCCTGCGTTTTAAAACGGGACAAGTATACCCGTCAACATATATCGTCCCAGTCGCATTTTTATCGAACATCGCATCGTCGCGCTACCGCTTGTCGAATAATAGCCGCCCACAGCATGTGCACCCATATATAATTGGGCACTATTGTTTACACTACTCAGCTGTTATCAACAGCGAACATTAGCCGACAAATTAACTCAACAACGCGGCAAGGCGGGGGCCTGGATACATGCAAAGCGCTGAGCAACGACGCGTGTACACAACGAGCTCGCCCGACGCAATCCGCCCCGACCTCAGAAAGTCGCTTAGAACATGGAAACTGTCAGCAATTACACCGAAACGCTCGAAAAGACCGTCCGCGACCTTCTCGAACGGCAGGAGGATCTGATCAGGACTGCCTTTACCGACCAGCTTACCGGGCTTGGCAACCGTGGCGGCTTTGCCCGTTCCCTCGAGGAGCTCTGGGAGCAGGACGCCCCCGTTACCATGGCGTTCATCGATATCGACAATCTCAAGCACTGCAACGACGTCTTTGGGCATGACGAGGGCAACCGCTATATCTTGCAGGTAAGTCTCTATCTTAAGCTGTATATGAAGGTGGGCGAAGCGGCGTTTCGCATAGGCGGCGACGAGTTTGCCATCCTATCTACGATTGCAACCGAGGACGACCTCGCCGAACGTCTGAAACACTGCCGAACGGTTCTGCTCAAAAACAACGATTCCGAGATGCCCCACTCGTTTAGCTACGGAGTGTCACATGCCGACCCCGCCCTGGGCGAAGCTTCCAATCGCATGACGCTCGATGCCGACCATCGCATGTACGACTACAAGCTACGTCATGCCATGCACCTCGATCGACGCAATATCACGCAAGTCCACGCCGACGACTTCGAAATAAGCGATCGTATTTTTGACGCCTTTTCGATGCTCAACGAGGGCCGTTATTTCTTTATCGAGAACTTGGACAAACATCGCACCCTTTGGTCACAAGGTGCCTTACGCGATCTTGGCCTTCCCTCGGAGCACATAGACAACTGTCGCGATTACTGGAAAACGCGCGTCCATCCCGACGACCTTGAGGCCTGCATCAACGACATCGACCAAGTCTACAACGGCACCAAGCACCGTCGCGTCATGCAGTATCGTGTGCGCAACGCCGTCGGCGACTACGTCCTTTGCCGTGCTCGCGGGTTTCGTATCGACGGCGACGGAAATGTCCCCTCGCTCTATGTCGGCGAGCTCGTCAACCACTCACTTGCCGAAACCGTCGACGCCGCCACAGGCCTCGGAACGCAGCGCATGCTGGCCAACGCCATCGACGCCTGCCGCCGCGATCGTTGCGAGACAGGGCTTATAGCGGTGCGCGTTCGTGGCACGACAAAGCTCAACGAGCTCTACGGGGCCGAGGCTGTCGACAACATGCTTGCCGAATACGCAGGCCGCATGCTGTCGATCACCCGCGGCAGGAGCCGGGTCTACCGTTCACGAAGCGTCCAGTTCGTCGTGCTCAGCAACGACCTAGACCACGAGGCATTCGAGCAACTGACCCGCCACCTTAAAGAGGCCGTTTTCGCTCCTGTTCGAATCGCAGGCGACACCATTACTCCCGTCTGCCTTGTCGTCCCGGCCTTTTACGAGCACTTAACCCATCAAGCGACCGCCGTTTTAGGCGAACTCGACCGTCGCCTTCGCACGGCCGGCGGGCTTGTTCCCAACGACAGCCTCCCCATACCCGAGGCGGAGCGCAAAAGCGCCATAGCCGAACGTATCGACTCGCTCACGGGCCTCTATCGACCCAGCGAGTTTATGCGGCGCGCCAACGCATTTCTCGAGGCAAGGCGCGACGGCACCTGGTGCATCGCCACGGTCGACATGGGCCACATGCGCCTGTTTAATGAATGGCACGGCCAGGCCGAGGGCGACCGCGTACTCGCCGATGTAGGCACGGTCCTCAAGGACATCGAGAATGCCGATATGGGCGTCGCAGGGTACTGGGGCCAAGATGACTTTTGTGTACTCATCCCCTTTAAGCACATCACCGTCCATCAAATCTACAACCGCGTTCGTGAGGCAGTAGTCAGGCATGATGACGGCGTAGGTTTCTGGCCGTCCATGGGCGTTTACCCCATCGACTCCAATGAGGAAATCACCATCGATGCGCAGGCAAAGGCCATGTTTACCAATCGACGCGCAAAAAACGACTTTAAGGAGCGCATTGCCATTTTCCGCCCCGCGGAGTACGAGCGCGAAGTCGCGTTCCACCGCACGCTGACCGAATTCCAGTACGCGCTGTCAAATGGTCGCATCACATACTATCTTCAGCCCCAGGTCGATATGGAAACCGGCGAGATTATTGGCGCCGAAGCACTCACCCGCTGGATTGACAAGGACAGCTCTCTCATTTCGCCCGCAACGTTTATCCCCGCACTCGAGGAAAGCGGCTTTGTAGTGACGCTCGACAAGTACATTTGGCAAGGTGTCGCCATATGGCTTCGCGAGCGTCTCGATCGCCGTCTTCGCGTGGTTCCGGTCTCGCTTAATGTGTCGCGCGTGGATATCCTTGCCTGCGACGTTGCCGAACATATGGGGGCGCTCGCCGTCCAATACAAGCTACCGCCCGAGCTCATGCGTATCGAGATCACCGAGACGGCTTATACGGGAGAATCCGAGGCCGTGGATAAGCTAACCGCAGATCTGCACACCCGCGGCTTCTCGACCTATATGGACGATTTTGGCACCGGTCAGTCCACGCTCGCGATGCTCAAGAACGTCAACGTCGACGTCATCAAGCTCGACCGCACCTTTGTGCCCACCGACCGCGATCAAGGCCGCAGCACGCAAATCATTTCATCGATGCTCGAAATGGCGCAGTCGCTCCATCTGCCCGTCGTGGTCGAAGGCGTCGAGACAAATGAGCAGGCGAACATGCTACGACAAATGGGCGCCCGCTACGCTCAGGGCTTCCTCTACTACCGCCCCATGCCGGCGAAGGATTTTGAGGCATTGCTCGATGGTGGCAATAACAACTGATACGCTCGCGCGCAAAACGCCACCGTCGAAGGGGGTATTTGTCTCCATTAGCTAACTTATATCCCCAATTCAAACCGAATTGGGGATATGATACAAACCGTTGTTCCGCCCAAGGAGGTTATCCATCATGAACGAGTCATATCGCCTGGGCGAGCAATCGATTATTACCTATCTTCAGCGACTTGCGAACGGCGTCTCGACCGCTGAACTCGATGTTGCCGCGCTGCCTGCTGAGCTACGCGCCGTTGGTGAGCAACTGCAAAAGACGCATGCCATCCTGCAACAAGAGCGCCAGCTGCTTGAGCGCAACGCCTATATCGATCCGCTCACCAACTTGGGCAACCGCAACGGATTCGACCGTCACGTCGAGCAACTCTGGCGCAAAGGCGACCCCTTCACCTGCGCCTATATTGACATCGACCATCTCAAGCATTGCAACGATAGGTTTGGCCACGCCGAAGGCAATCGCTATATTCTGAGCATCTGCCGCACGCTCTCCGAAACCATGGAGCACGATGAGATGCTGTTCCGTATCGGTGGAGACGAGTTTGTGCTCATCTCGCCCTCCGCAAACGAGATTGAACTCGAGCAGCGCTTGGAGCAGGTGCGTACCAGGCTGATCGAGGCGAGCTCAGGTGGCAAGGCGCCCATGATCGGCAGCTTTAGCTTTGGCTGCTCGCGCGTCGATCCACTTGCTGGCGACACGCGTCGCCAGATGACGATGGATGCCGATCGCAAGATGTATCGCTATAAGCTTATGCATCGTGTGCAGCAACCGAAAGACGATGACGCGCCGCAACGCCCAATCGTCGATCAGCTTCCCTGCAACGACCGGGTGTTCCAAGCGATCTCCATGAGCTCCGAGACGCGCTATCCGTTTATCCTCAATCTCGATACGGGAGAATCGCAATGGTCGGTTAACGCCGTGCGCGATTTTGACCTGCCCTCCCAACACCCTTTTAACTCACTCGACATGTGGCTCGCCCGCGTTCATCCCGAGGACCGCGACAACGTACGTGCCGAGCTCGACATGGTGATAAACGGCACGTGGCACTTCCACTACATGCAGTATCGCGTAATGGATGCCACCGGAAAATACGTGCTTTGCGACTGCACGGGCTACCGCTTGGACGGCACCGATACCGAGCCCGGCATGTATGTGGGCATTATCATCAACCGAAGCTTGGCAGATACGACCGATTCCGTGACCGGCTTGGGCGATATTCACGCCCTGGTCAACGCCATTGGCGAAATGCGTCGCGTGGCGCGCAAGGCTGGTTTGATCGCCATCAAAATCGACGATATCGCTCAGGTCAATGCCCGCTTTGGCTTTGATGCGGGCGACCGCGTTTTGGCAGAAAGCGCCGCCTGCCTCATGGAATGCTCGCGCGGCAAGGGTCGCCTGTTCCGCTCGACGGGGCCGACGTTCGCGGCGCTTTTCGACGACTTTGATCCCGAAGAGACCGACGCGATCGCAGAAGAAATCGAGCGGTTCCTGGGTTCTCCCGTGCTCTTTGGCCCATTTGAATATCAGCCGCCCATTCGCGTGGCCACGCTCCATCTGGACGGCGTCGACCGTCAGCCCGTTTCGATTTTGAACGAGCTCAAAGCGTTGCTCGGGAAAGCCGTGCAGGTGCCAGGTACCAAACTGGATTAGCACCGCGCCCACACCGCCTCCCCCATCGTGCGATAATCCTCTGCAGAAGTCACCGACAGCAGAGGGAGTTTGTGATGAAGGTTCTTTTGGTCAATGGCAGCCCCAAGGCAAACGGCAACACCGCCCGCGCACTCGCCGAAGTCGCCGAGCAACTCAATGCCGAAGGCATTGATACCGAGGCGTTTCAGCTGGGCACCAAGCCCATTCGCGACTGCATTGGCTGTGGTCAGTGCGGCAAGCTCGATTGCCGCTGCACCTTTGACGATGACGTGGTGAACGAGCTGATCGCTGCCGCCGAGCAGGCAGATGGCTTTGTCTTTGGCTCGCCCGTCTACTATGCGCACCCCAGCGGGCGCATCCTTTCGGCCCTCGATCGCGCATTCTATGCCGGCAGCAAAGCCTTTGCACACAAGCCGGGCGCTGCCGTCGCCGTTGCCCGTCGCGGCGGCACGTCGACCACCTTCGACGTGCTCAATAAGTACTTCACCATCAACCAGATGCCCGTGGTAGCCTCCACGTACTGGAACAACGTGTTTGGCGCCATGCCGGGCGAGGCCGCCCAGGACGCCGAGGGCCTGGCCACCATGCGCAACATCGGCAAGAACATGGCCTGGCTCCTGCATTGTATCGAGGCAGGACAGGCCGCCGGTATCGAAGCCCCCGAAGCCGATCGCGAGCGCACCAACTTCATCAGGTAGAACGGCGGAACAAATACATGAACGTGCAAATTTTTGGCACCAAAAAGTCTTTCGATACCAAGAAAGCACAGCGCTTCTTCAAAGAGCGCCGCATTAAGGTGCAGTTTATTGACCTTAAGGAAAAGGAGATGAGCAAGGGCGAGCTCACGAGCGTGATGCAGGCGGTCGGCGGTATCGACAAGCTGCTCAACCCCAAGGCCAAGGACGAGGAGACGCTCGCGCTCATCCAGCACCTCACCCCCAGCCAGCGCTTCGACAAGTTGCTCGAGAACCAGCAGGTTCTAGCCGAGCCCATCGTGCGTAACGGCAAAAAGGCCACCGTCGGTTATTGCCCCGATGTATGGGGAGCCTGGGAGTAGCCTGTGTTATTTGCCAGCGCGTGGGTATAAGAGCAGGCGTTTGGCATATGATTCAACTGTAAGCCATGTCTAACAAAGGAGGGCACATGCCCAACAAACCCGTGAAAATCATCATGCTTACCGGATACCTCGGTGCCGGCAAGACCACGCTGCTCAACCACATCCTCGCTAACGATGGCGGTATCCGCGCCGCCGTGATCGTCAACGATATCGGCGAGATCAACGTCGATGCCAGCCTCATCGCCGACGGCGGCCTTTCCGAGACCGACGACCTCATCCCGCTCACCAACGGCTGCATCTGCTGCACGCTTTCGGATGACCTGGCCAACCAGCTGCAGGGCATCGCCGATTCGGGCAACTTCGACTACATCATCATCGAGGCATCGGGCATTTGCGAGCCCATCCCCATCGCCTACACCATCTCGAGCTTCTGCGACGAGGCTAAGGTGGGCGGCGAGCCCAAGCTCGCGCTCGACAACATCGTGGCTGTGGTCGACTGCGCCCGCATGTACGACGAGTTCAACGGCGGTCGCGACCTGCTGGCCGAGGATATCGACGAGGACGACATCGAGAGCCTGCTCATCCAGCAGATCGAGTTCTGCTCCACGCTGATCCTCAACAAGACCGACACCGTGACGCCTGAGCAGATTGCCGAGCTCAAGGCCATTGTGCGCAGCCTGCAGAAAGACGCCGTAATTGTCGAGGCCCAAAACGGCGAGGTCCCCATGGAGGAGCTGCTCGATACCGACCGCTTCGACTTTATGCGCGCCTACAACTCCGCCGCCTGGATCGAGGCCATGGAGCATCCCGAGGAGCACGACGACCCCGAGGTGCTCGAGTACGACATCGAGACCTTTGTGTACTCGCGCCGCAAGCCGTTTGACCTGCAGAAGTTCACCGATTTTGTTGAGCAGGAGTGGCCCGACGAGGTCATCCGCGTCAAGGGTCCGCTGTGGCAGACCGGCGATCCGGACATGTGCTACATGTTTGAGCAGGCCGGCCACCAGATGCGCCTGATGGAGAACGGCCTGTTTGTCGATTCGGCGCCCGAGGGCGAGAAGCAGAAGATCATCGACGAGAACCCCGAGATCATGCAGATTTGGGACGACGAGACGGGCGACCGCATGACGAGCCTGTGCATCATCGGCCGTCACATGGACAAGGATGCGCTCATCGCCTCCCTCGATGCCTGCCTGACCGACTGGCACCGCGCCTAGGTTTATCCAAGCGGGCATTTTTCCGCCCACGTAACCGCCTAACCACCACGAAGGTGCCCTTCGTGGTGGTTTTTCGTTCTGAGCCAAGGAGATTCATGTTCAATATCGTGCTGTATGCACCCGAGATTCCGGCCAATACGGGCAATATCGGCCGTACCTGCGTGGTCACCGGCGCCCATCTGCATCTGGTGGAGCCACTGGGCTTTTCGCTCGATGACAAGACGGTACGTCGCGCCGGTCTGGGCTACTGGCAAAACTTGGACGTGACGACCTATGCCGGCTGGGAGGATTTCCTTGCGCGCAACGGCCTCTCCCCCGCCGACGAGCGCCTGCATCTGCTGACCAAAAAGGCGCGCCGAACCTATGCGCAGAGTACCTACCGCGATGGCGACTACCTGGTCTTTGGCAGCGAGAGCTCGGGCATTCCCGAGCCACTGCTTGCCGCGGCGCCCGAGCGCTGCGAGCGCATCCCGATGCTGCGCGATTGCGATTCGCTTGACAACGCCGAGGCATGGGAAGCCCACGAGGAATCGCTCGGGCATACCGAGGACGACCACGAAGCCATCCTTCGGCAGGATATCTGCGGCAACTTCATCAATCCGGACGACTACCGCATCAGCGCCCTCAACCTCTCCAACAGCGCCGCCATCGTCCTCTACGAAGCCCTGCGCCAAACAGGCTTTCCGGGAATGTGACAAAGGGACAGTCTCGTTGTCATATCGGACAATTGTCACATTGACACCCTTCAAACGAAATCAGAGATGCCCGCTATCGCAACGTAAGGCATCGCGATAGCGGGCATTCAGCTGAATCAGTAATTTGATTTCAAAGGTAGATATTAATCTTCGAATTCGACATTGACCCTTACGTCTGGACCACAGAACGTCGACACCTGCTTTTTCACCAGTTTTACTGCACGTTCATCAGATTTTTCCAGCATGCCACTTTCTTGAACCTTTTGCCTCTGGTCCTTATCAGCCTGCTGAAGCAATTTATTTAAATCGTCCGTACTGACCTGATTCCAATTAAGAAAACCATTGTCCTCAACGTACTTTTTAAGCGAGTTCGGATCCGTTGACAACGTCACGATCTCGGAATGCGGAAGCGTAACATTAACAGATTTTATTACCGACTCGTTGTTTTTCGAACGATAGACTTTGACCTTCAGGTTCTCATCGTCTACGTTCAGGCCGATATCCGCCTTGCCATCGATGGTCGCTACATATCGCTTAGTAGTAAATGGGTTGTTAAAACCAAACGGATTCCCTGCATCGTCAATATATAGAACCTGAGTAAAATCGTATTCGTAGGTAAGCAACTTCGTTACCGGCTTAATTTCTTCCCGAATCGAATCATCGCTTATAACGGTCTGATCGCGCGTCAACCACAGGTACACGCAGCCGCCGCAAGCTGCAATCAAGCCTAACGCCAATAGGGCGACAATTATCTTCTGGCCAATTGTTTTAAACGGATTGGAAACGCTCATTTAGCCCTTGTCCTCCAGTTGTCCTCAGGGTAATTACGGACTCAATTCATTTATATTGGGTTTTGATGTCAACCAATTCAGAAAGGAAGGACTTAAATCCAACATAATATAAATACACATTCATACGTTAATTTAATACCTATTCTGCTGCACGTAACTTCAGAAAGATTGGGGCACAGACCATAGGCCGGCACCCCAATCCATACATAGGCATCATAACGCGTTGATTATTCGATCATATGCCCACGTTAATCAACTGAAACGCTGACGTCCATCCGCTGATCTCGGTCGCTATATCCGATCATCAGTTCCCGTCCCTTTTTATCCTTTGCGCAAAAACTGCTGTCATACGAATATTCGATGTCCTTGTATCCCTTTTTCTTGCAAGCTTTGATGTATTTGTCGTACCCATCACAATCGATGCCAAATGCGACAAACGAAAGACAGTCTTTTTCGTCTAACGACGTATAAACGATAGGGCAGTCAGGCTTCGGCAAGGATTTTGCAAGGGCTTTTGTTGGCCAGTCATACGCCTTGACACCGCCCTTTGATGAAGTCGTATAGGTTTTCGACTTGAAACTATAGTACTCGAGATATATCTTTCCATCGCCGCCTAGATAGGCAATAGTCGCCACTGAAGGCTCCATCAGGTCATATTGATTCTGCTGGGCATTGGCGACATAGTCACCATGGGTAATGCACGGAACGCTATCAACTGATTCTCGCTTCTCGACGATTCGCTGGCTATCCGCCGTCATTTTCAGCGTTGAATAATCGTGCGCAGCCTCTTCCTCATCAAAAACGTCAGTAAACAGAAGTTTCTGTTCGTCAGTCAACTCCCCTTTCGGCTCAAACTGAATAGTGAACTGAGCAATATCGAAGCTCGATTTATTGTCATATTCAAATGTCATCATCTCGACGCCATCAACAACGCCTTCTGAGACGCTCCAGTTTAGTTGATCGATTTTTACTGAATCCTTCTTACCTGGCTTTGGCTTCTTTCCACTTTTCTTAGTCGCTGCAAATGCGCATGTCGGACTCCAGCCGCGACCCGTAATTCCGAGTGGTAGAGAAATGCCGATTAGCGCCGCCGCGCTAAAAGCCAGAACTGCCGTAAATAACTTTTTCTTCATTACATATCCTTTGGTAGTCGTTTAACCCCCCCTCGTCAAATAGCAGACGAATTGGCGACGCGGTGGCACTATTTGATTCAAGGGCGTGAACTGGATAAACATCGAGGGAAGGAGTGGGTCCTGTGCAATAAACTCCCCTCGTCAAAATGTCTAGCTAAAGAGGACGGGCAAACGGCGAACGGTCATATCCGTTCGCGTCCGCCCGTCTCCAACGATCAAACGTCGATGCGCTAATGTTCAAAAGCATTGCGGCCTCTTGCCTCGTAACCTCACCTCCTTCGAATGATTTGATGACATCGCGGTAGTTATCCGGACGTTCGAGCGTCGGTCTCCCAAATCTCACACCCCGCAGACGCGCCGACGCGATACCCTCCGCCTGGCGCTGCTTTATGTTTTCGCGCTCCACCTGAGCCACGTAGCTCAAAACCTGAAGCACTAGATCGGCAATAAAAGTCCCCGTAATTCCATTGGGTTGTTCGCGTGTATCAAGCAATGGCATATCGAGCACCACGATGGCAACGTGTTTGTCCGTCGTTAGGCGACGCCATTCATCGAGAACTTCACGGTAGTCGCGACCCAATCGATCGATACTCTTAATCACCAGAACGTCCCCTTCGCGCAGACGACGAAGAAGACGCCGGTACTGAGGACGCCTGAAGTCCTTTCCGCTCGCTTTGTCAGCATAGATCAAATTCGTTTGGACCGGAAACCGCTCCAGCGCATCCAGTTGGCGATCCAGGTTCTGATCTGCTGACGAAACTCGAGCATACCCATAGATTCTGTTTTTCATGATTGCCCCTATCAGCCGCACGATGGCAGCTTCAGCTCATCTGAGAGCCCACTCACAATAGGGCGTGCAAATTTCGCGAATGGGTTGAACCCATTTTCGAGCTCCAACGTAAGCTATTCAAGCACCGCTTCGATAACGCACGACGCCAACCTTATGCTTTGAAATGAAATTAATCGTTTTTAATTGAGATTAACTAGAATAAAATGAAATTAACCCGAGACGCTAAAGGAGGGCATTGTGGAATACCTCGAAAACCCGTTTACCCCTAGCTTTGGCGAAGTTCCTGCCCATCTCGCTGGCAGACAACAGATTATTCGGGATTTGGACCGTGCCTTCTTGAGCCAGCGCAGGCGCCCAGAATTAACCTCGATCTTCTCAGGCGCGCGTGGAACCGGTAAAACCGCTCTCATGTCGTCGCTCGCGACAAGGGCGGAATCCCACGGCTGGATTGCCGTAAAGACGACCGCGCTCCCGGGAATGCTTGAGGAAATCGAGCTCGGGGCGAAACGTGCTGCCGGCCATCTTATCGACCCGTCCAACCACTTCGAAGTCACCGGTCTCGGAATTGCACCGCTCGGCAGCATCGAGGTCAGTCGTGTTCACGATGCCTCAACCTGGCGTTATCGCATGAGCGACATCATCGACCAGCTCAACGAGGCGGGCACCGGTCTGCTCGTCACGGTTGACGAGGTGGACCCGACACTCAACGAGATGATTCAGCTCGCAGCGACGTATCAGCACTTTGTGACCGATGGGAAACGCGTCGCTCTGCTCATGGCGGGACTTCCCAACAACGTATCGACGCTACTGAACCACAAGACGGTCTCGTTCCTTCGCCGCGCCCAACAATATCATCTGGGCCGCATTGCCGACTATGACGTGCGCGAGGCCTTGATTCGCACAATCCAGGAAAACGATCGCCTGGCAGATGCTGAGGGAATCGATCGAGCCGTTCGCTCGATCTCTGGTTTTCCCTTCCTATTGCAACTCGTAGGCTACCGTGCCTGGGACCTCACAAGCGATTCGAAGGAAATCTCGTCACGCGACTTTGACCTGGGAATCAAAATCGCGCGCGACGAGATGGACGACCGAATCCTCGCGGCAACCTATCGGGAACTCACGGCAGAGGACAAGCGATTCCTCATCGCCATGCTCGATGACGAGGAAGAGTCCACCACCGCTGACCTTGTCGAGCGCCTTAAGCGTTCGCCGCAGCAGGTCTCCCGCTACCGACGCCGCATGATAGACGCCGGCATCATCGGGGAGCGAGGACGAGGGCTCGTCGCATTTGAATTGCCATTCTTCCGCGACTATCTCGCAGCTCAATGCGTGAAATAGGTATCAATGCGACAAAGGGACTGTCCCTTTGTCGCATTCGGTTATAGATAACGTCCGGTAATGCTCTTGGAGCAGGCCGCGATGTCCCCCGGCGTGCCGGCACAGACGATTTGCCCGCCCGCATCGCCACCGCCCGGGCCCATGTCGATCACGTAATCGGCGTTACGGATAAGGTCGAGATCGTGTTCAATCACGATAACCGTGGCGCCCTTGGCAACGAGGCCATCGAACACACTCAACAACACCTGAACATCGAGCGGATGTAGGCCGATCGTGGGCTCGTCGAATACGAATACGGCATCGTCCTGCACGCGGCCCATCTCACTCGCAAGCTTAAGACGCTGTGCCTCGCCGCCCGAAAGCGCCGGCGTGGGTTCACCGAGCGTGAGATAACCCAAGCCCAGGTCGTGCAAGGTCTGCAAGCGCGTCTGAACCTTCTTGAGTCCCAGTGTGGCGTCGATGGCCTCATCCACACTCATATCCATGAGCTGCGGCAACGTAAGCAAGCTCCCGTCCTTGCCCTCGCGATGGATATGCGAAGCCGCGTCTGCATAACGTGAGCCGCGACATGCCGGGCAGACGATCTCGACATCGGGCAAAAACTGCACGTCGAGTGATATCGAGCCCGTGCCGTCGCACGTAGGGCAGCGCAAGGCGCCGGTGTTGTAGCTAAAGGCGCCTGCCTTGTAGCCGGCTGCCTTAGCCTCAGACGTACGGGCGAAGGCGCGGCGCAGCTCGTCATGGATGTCGGCATAAGTCGCCACCGTCGAGCGCACGTTAGCGCCGATGGGCGTGGCGTCAATCAGGTTGGCGCGTGCGATGCCCTCGGCGTCGACCCTGCGCACATGGCTTGGCAGGCGCGCGCCAGTTGCCTGAGCCTTGAGTGCAGGGATGAGCGTCTCGAGCACCAGGGTTGTCTTGCCCGAACCCGAAACGCCCGTCACCGTGACAAGGCGACCGCGCGGTATATCGACTTCGAGCGGTTTGACGGTATGGATGACATCGGTCGCCATGCGGATATGGCCTTGATCGAACATTTCGTCGTCAGCCACCCGCGGGCGCAAACGCTTGGGGTCTGCGCGCAAAAACGGTGCGATGCGGCTGCCCTGCGATTGTTCGACCTCGTCAACCGTACCAGCGGCGATCACATTGCCGCCGCCTGCTCCGGCAACGGGGCCCATCTCAACCAGATAATCAGCCTCCGCCAACACGCGCGTATCGTGGTCGACAACAACCACGGTGTTGCCGTCGCCCACTAGGTCGCGCATCACACCCACCAAGCCGTCGACATTGGCAGGATGCAGGCCAATTGAGGGCTCGTCCAGTACATAAAGCACACCCGTCGATCGGTTGCGCACCACGCGGGCGAGCTGCACGCGCTGACGCTCACCCGTGGAGAGCGTGGCACCGGCGCGATCGAGCGAAAGGTAATCGAGACCCAGGTCGACCAGACGACGAGCCGTGCCCAAAAACGAATCGCAGATATCCGCTGCCATGGGCCGCATCTCGGGCGGCAAGGATGCGGGCACCCCGCGCACCCACTCAATCGCATCACCAAGCGTCATGGCCGCCGCCTGTGACAGATTGATACCGCGCACCTGGGGCTGGCGCGCAGCCTCGGAGAGACGCGTACCGTCGCAATCACGGCATGGGCCCTCGCGCAAAAAGCGCGCAACGCGTTTTAAGCCCTTATCGTCCTTGACCTTGGCGAGCGCATTCTCGACGGTATAGACGGCGTTGTAATAGGTGAAGTCGAGCGGCGTGGCACCCTCGCCGTTTTTGGGAACGTAAAGAATGTGCTTCTTAACCGCGGGGCCGTGAAACACGATGTCGCGCTCTTGAGGCGTGAGCTGATTAAACGGCACGTCGGTGCGCACGCCCATCTCGCCGGCCACTTGCTTCATCAGATCCCACATGAGCGTACCCCAGGGAAGCACTGCGCCCTCGTTGATGGTCTTTGACTCGTCGGGCACCAGGCTCGCCTCGTCCACCTCGCGCATGACACCGGTGCCGCCGCAGGTAGGGCACGCACCACCGCTATTGAAAGCCAAATCCTCGGCACTCGGCGCGTAGAACTCGCGGCCGCACGTCGGACACGTGAGCGACAGGCCTGCGGCCACGTTAAGGCTCGGCTCCAAACGCGCCCCGCAATGCGGGCATACGTGATGGGCGCAACGGCTAAAGAGCAGACGCAGGCTATTGTTGAGCTCGGTCATGGTGCCAAAGATAGAACGCACGCCCGGCACGCTGGGGCGCTGATGCAATGCGAGCGCCGCCGGCACGTGCAGCACCTCGTCCACCTGGGCATGTTCGGCCTGCGTTAGACGACGTCGAGTATAGGTGCTGAGTGCTTCCAAGTAGCGACGCGAGCCCTCGGCATAAAGAACCCCCAGCGCCAGCGAACTCTTGCCCGAACCCGACACGCCGGCAATACCCACGAGCTTTCCCAGCGGAATATCGATATCGATGTCCTTGAGGTTATGTACACGCGCGCCACGCACCTCGATAGCCCGCGGGCTCATCTTCTGTTCCATCACCTTTATCACCCTACTCATGCCATAAAATGCGGTCGCGGATATACTCGCCCAGCATGGGCACGGCAAACCGGACGAGGCCGTATCCGGCAGCCTCGATGACTCGCTCGCGAATCAAGCTTGCGCGATATTTACTCGCCCAGCTCTGGGTGCGATCGCAACGCTCAATGATATCCGCCATGCGCGTCGGCTTACCCTCGTCAGCAGCCATGGCCTCGATAAAGAGGCGTTGCGGACTGCGCAACCCGTAATACAGAGGTGCGTCGACCGCTTCGTAGAACTCGGAGACGGCATCCGCATGGCCATCCTCGACATCGCGCCTTTCGATGACCTGCGAACCACGCCGGACAGCAGACCGCCACATGTAATATCCCACCAGCTGAACCATATAGGGATGCCCCATACTCTTGTGTGCCGCAAGGTCCGCCGTCTCCGCGTCAACGTAAAGACCAGCGTCTTTGACCGTCTGGATATACGAATCGCGCACCTTGGGCAAAGATATCGCCCCCAACGTACGCTGCTGGGCACGCCGCAAAAACGTCACGCTCGGCTCTTCAAGCAAGTCATCAACCATACTGGGCAAGCCGGCAAAAACCAGCGCAAGACCGCGCTGGTCGCTATCGGGCAATCCCGTGGCATCCTGGTCTCCGAGCACCTGCTGATAGAGAACGGCAAGAGCCGCCAGTTCCTCGATAGACGCCGATTGCGCCTCGTCGATCGCAAACAGTATGCCCTTGCCTGGACCGAGCTTCTTGAGGCGCTCGTTGACCAGCCCTCGCAACGTCTCGCCCTTTGCTCGCGCCGCCTCGACCGACATCCGGCCAAACGACGGACCGAACTCCATTGACGTCACAACGGGTTTATTCGAGCGAAGCGCGTCGGCCAAGCGGCCGCATAAGCCAAGCGAAGCGGAATCGGAGACAACCGCCCATCCGCGCTCACTAGCCAAACGCTGCAGCTCCCGCAGGAGAACCGTTTTGCCACAGCCGCGGTTTCCCGTAATGAGCATGAGCCTGCCCGGCGCTCCAGCGCCGTTGTCGAGTCCTTCCTCAAAATCTTCGATGACCGACTCGCGGCCGATGAGTATCGGGGGCCGCTTGCCGGCAGTGGGCTTAAAGGGATTTGGATTCATGTCGGACTCCTCGGATTGGCAAATCCTGGCAATAGTTATACCAACTTGTACCGAGTTATACCAACTTAATCTGACAAAGGGACTGACAATTTGTCACGCTGGCACCAAAACCAATTTGTCAAGGACTAGAGGACCAGAAAACCTACCATTTCCACCCCGTCCCCTAATGGCACATGTGGCCGAAAAAGGCGGCGTCTGCTGCTCGCCAGGGGCGGAAGGTGGAGGGATCGACCTTTACGTGCGCCGCGGCGGGTACGTCGTACCATTTGACCGTGTAACCGGCACCGTGAGAGCAAAAGACCGAATCAGGCGTGTTGGGCAGATCGGCCTCGGGCTCATAGGCGGCAGTCTCGATTACACGCTCGGCATCATGGCAAGCCGCATAACCGGCGAACTCCAGGTACAGATGACCGCGGCCGCTTGTGTAGGCAGCTACCTCCAGGACATAGTCCTGCACCTCGGATGCCGGCACGCGACCCACAAGCTTCGCCCGGTCCCCCGCCATCGTCGGCGGCTCGTACTCGGCACCCATGCGCGTGGCATCTGAAAGCGCCCGGCCCACGCACTCCCCCGGCACCTCGAGCTCAAAGCGATACCACGGCTCCAGCAGCACCGCCGCGCCGGCCTCACGCGCCTGCATCAAACCCTGGCGAATCGCGCGGTACGTGGCCTGGCGAAAGTCGCCGCCCTCGGTGTGTTTGGCATGCGCACGGCCACCTGTGAGCGTAATGCGTACATCGGTGATGGGCGAGCCGGTCAGCACGCCCAGGTGATCGCGCTCCATGGCGTTAGTAAGTGCCAGACGCTGCCAGTTAAGATCGAGCTCGTCGGTCGAGGTCACGGTGCCAAACTGCACGCCCGAACCCGCTGGCAACGGCTCCAGGCTCAGATGCACCTCGGCATAATGGCGCAGTGGCTCAAAGTGCCCCACGCCCTCGACCGGCTGCGAAATAGTCTCCTTATAGAGAATGCCGCCAGACTCAAAATCAATCGAAAGGCCAAAGCGATCTGCCAACACCCGCTGCACGACCTCGAGCTGCACGGCGCCCATCAGCTGCAGGTGAATCTGCTCCAGATGCGTATTCCAGCTTACGCCGAGCATGGGATCTTCGTCCGCCAACTCAGTCAGCGCTTTGAACACCGCATGGACATCGTGTTCGCCCGGAAGCACCGTATAGGTGAGGACCGGCGCAATGACAGGTGCATCGCCCGCAGGCTCCGCGCCCAGGGCGTCCCCCGGGCGAACGTGCGCAAGACCCGTCACGGCACAAATACCGCCAGCGGCAACTTCTTGGGCAAGCTCATACTTCTCGCCGTTATAGATGCGCACCTGATCGACCTTCTGCTCCCATGCCTCGGCGCCGGAACGTCCGTTAATCGTCTGTTTTGCGCGCAGCGTGCCGCCGGTCACTTTAACCCAAGCCAAGCGCTCACCGCGATCCCCACGGCTCACGCGGTAGACGCGTGCGGCAAACTCCGGGAGCCACGCCTGTTCACGCATCAGCGTACACATGCCGTCCAGTAGCTCGTCCACGCCCTGGTCCCTGAGCGCCGAGCCAGCAAAGCAGGGAAACAATTTACGCTCGGCAACCATGCGTGACAGCGTTGCGACGGAAAGCCCACCCACTTCAAGAAACTCCTCGAGCGCCGCTTCGTCCAACGCAGCAGCGTCCTCCTGAACGGCACCGCCCGCCAACAGTTCGTTAGCATCCAGGCAGCCCTCAGAAAGACGCTGCCCAAGCTGTGCCAGCAAAACATCGTGGCCGGGATTCTCCAAATCGATCTTGTTGATAAAGATGAACGTTGGGATGTCATAGCGCGCAAGAAGACGCCACAGGGTTTCGGTATGCCCCTGCACGCCATCGTTGGCGCCCACAACCAAAATCGCGTAGTCGAGCGCGCGCAATGTGCGCTCCGCCTCGGCAGAAAAATCGACATGCCCCGGTGCATCCACGAGCATGACGTGGGTGTCGCCATGATCGAGCACGGCCTGCGACGAGAAAATCGTAATGCCACGCTCGCGCTCGATCGCGTTAGTGTCCAAATGCGAATCGCCATCGTCCACGCGGCCGCGCTTGCGAATGCGACCCGCGTTGAACAGCATGGCCTCGGCCAACGTGGTCTTGCCGGCATCGACATGCGCCAAGATTCCAACGACCGCTTGCTTCGACATGGCTCTCCTCTTATTACAAGCCCATCGCACGCGGCAACGGGCGTCCTCGTTCCACTCTGGATGATACAATTTACGGGCCGGCGGGCGAAGCGGGCCCTATCCCCCGACCGAGCTCATCGCCCCGCGTTGCCGCGCGGCGATTTTCGTAGGTTCGCGCCTTGCGAAAGCCGGTACCTCCCCTTTTTGTCTGCCCGGGCTCATCTGGGTCGGCAACGACGCGATTCCCACAACAGCGAGGAACCACCATGAAGGCATTGCTCAACGAGTTCAAGGAATTCATCAATCGCGGCAACGTGATAGACATGGCCGTCGGCGTGATTATCGGCGGCGCATTCACCGCCATCGTGACCTCGCTTACCGATAACATCATCAACCCGCTTATCTCCGTGATTGCCGGCGGCAGCGCCACCGAGATCTCGGGGTTGGTGGTGCCGGGCACCAATATCGACTTTGGTGCGTTTATCGGCGCGTGCATCAACTTTTTGATTGTGGCGGCGATTGTCTTTGCCATCGTCAAGGCTTTCAACAAGGCGCAGGAAATTGGCGACAGGCTCGCCGGTGCCACCACCGAGGAAGCCGCACCTGCGCCCGTCTGCCCGTATTGTCTGGAAGAGGTGCACGAAGGCGCGACCAAGTGTTGCCACTGCGGAAGCGAGCTACCCAAGGCGTAGTTACGAAGCTATAGCGTCCTCCCGAGAGCGACGAACACCCAACTCACCCCAATCAACCAAAAATGGCCCCACCCGGGGCCATTTTTCATTCGAATCAAGGACCGGTACGCATCCCGCTCTTATGCCTCGCGCAGCCAGTCAAACGCAACACGCGGCGTGCCGTCCAACACATGCACGACACCGGCACGCTCAAACCCCGCTTTAATACTCGCGCCCTGCATGGGCAGGTTGTCCCGATGTGTATCGATACGCAGGTGGTCGGCACGCTCTTTGGCAAAGGCGAACATCGCAGCCGCGATACCGTGCACGGTGCCGTCGGATGCCACACGGTGCAACACGGCGTACGGAGTATCGCTACGCCATTGACCATCCTCGATTACGTCATAGCACTCGTCCGGGCCCGATAAAAAGGCAAACGTCGCCACCACGCGACCGTCGACTTCACACACATAGCTACCACCGGCGGCGATATCGGCAGTCAGCTGCTCGGCAGAAGGCGTGCCCTCGGGCCACTGCGTGGCGTTACCATGCGCGCGCATAAAGGCGCGGGCGGCGTCATAGATAGCCATGACAGTGGGAATGTCGGTATCAAGGGTTTTTCTGATCATCACGCGACGACCTCACGTTTATTGGTATCACTTTGATTGAGCAATGATACCAGCGTTTGGAGAGGGGCGCGAAGCAGATGGGGAGCAAAAAGCGAGCCGCTTGGTCAAAGGCCAAAAGCGAGTTTTTGGGCGCTGCCACCGGCGGCGATATGAGCGACTTGTTTGCGCGCGAGGACGAGCGCCGCGACGCCCTGGACGCCGAGCGCGATGAAGCCTGGCGCTACAAGTCGTGCGAGCGCAAAAACCGTTACGACACGCGCGCCGAGGCCGAGGCCGTTATAGCCGA
Source organism: uncultured Collinsella sp. (assembly GCA_905199225.1). Taxonomy (GTDB): domain Bacteria; phylum Actinomycetota; class Coriobacteriia; order Coriobacteriales; family Coriobacteriaceae; genus Collinsella. The sequence goes on along the minus strand of CAJKFS010000004.1, from coordinate 51,798 downwards.
CTGCGAAAACCGCGGGCGGCGCGGTTTGGCCTGCTACAAATGCGAATACTGCGGCGGGTGGCACCTGACGTCGCACCCTTGGAAATAGACCCCGCATCGACACGGCGCTGACGGAGCACCAGCCATCGCACGCAACCTACGGGCGCGGCGGCACCAAAACATCGTAACGAACGGCCTTGCCCGCAAGATGATAGCTCGGCTTAACGCCGGCAAGCAGTGGCCCCTTCACCGGCCGCTTGATAACGACCTTGCGTGGGTGCACCGCAAACGCTGCTTCGACCAGCGTCTCCTCATCGGCACACGGCTGTTCCAGATGATGCAAGAGTTGGAACTTCTTTTTAACCGCCGCGCTCTTGGTGCGCTCGGGAAACATGGGATCCAGATACACCACGTCGGGAGCCACGAGCTCGCCCTGCCCGATCAGCTCAGCTACATGGCGAAGGCCGGCAATGCTGTCCTCGCCCGCATGTAAGCGCATGCGGGCCACAGCTGTCGCAAGTGCCGGATCATCTGCCGCGCGATCCAGGGCATCCTTGAGGAGTGCCGCGATCACGCAATCCTGTTCATAGAGATCGACGGTAAAGCCCGCAGCCGCCAGCAACAGCGAGTCCTCGCCAAAGCCTGCCGTGGCGTCAATTGCCCATGGTTGCTCGACGCCTTTCGCGCGGGCAGCCTTTACCAGCAGCTCTTGCTGCAGGCGGCCCTGTTTGAGCCGTGGCAGCATGCGAGTAAAATCGGCACGCAACTCCATCGTGCCGTCGGTGAGCGTGAGGCCCTCGGACTTCCCGGTCAGCTCAAGCCCCGCGGCCCGAGCAACAGAAAAGGGATCGACGACGCCCATGGGCACTCCTTAACAAGCAAAACGAATACGCGAGCGCCGTTAATGCCAGCACCCAACCGTCCGCTATTGTCCCACATGCGACATGGTCCACAGCATCCCAATGCAAAGCACCGCCATCAATCCCGTGCACACGACGGCAATCACAGAATCACTCATACGCCTTCCCAACGACCGCGGCTCACGCACTTGCCCTGCTCCGTACATCATGGCTCCTCCTTAAGAACAGCTCCTTGTTACGGCCTCATCATCTCAGCGCCGCACATGAGCTGCCATCGATTTGGCTTACGTCCAGCTTTCCTTTTTGAAAGGTCGGATTGGGCTGCGTGGGCTCAAAGCGCTTTCAGGCGCATGCATCGCCGCGTTGAACTACAATGTGCTTCACCATATGTGCAGCACATGGGGTGCGCCAGGTTGGCGTACTCGTATCGAAAGGACCAGCCATGAGCAACGCCTGTAAATTACTCAAAATCCTATCGTTCTTCTTCTTTGTCGTCGGCATTCTAAGCGCAGGCATGGGTGCTACAGCGCTCTTTGCGGGCAGCGCGGCAGGCGATATCACGGGTGCCATGATCGTTTCTTGCATCGTCGTCATCGTATTGGGCGTCGTCGAAATTGTGACCGCCGTCTTTGGCATCCGCGCGGCAAACAATCCCGCCAAGGCTGGCGTTGTCTGGATTTGGTCCATCGTCTGCCTAGCATGTTCGGTCATCAGCCTGCTTCTCTCCCTGCCCCTCTTGGGTGGGACCGGCTCAAGCACCCCCGATTTTACCGGCCTGATTGTCAGCATTATCTACTTTGTACTTGCCAACCGCGTCAAAAAAGAGGGCATGGACCGTTTGAGCTAAGCCGCATCCTTGTCAATCGCTCAGTGACTCTGGTATATACGCCAATAAAAAGGGCCGATCGCGCAGCAACGCGGTCGGCCCTTTACGTTTACCCAGATAAAACCTACCAAAATAAACCTGTCCCTTTTTGGTAGGTTAGTGGCGGTACTCGGCAATGATGAAGTCGATATCGGTTTGGAGGGTTTCGAGGTTTGTCAGACGCTCTTTATCGGCAGGGCGTGTGCGGTAGTAGTACGGCGTCATCTGGAACACCGCCTCGATGTCGGTCTGCGTCGCCAGCGTAATGTTCGCGGACACCCGCTGCGTGCCGACCAGCTTAAGCTCTGTCGTCTTCGGAAGCTTTTCGTCGTTGAGGTACGGCGTGTCGTAGAGCACCTCCTTGAGCCCAAAGAGATGGCGGGCACCTGGCACCACGGTGTAAAGCGAGCCCTCGGGCGCCAGCACGCGGGCAAACTCGCGCTCGTTAAAGGGAGCAAAGAGCTCGGTCACCATATCGAAGGCGCCGTCTGCCACGGGGATATCCTTCATGTTGGCCACAAAGTAGGTCGCGTCGCCGCGCTTGGCGGCCAGGCGCACCATCTCTTTGCCCAGGTCAAAGCCGTAAGCGCCCACACCCGGCACCGCGCCCATGGCACTCGTGTAATAGCCCTCGCCGCAGCAAATATCGAGCAAGGCCAGCGGCTTGTCCGACGTAGCCGCGCACCGCTGAGCTCGTTCGCGCACGAGCTCGACCATCGCATCGCGCAACGGCGCATAGTAACCGCGATTCAGGAAGTCACGACGGCTGCGTGCCTGCGACTTGGGATCGCCCATGGAGTCACCGCTCTTGGACGAGCACAGTAGATATAGATAGCCCTCACGAGCGCGGTCAAACCGGTGTCCGCCCGCGCATGCAGCACCGCGTTCGTCATCCACCAGCGGCTCATGGCAAACGGGACACAACAACATGGCAACTCCTTAGCGCGAACAACACAACGCCCACCATTGTCTCACGCCTCCCCCGCCTAGTCATTTAAGAACGTCCCCAATGACTAGGTAATTAGGAGTATCATCGACTGCGCAAATGAGTATTGAAGCGCATGTTAGAGATTGAGAGCGCATGGCTGACACCGCATCTAAGCACATTGACATGACCACCGGCTCGCTGTGGCGCAATATTCCCCTGTTCGCCTTCCCCGTGGCCGCCACGAGCATCTTGGAGCAGCTGTCGAACCTCATCGCCACGGTCATCATCGGTAACTTCTCGGGCGACCAGGGAACCCTCGCCATGGCGGCGGTCGGCTCCAATGTTCCGCTTACCAGTCTTATGCTCAACCTGTTTATTGGCATGTCGCTTGGCTCCAACGTGGTCATCGCCAACGCTATCGGCCGTTACGACCAAAACATGGTCAAACGCGCCGTCCATACCTCGATTTTAATGGCGCTCGTAGGCTTTGTCGTCATCGCGCTGGGCGAGATCTTTGCCGAGCCCATGCTCGCCGCGCTCAACGTTCCCGCCGAGACCATGCCGCTCGCTTCGCTCTACCTGCGCGTCTTTTTACTGAGCATGCCCTCGATTTTGCTTTACAACTTTGAGGCCGCCATCTTCCGCTCCGTCGGCATCACCCGCATGCCGCTGCAGGCGCTTGCCGTGTCCACCGTCCTCAACATTGGCTTGGACCTCATCTTTGTCCCCGTACTCCACTGGGGCGTCGCGGGCGTCGCCATCGCCACCGCCATCGCCTACACCGTCAGTGCCGCTACGCTCTTTATCCGCCTGCTCAAGACCGACTCCGTCGTCCGCGTCACCCCACGCGACCTGGCTATCGACCCCGTCGCCCTCAAGCGCATCGTCAAGATCGGTCTGCCCGCCGGCATCCAGAGCGCCGTCTTTGCCGTCGCCAACATCATCATCCAGTCTGCCATCAACAGCCTGGGCACCGAGGTCATGGCGGCATCGAGCGCCGCCATGAGCCTGGAGTACGTGTGCTACAACCTGCTCAACAGCTTTAGCCAGGCTTGTACCACCTTTGTGGGACAAAACCACGGTGCCCGCCAGATCGACCGCTGCACCAAAACACTCAAGGTCTGCCTGGTCGAAGGCGGTATCGTTGCACTCACCACGATTATCGTTATTGTCGGCCTGGGGCGCGAGATCTTGTCGCTGTTCAACAGCGATCCCAACATCGTCTCGATCGGCTATATCCGCGTGTGCTCGATCTTCCCTGCGTACGCCTTTAGCATGTTCTACGAAAACATGTCAGGCTACCTGCGCGGCTTTGGTATCTCGCTCACGCCCGCCCTCATCACCATGATCTGCGTCTGCGGCATCCGCTTCTATTGGGTGTTTTGCGTGTTCCCGCACTTCCGCACCTTTGCGAACATCATGATGGTCTACCCCATCAGCCTGGGCACCACGGCGTTCTTTATGGTCGTGGCGGTATTGCTCTGCCACCCCGCACGCACCTATCGTGCCACCCAAGCCAAAGCGACAGCCCGCTAAACACCGCACTCAACGCCACGCCAGTCATTAATTGACAATATGTGAGCTCATATAGTCGATAAAGCGCCTTGTGGCGATGGGCATGGTGTCCCAGCTGCGCCAAGCCGCCACCACGTCACGCGAGGGGGCGTGCACGATGGGACGTACGCGAATATTGGCCCGCATGCCCTCAACGGTACGGCGATACAGCATACTCACGCCTAGACCTTCCTCCACCATCGCCATGATGGTATAGTCGTCGGTCACCTCACTCGTCACGTGCGGCGACAGCCCATGCGTTGCGAATGCATCGAGCACCAGACTCTGTTCGCCCTCATCCAGCAACACAAACGGCTCAGACGCCAGGTCGGCGAGTGTCACCTTTTCCTTTACCGTCAGCGGATGCGCGGCCGGCAACAATGCCACCAACTCGTCGTGATAGACGACGCGCTTCTCGAGCCCAGCGGTAAATCCGCGTGCCGTAAAACAAAAATCAACCACGCCATCGTGCACCCACTGGGCGTTGCGCGTGTAATCGCCCTGCTTGAGGGTGAAGCGTACGCCCGGGTGCAGCGCACCAAAGTCGCGGATCACGCGCGGCAACACGGTTCGACTCACGTTGGTAAACGTCGCAATGCGAATATCGGTCGACGAAAGCCCCAGCAGCTCCTGGCGTTTGCCCTCGAGCTCGGCCTCGGCAGTCACAATCTGGCGCAGGTACGGCAGATATTGTTTACCGTCGCGCGTAAGCGAAACGCCCTGCTTACCGCGCTCGATAAGCGTGGTACCCAGCTCGCGCTCGAGCGCCTTGACGGCCTGGCTCACCGCACTTTGCGTATAGCCCAGCTCGTCCGCCGCACGTTTCAGACTGCCGCAATCGACCACCATACATACAATCTGATACCGCGATGCCATCGTGCCTCCACATCGATGTAGCCGTAAAACGTTTTGCCAGGGCTTTTCGCACCCGCTTTAGCATTTCTTAATCATACTGAAGATACATTCGCTTTACTACATCCAAATCTGGGAGCAGAATCATTTGTGCGAAACCGTTCTGTAACAAAAGGAGTCCCATGGATCGCAAAAAAGCAATCGCGCTCTCATTTTCCGTTCCCGTCGCATGGGGCTTTTCGTATCCCCTCATGAAGATCGGCATGGACAGCATGAACGCCACGAGTATCGTCGCGCTACGCTGCATCATCGCCTTTGTGGCCTGCCTGCTGCTCTTCCACAAGCGCGCGTTCCGTATCAACCGCGACCTTATGGTCCGCGCCGCCATCATCGGCGCCATTATGGCAACCGAGCTCACCTGCATGTGCCTGGGCTCCAGCCTCACCTCCGCCTCCACTGCCGGCTTTTTGCAGAGCCTGACGGTCGTGATCGTGCCGTTTGCCAACGCCGCCCTGCTGCGCCGCGCCCCCGAACGCAAAGTGCTCGTCGGCACCGCCATCGTCACCTGCGGCATGCTGCTGCTCTCGGGCGCCGACTTTACCAGCCTGAATCCCGGCGCGATCATCATGCTGCTCTCCGCTTTTGTCTATGCCGGCCATATCATTGTGGCGAAGCGCTTTGTCGAAGATGTCAATCCGCTTGCTCTGGGTGTTTGGCAGCTGGGCTTTGGCGGCCTGTTCTCTGGCATCGCCGCATTCACCTTTGGCGGCTTCACGCTTCCCGGCACGCCTAACGAGATCGTCGTTGTCGTCGCGCTCGCACTCATCTGCTCTGCCTACGGCTTTATCACCCAGACGCTCGTGCAGCCCCACGTGCCCGCCGAGACCACCGGCTTCGCTTTCTCACTCGAGCCGGTCTGCTCTGCCGTCTTCTCCTTCTTCCTGGTCGGCGAGGTCCTAAGCCCCATCGCCTTCTTTGGCGCCGCTCTCATCCTCACCGGCGTCATGGTGGCAACCGTGCAGCTCCCGCGACTTCATGCGCATACTCACGACCATACCCGCATGGCAGGAACGCCCGAGCGGGCCTCGTAAACGCCTCACCTTTTGTAGCCACGACACTAAGGTCTCCGGACGCCTTTACAATAGATGTCAACAGAGCATCTGCCATAAAGGAGCCCCATGGACACCACAACTCGCGACCGCAACATAGCAACTTGGTTGGACGATGCGCCGCAACCGGTACGTGACACTACGAACCAGCTGCTCGAGCGCATCGCCCTTTTGCGTGCCGAGCAAACCATCTACCCGGCACAAGACGACATCCTCAATGCCCTCGCCTACACGCCGGCCGAGCAGGTCAAGGTTGTCATCTTGGGTCAAGACCCCTATCACGGGCCCAACCAGGCCATGGGGCTGTCGTTCTCGGTCCCCACGACGCAAACCAAGTTGCCGCCAAGCCTGCGCAACATCTACAAGGAACTCAATGCCGATCTGGACTGTCCCATTCCCGCCACAGGAGATCTAACGCCATGGGCACAACAGGGCGTCCTGCTTCTCAACACTACGCTCACCGTACGCGAGCATGCCGCGAACTCGCACGCCAAGCTGGGCTGGAGCACGCTCACCGACTACGTTATCGAACGCTGCTGCCAGCTGCCCCAACCGGTAGTCTTTTTGGCATGGGGCCGCTTTGCCCAGCAGATGGTCGAAGGTAAGCTCGCCGCAACTGGCGCGGGTAAGGCAACCGACAAGTTCTGCCTGGCCTCCACGCACCCCTCGCCGCTTTCGGCCAACCGTGCCACAGCAGAACTCCCCGCTTTTATGGGGTCGCGCCCCTTCTCCGCTGCCAATCGGCTACTCGAACAGCACGGCTCGACCCCCGCCAACTGGACTTGCCTCGGCTAAAAATCGATACATCAAAAACGCGCCCGACGGCTTTCCATCGGGCGCGTTTCCTATTCGGGCCAAATAAATTGTGTGCGGCCGGCCTCGCCACCGTCAATGAGCAGGCTCTGTCCGGTCATAAACCGGTTGGTCACGCCCACAAAGTAGATCCACTCGGCGATCTCTTGGGCGGTGGCCCAGCGTTTAAGCGGCGTGAGCTCCATAATCTGGTTCCACAGGTGTTCGTCTTCCATCACGCAACGGTTGAGCGGCGTGATAACGCCGCCCGGGTCCACACTGTTGGCGATGGCCTGCGGTGCCAGGCGGTTTGCAAGGTTCTTGGTGTAGGCGATAACGCCGCCTTTGCTGGCGGCATAGGCGGGAAACTCCGATCCCGTATGCCCACTCGCCGACCCCACATTGACCACGGATTTGATAGCCGGCGCCGGCTTGGCGGCAAGCCCCTCCCCCACAAAGGCGTAGCGCTCGGTCACGTTGATGGTGCCACACAGGTTGGCGGCAATGTCATCGGCCGAGTCCTGCGTGCCGGCAACGTTCACGATCACCTGGGGCTCAAGGTCGCCTGGAAACGAGCCCGGCTCGCGGACATCAACAATCAGATGGCGGTAGCGCTCGTGTTCGATCGCCGCCGGCAGCAGATCAAAGCCCACGACCTCGTGGCCCTCGTCCAAAAAGCGCTGCACGCATGCGGCTCCGATACCGCCCGAAGCACCCGTGATCAAAACCCGCATACTTGCTCCTTAGGCGGTTGCGTGGCGCTCGAGGTACTCGGAGCCCACATTCTCGCGCTCCCAGCCGCGCACGACCTTGTAGCCAACGGGGCTTAGGAAGACCTCACACAGCAGCTCGGCGATGGCACCCGTCAGCGAGCACATAAGGACCTGCACCCAGGTCCAACCAAAGAACGTGTGGCTCACCACAATGGCAAAGACCAGGTTGTCGATAAACTGGCCAACACCCGTAGACACATAGGAGCGGAAGGCGAAGCTCGCAAAATTATTCTTTTTGAGCATACGACCGAGCGACTGGTTGAGTGTGGAATTAACCACAGCAGAAACGAGCATTGCCAGCGAAGAGCCCAGCACCACGTACCAGGTGCCGCCAATGGTGGCGTTAAGGGCAGTGTTGACCTCGATCATGCCCGTGTCGTAGTAGGCGCCCCACATGCCGGGCGTGAGCGAGCATGCCCAAAAGCACAGGCTCACGGCCAGGTTGACCAGCAGCGCGAGGATAGAGATTTTGATGGATGCCTTGGCGCCAAAGCGCTTGCAGATCATGTCCTGGCACAAAAACGAAACCCAGCTCACCACAAAGCCGCAGTCGAGCGCCAGATACGGCAGGCTGATAAGCTCTTTGTTGGCCAGCAGGTTCATCATGATAACGCTCACGAAAAACAGCGAAACCGTTGCCGCGGGAATGCTCCGCAACAGGACCTTGTAGTCCTCCATGACCTTCTTGATCATTATGTACTCCTTTGGTTTTAGGTTTAACGAGCAGGATATCGGACCCGAACTGCTCGGACGCCCCGGTCTTGAGACGACGGTGGGTATGATAGCCGCTCACGCGGCATCAGGCAAGCAATCGGCGCGGCGGCCCCGCAGGGCCACCGCACTGGTGCGTTAAAAGGCTACGTTGCCAAACTCCGACAGGATAAGATCGGGGTTGTGGTCAGTTGCCCAATCCACGTTCCACGGGCTCGTGAACAGCAGCAGCTTACCGCCGCGCATGTCCTCGACGCGCAGCGTGTCGCGCGTGAGCGAAAGGCCCGGGATATCGATGGTGTCGGGGTCGTTCTGGATCCAGCGAATGTCCGTATAGGGCAGCGGCTGGCGACGAACCTCAACACGGTACTCGGCCTTGAGGCGGCGCTCGAGTACCTCAAACTGCAGCACGCCGACCACGCCCACGATGACGCTCTCCATGCCGGCACCCAGCTCGCGGAAGATCTGGATGGCACCCTCTTGGGCAAGCTCCTCCATACCCTTGACGAACTGCTTGCGCTTGAGCGTGTCGACCTGCGTGATGCGGGCGAACATCTCGGGAGCGAACGTCGGGATCTGCGGGTACTGCACGTGATGCTTGCCGGAGCACACGGTGTCGCCGATGCTAAAGATACCGGGATCGAACAGGCCCACGATATCGCCCGCGTACGCCTCGTCCACGATGGCGCGGTCATCGGCCATCATCGACGTGCCCGTGGCAAGCTTGAGCTTGCGGTTGCCCTGCACGTGGAAGGCGTCCATACCGCGCTCGAACTTGCCCGAGCAAATGCGCACAAAGGCGATGCGGTCACGGTGGTTCTTGTCCATGTTGGCCTGAATCTTAAACACAAAGCCGCTAAAGTCGTCGCGGCAAGGATCGACCGGCTCGCTGGTGAGCGTGTCGGTGTAGGCGCGCGGCGTCGGGGCTAGGCGCAGGAACTCCTTGAGGAAGGGCTCCACGCCAAAGTTGGTAAGCGCCGAGCCAAAGAACGCCGGGCTCAGCTTGCCGCAAGCCACGGCATCCAGGTCGAGCTCGTCGCCGGCACCATCGAGCAGCTCGATGTCGTCCATCAGGTTCTTGTGATTCTCCTCGCCAATGAGCTCGTCCATGGAAGGATCGCCCAGCTCGGCCTCGACCTCGGCGACCTTCTTGGTGGCGTTGGCGTGGCCGTCGCCCTCAAAGGCAATGACGCGACGGGTCTGGCGATCGAACACGCCGCGGAAGTTGCGACCGCTACCGATCGGCCAGTTCATGGGGTACGTATTGATACCCAGGACGTTCTCGATCTCTTCCATGAGCTCAAACGGATCGCGGGCCTCATGGTCGAGCTTGTTCACAAAGGTGAAGATGGGAATGTGGCGCAGTGTGCAGACCTTAAAGAGCTTTTTGGTCTGGGCCTCGACGCCCTTGGCGCCGTCGATAACCATGACCGCAGCGTCGGCGGCCATAAGGGTACGGTAGGTATCCTCCGAAAAGTCCTGGTGGCCGGGGGTATCGAGAATGTTGACGCAGGCGCCGTTGTAGGTGAACTGCAGCACCGAGGAGGTAACGGAAATACCGCGCTCCTTCTCGATGTCCATCCAGTCCGAGACGGCGTGCTTAGCCGAGCTCTTGCCCTTGACCGAGCCGGCGGTCTGGATGCTGCCGGTATAGAGCAGCAGCTTCTCGGTAAGGGTGGTCTTACCGGCGTCCGGGTGGCTGATGATCGCGAATGTGCGGCGCGACGAGATTTCATCCGACAGGCTTGCCATGCGGATCCTTTCTTGCGTTCTATATGCATTACGTCGATGTAACTGCCCTATTGTAGCCGTGAAACGCTGCAACCGGGCACCTATCAGGACAAATTCATCAGCCGAGCTTTATGGAGGAGGGGCAACAGTTCTAGATTTCCTCTTGCATAACTGTACATAGTGTATATATACTGTGCTTACCGGTTATATACACGTGTAGCCCATCAGCTAAGGAGCCGCTGTGGACATCATCCTATCCAATTCGGGCGACAAACCCATCTACGAGCAGATATCCTCGCAGGTTAAAGCTCAAATCTTATCGGGAACGCTCTCCGCGGGGGCCAAACTCCCCAGCATCCGTGCACTCGCAAGCGACCTGGGCGTGAGCGTCATCACCACCAAGCGCGCCTACGCCGACCTGGAACAGCTCGGCTTTATCTGCACCGTGCAGGGCAAGGGCTGTTTTGTTGCCGAGGGCAACCAAGAGCTCTTGCGCGAAAACCAGCTCTGCCATATCGAAGAGCTGCTTATGCAGGCGGCAGAACAAGCCGAAGCCGTGGGCGTCACGCGCGATAAACTGCACGAAATGCTCGACCTGGTCGCCCCCGAAACCATGCAGTAACCATCCGCAAGAAAGGCTATACCATGCAAAACTTGTTAGAGCTCAAAGGTGTCTCACGCCGCGTAAGCGACCGCTTTTCGCTGCACGACGTCACGCTCGCCGTGGAGCCCGGCCAGATTGTTGGCTTTGTGGGCGCAAACGGTGCCGGCAAGACAACGACGATTCGAGCCGCGCTCGGGCTCATAAAGATCGATGCCGGCGAGGTGTGCCTGTTTGGGCAGTACTGCGGCGCCGACGCGCCCGGCGAGACGCAGCGCTGCCTGCGCACCCGCGTCGGCCTCGTACTGGACACGTGTCCCTTCCCTTCCACACTCAGGGTGACCGAAGTTAAAGCACTCGTAAGCCCGGCGTACCCCACCTGGAGCCATGACACGTTCGAAAGCCTCATCGACCGGTTTGGCCTAGATCCCAAGGCAAAGGTCAAAGACCTCTCCCGCGGCATGGGCATGAAGTTGCAGCTTGCCTGCGCACTCAGCCATAATGCCAAGCTGCTCGTTTTGGACGAAGCCACCGCGGGTCTCGATCCCATGGCACGCGAAGAAGTGCTTGAGGAGCTGCTCGCCTTTGTTGCCGATGGACAACACGGTGTGTTGTTCTCGAGCCACATTACATCCGATCTTGAGCGCGCCGCCGACCGCGTCGTCTGCATCGATAACGGGTCGATTGTTTTTGACCTGCCGCGCGAGGACATTACCGACCGTGTCGGCATCGCCCACTGCACTCAGGCACAAGCCGCTGAGCTTATGGCTTGCGTCGAGGGCGCCCGTGCCGTCCGCCACGCCTACAGCGTGGACGTGCTCGTGCCCAACCGTCGCGAAACGCTCGAGGCCTTTCCCGAGATTCCCTGCGATCGGGCAACCATTGATGACTACCTACACCTCATGCTGAAAGGAGCCTCCAAATGAAACGCGCCTTCATGTCCGAGACCGCCATCATGCGCTCGTTTCTCCCGAGCATCGCCGGCATCGGCCTGCTTATATTCGTCTTGCTGACCCTTGCCAACGCGTCGGATGGTGATTCCGGCATGAGCGCTGGCGCTATCGCCGTTAGCGCCATGTCGCCCATCACAATCATGAACTCGCTGGCCGGCTTCGACAATCAAAACGGATGGGAGCGCTATCGGGCAACGCTGCCGTTCTCGCGCAAAGACATCATCTGCGCACGCTACCTGTGCATTATTGCTTTCTCGGCCGTCATGGCATGCGCAGCTACGCTTCTGAACATCCTCGCCCTTCCGTTCTTCGATCACATGGGCATCCCTTCGACAGGCCAGACGATCTTTGAAATCGCGACCGCCTCGGCGGCATCGATGCTCATCTCCCTCATGATAGTGTTTTTGGCACAGCCGCTGTTTTTTCGATTTGGGCACATGGAGGCACTGCGTCTGTCCGTCGGCCTGTTTGCCGTGCTCGGTTTCAGCACCATGGCAATGCTGAGCTCATCCAACCCCATCAGCAACTGGCTCACGTCGATTGCCGGAGCGAATCCCGATCCTGCCGTCCTTGGCTGTCTGTGTGCAGGAATTGCCGCTCTGGCATTCGCACTATTTGCAATCAGCTGCGCTGTCAGCACCAAGGTCTATCGAGCACGCGACCTGTAGGCACGCAGATTATGGCCCGCCCGCGGCCATAATCGACCGCCTGCCAATACATGACAAATGGCATATCCCCAGCACGCCCGTGACGTTTTACAATGGAGACGTCACGGGCCTTGGTCCAATCTCGATCATCCAAGGGGATGTCTTTTTGGTCATTGTTCTTTAGGGAACGGTCAATCGCATAGAACCATGAAAACGGCCGTCCAACGGCCGTGGTTTGTTGCGCCGTTCCGCCTCCATCATCTGCCAATTTGCACCTGATAGGAAAGAACAATGCAATCCCAGGAATCTCAATCCTTCCCAAAAGCCAGCAGCTTCGACGCAGCGCTCGTGCGCTCTAAGATTATGGGGCCGAACCCCCTCAAGCTCTGCGAAGAGCTCCTTTGCGATGCAAGCATCCCCCGCGGCGCCCGCGTCTGCGACCTTGGGTCGGGCACCGGCATCACCAGCGCCCTGCTTGCACGCGAATACGGGTTTGACACCTACGCCGTCGACCTGTGGAGCGACCCCGAGGAAAACCGCGCGTTCTTCGATTCGCTCGGCATCTCGCGCGACCTGATTCACCCTGTTAAGGCGGATGCCTCACAGGGGCTGCCATTTGAGCACGACTATTTCGACGCGGTCGTGAGCATCGACTCGTACAACTACTACGGGCGCGACCCGCATTATCTGGGCGAGCGTCTGCTCCCCTACGTAAAGCAAGGCGGGATGCTCTACTTAAGCATCCCAGGCATGGCACTCGACTGCCACGACAATTTGCCCGCTTGCCTGCTCAAATCCTGGATACCCGAGCAGCTCGAATACATGCACGACATAGCCTGGTGGCGCGCCATGATCGAACCGACCCCCGGCGTCGAAATTATCTCGATGCAGCCCATGCTCTGCACCAACGAGGCATGGGCAGACTGGCTCGCCTGCGACAACGATTACGCAGCGGGCGACCGCGCTGCCGTTGAAGCCGGCGCGCTAGAATACCTCAACACCATCGCAATCGTGTTGAGGAAGCTCTAAACAACAGCCGCGCGCGACCGTAGACATACGGCCTCGCGCGGCTTCTTTCTTCATGAGTTTTGGGGTAGACCAGCAGCCATTACATCCTTACGTCAGGCTTGGGGTGCCTGTATTGGCCGTGCACTGCCGCGCTACTTGCGAAGCGGCTTGGGCAGCGGGATGCCGGCGGCGATGACGGCGGCGATGATCATGCAGACAATGCCCTTGAGCGGGAAGCACATGAGCAGCAGGCCCACGACCATGACGGGCTGACGCATGACGGCACCCATCGTCGAGGCGGTGCAGACGGCAACGCAAAAGACCGGATCGGCACCGGTGAGGATGGCAATGCCGTAGCCCAGGCTTACGCCCGAGAAGATCACGGGGAAGAAATGGCCGCCGCGCCAGCCCATGTTGATGAGGGCGGGAGTCAGCATTGCCTTGACCAGGCCGGTCGCAATAAGCACACCGGCGGGGATGGTTAGGTAGGTTTCCATGAGGACATCGGCTTGTGTCTCGCCGGCAAACATGGTGTAGGGCAAAACCGTGCCACAAGCCGCAAGCACCAGACCGGCCAGCATGGCCTTAACGACAGGGCGCTCCCCAATGGCATGGACCAGTGCCTCGCTCGCGTGTTCGGAGACAAAGTACAGCCAGCCGCAGACCGTGCCGATCAGCGATAGGGGGATAAGCCACGCGAGCTCGAGGCTACCCACCTCGGCAGCCTCGAACCTGGGCATGCCCATGCCACCGCCCACTAGCTGGCCGAGCAGCAGGTAGGCGCCCAAACCGCCAGCGATCGCGATGCCGTAGACCACAGTCTTTTGCGCCTTGGGCAGCTTGATGGTGATCTCGTCAGACGCGGAGTCCTCATCGCCATCGGCGCCCTGGCCGTCAGCGCTACCGGCAAGCGGTGCCACAAAGCCAAAGACGGGTGCGGTAAAGAGTGCCGTCAGGGCAGCCTGGGTGCCCAGCAGCGTGAGCTCCCTAAACTCGGCGCCAAAGCGGCGCATGCGGTCGCCGACCCAGCTGCACAGGCCCGCGATAACGCCGGTCAGGCCGGCCTCGGGTCCAATGCTTCCGCCAAACAGCAGCGGCAGCAGCGCCGCGATCGACAGCTTGCCCAGATTGTCATACGGGTAACGCCCGTCTTGCTTGACCTTAGCCATCACCTGGTTGAGGTCATCGGTCTTGGTGCCCGTCATCTTTTCATACAGGCCAATGAGCAGACCACCCAGCAGGCAGACGAAAAACGGGTACGGCAGAAAACCGAACGGACCGCTGGCAAGCTCAGGCGAGGCAGCGCCCAGCATGTGCGGAATCTCGGTCCACAGATAGTCGATGCCGTGCTCCATCGCAAAAAAGAACAGCCAGACCGCAGCGCCTACGAACGCGCCGGTCACGGCTACGCTGATGAGGAACAGCGCGCGGTTCTTAGGTTTGGCAAGGTTACCCATCGGGACCTCCCGTGGTCAAAGTCGACAAAGATACGTTTTATTGTAGAGCGAGCGTTACCCAGACGAGTCAACCATCTGCGCCGCAAACGGCGCCTTTGGGAGTTGCGACGGGGCAAGCTCAAGGTCTAACCGCTGATAATCGATGCAATCTCTTGCAGATCGTCGGCAAAGTAGATGCCTTGTTGGCGTTGCGGACTCGACAATCCCTTTTCGATCATGTGTTCGAGCAGGGCTTTGAGGTCGTTGTAATAACCGTCCAAGTTATACAGGATGCACGGCGTGCTCAGATGTCCCAGTGACACGGCAGACATGACCTCGGCGATCTCCTCGAGTGTGCCCGTTCCGCCCGGAAAGGCAATAAACGCGTCACCGAGTTCGATCATCTTGGCCTTACGCTCGGCCATATCACTCGTCACGATGAGGTCGTCGATACCGTCGTGCTGAAACTCCGCCTCAATAAAGAAGCTCGGCTCAACACCCGTCACGCGCCCGCCGGCATCGAGGACGCTATCGGCGAGCGCGCCCATCAGACCCGACTTGGACCCGCCGTATACCAACGCGTGTCCGTTGGCGCCAATCCAGTCGCCCAACTCCTGCACAGCAGGCAGAAACGCCGGGTCGTTGCCGACGCTCGCGCCCAGGTATACCGTGATGTTCATATGCAATCCCCCTCGTCGTAACGCACAGCGCCCGCTTTAACGCTGACGCCGACGATATTCGCGCACGCGGCGCGACAGATCGGCGAGCTCATCGCGATCGAGCTCTTCCAAATGTTCAAGATCGTCCATAAAGCGAGCCATGGTGTCCTTTTGGCGCATCTTGATGATCGTATTGCAGTAGTTCACCGCCACACCCGTGAGCATGGCGATGTAGAAGATGCTGATAACGCTCAGGACGACGGTGATGGCGCGGGCGACCGGTGTTTCGGCCGGGATATCGCCAAAGCCGATGGTCGAGACGGTCTCAAAGCTAAACCAAAGGCCGTCGCCAAACGTGAGAGTCGTAGGCTCAGACAGCCAAACGGCCGTCGAACACAATAGATAAAAGACGAAAAATAGGCCCGTGATACGCACGAAACCAGCCTGACGCAACACATCGGCCAGCGTCTTCAGCTTTTTCATCGAGACCCCCCCCCTTTTTTTCAGGACAATCAATCGCTTTTGGTCGGTATTGTCCCACGCCTCCCCTGCAAACGGAACTAATCATCAAGAACGCTTCTAAACGACGGGTTGTGAGGGACAATCCTCCAACGACAAAGCAAAGTGCGCTCAATCTGCGGCAAATAGGATGTTCCCGTCGGCCTCGCAGCCTGAACTAGTATCTTGATATAGACACACCGCCCACCGTCGTGCACGCAACACGCGGAAAGAAAGGAAGCCCACGATGTTTAGACCTCTTCGCAGAAAGAAGCGTGCTATCACCGATCAAGAGGCACGAGAGCTGCTCGTCAATTGCAAGCGCGGCGTTTTTGCCGTCAACGGAGACGACGGCTATCCTTACGCCATTCCCGTTAACTACTACTTTGACCCCGAGCACGACAAAATTTACTTTCATGGAGCCAAGGCGGGGCATAAGGTCGATGCACTCAAACGCAGCGACAAAGTCTGCTTTACCGTCTATGGCAACGATTGGTACAAAGACGACGACTGGGCACCCTATGTTCAGAGCACCGTGGTTTTTGGCCGCTGCCGCCTCGTGAACGATAACCCGGCGTTTGTCGAAGACAAAGTCCGACAGTTTGCCCTCAAGTACTATCCTTCTGCCGAAGAGGTCGAAGAGGAAATCAGGCAAAGTATCAGGGGCGTCCAACTGTATGAAATTACGGTTGAGCACCTTTGCGGCAAGCAAATTCAAGAAAAGTAGCAGACGTGGAAAACGCGCTCGCAACCCTCTGCGCTCTATGCGGCCATGCCCATTGACGACACGGGCGCAAGCCGCAGTACCCGAATCGTGCGACCCCTATACCCCAAAAACGTAGCGGTCTAGGCGGTCGCACGCTTCCCTTACGCGCGAAAGCGGCAGCGCCAGATTCACGCGAATGTGGCAGGGGCCATGGAACGGGCGGCCGTCCTGATAGCCAACGCCCACGCGGGCGCCCTCGTCGAGAAGCCACTGAATATCGCGGCCATGCTCGCGGCACCACTCGGTGCAGTCCAGAAACACCATGTAGGTGCCCTGCGGACGCGAATAGGACACGCCCTCAAAATGCTCGTCCACGTAATTGCAGAAGTACTCGATATTGCCGGCAAGCACCTGGTTAAGCTCGTCCACCCACTCGTAGCCCTGCGGCCGGTAGGCGCCGATAAGCGCATACATGGAGAGGACATTCATCTCGTTGTAGTGAGTCTTGTTGGACACGGCGCACACGCGGTCGCGCAGCGTCTCGTTATAGATGATGTGGTAGCTGCCGACCAGGCCCGCCAGGTTAAACGTCTTGCTCGGCGCATAGAGAGCAACCGTGCGCATGCGGGCATCCTCGCTCACCGACTGCTTCGGGATGTGCTTGTGTCCCGGCAGAATGATATCGGACCAAATCTCGTCCGAGATCACCACGCAATCGTGCTCGCGATAAATGTGCATGGCGTGCTCGATCTCGTCGCGATCCCATACGCGGCCGCAGGGATTGTGCGGCGAGCAGAACACTGCGGCATGGATGTGGTTTTGGGCGAGTTTGCGCTCCATATCCTCAAAGTCCATGCGCCACACGCTCTGGTCGTCGAGCTGAAGCGGGCTGTGGACAATGCGATAGCCCGCGGCCTCGATGGACTTGGTGAAGCCGATGTAGGTGGGGCTGTGGACCAACACCGCATCGCCCGGCTGGACATACGCGCGCAGCGTCGACACGACACCGCCCAGCACGCCGTTTTCGTAGCCGATATGCTCAGGCGCCAGGCCCTCGACGCCATTACGGCGGCTCTGCCATTCGATGATGCGGTCGAAGTACCCGGAACGCGGATTGAAGTAACCAAACATGGGGTGCTGGGCGCGCTGAATGATGTGCTCCTGGACTGTAGGCACCGTGGCGAAGTTCATGTCCGCCACCCACATGGGAATGCGGTCGAAGCCCTCGTCGGGTGCGTTCGGAGCCATACCGGGGATCTCACCCCAAGAGTCAACGGCGATGGAGTCCATGCCGTGGCGGTCGATGATTGAAGTGAAGTCGTATTTCATGCTGAACCCCCGTGCAGAGCGGAATGATTCGGTAGGCGTTATTGTCCACCAGGACGGACGGCTTTGGCATGAGTTTTAATGCTAAGTTTGACCTGAGTGTAAGCGCCGCGGAGGCTAGCCTTGCGCGTCATCGACATCCGTCACGGTAAGCTGCGGCCCATCGACCGTAAACGATATATCGAGCCCGGCGTATGCCAAGTGGTAGACACGATCGGGCTCGTGTTTGCTGCCGGCACGGCGTGGATCCTGGCGAAGGACCTCGATTAAGCCGGGCAACTTTGTGGACGGGACCTTGTCTTGCAGCGCTTGTGGAAACTCAACGTCGAGCTCTTGCCACGGGTTGTCCTCGATCCAGCCGCCCGTTGCGTCCGGATGGCAGTCCGCAAACGGAATATAGGGCTTGATGTCGTAGATGGGCGTACCGTCGCGCAGGTCGGCTCCCAGCACGTGGATGATGGGACCGTCAACGGTAAGATCAACGCGGTCGAGCTTTACGCAGGTAAGGCCGATGGAATTGGGGCGAAACGGGCTACGCGTGGCAAACACGCCCACGCGCTCGGCACCGCCCAGACGTGGCGGACGTACGGTCTTTGACCACTTGGCATTGGTGCCAGTTTTGTCCTGTGTTTTGGCGTCGGCAGCAATATCCTCTGCCGTGCCGCCCGGCGTTCCGTTTTCAAAGCGCCAAAGCAGCCACAAGTGCGAGAAGGACTCGAGCCCTGCAACCGCGGCGTTAGAGGCAAACTCCGACTCAAAGACAATGCGTCCCTCAAGATGGGGTGCCAAAAAGCTGTTGCGCGGAATGCCAAACTTCTGTGGCAGATCGGTATGTATGTGTGCGATAGGTTCCATGCCGGTCATTGTACGGCATGGGTGCGCGAGGCGCTGTGCGCAATTCCCTACTGCGGCCGCCGATTATGCAACCAACGGTTGCTTGGAAGGGCACTAGCCGCCGCGTATGCTTAAGCCATCAGCCAGCAGGGAGGAGCCGTCATGGCCTTTGCAGAAAAACTCATCGCCGTCCGTCGCGCCAACAATCTCACCCAAGAGCAGCTCGCCGCCAAGCTCTACGTAACGCGCCAAGCCGTCAGCCGCTGGGAGCGCGGCGAAGTCACGCCAGGCATCGACATGATGAAGCTCATCGCCGCCGTAACCGGAGAGCCGCTGTCTCACCTGCTCGAAATGCCCGAGCACTACTGCGAGAGCTGCGGCATGCTGCTCACGCCCGATGACTGCGGCACCGATGCCACAGGCGCCACGACCGACCATTACTGCAAGTGGTGCTATGACCACGGCAAATACACCTACGAGACCACCATGGAGGCAATGATCGAGGATTGTGCCCCGCGCCTGGCACAAAACACCGGCATGTCACTCGACGAAGCCGTCTCGCTCATGGGCGCCGTCCTGCCGCAGCTGGAGCGCTGGCGCACCGTGCGGGAAAACGAGGAGCGCTACGGCATCGAGGCCCGGACGCGTTATGGTGATGAAGCCGTCGATGCGGCAAACGAAGCGCTGCTGGACATGGACCCTCAGACATGGAACGACATGAAGGAGCTTGAACGCGCCATTTTGGGCCAGCTCTCGATTACCATGGGCGATGGCGAACCGGAAGGCGGCGAGGCTCGCAAGCTTGTCGCAATGCATCGCCGCTGGATTGCTCTCAACTGGGGCAGCGAGCCCCAAGACGAGGCATATCTGGGGCTCGCCCACGGCTACCTCGCCGACCAGCGCTTTGTAGACTACTACGACAAGCCATGCGGCACCGGAGCCACGGCGTTTCTGGTTCAGGCTATCGAGTCGTCGTTGGCTCGCGCTTAGATTGCAGCGGCTTTGGGTATCTCAATCAAAGCACCAACCGATTGGAGACCTATGGCTACAAATCACGAACTCGTGCTGTACGTTATGACCGGATGCCCGTATTGCATTAAGGTGAAGCGCTTCCTGACGGATAACGGCGTGACCATCCCCGAGCGGAATATCTCGACCGATGCCGAAGCCGAACAGACACTCATCGCCGTCGGCGGAAAGCGCCAAGTTCCCTGCCTGTTCATCGACGGCAAGCCGCTTTACGAGTCGAGCGACATCATCGCATGGGCGCAGGAGAATCTGCTCTAGCACGCGCATTGCGATCGGCTCGTCCCAACCCATACGACCCAAACATGTACACCAGCATCCAAAGTCGACATTTTTCGACATCTTTGGATGCTGGTGTACAGCTTTTTGTAGGTAGTCGTTGGGTGTTCCTAAATGACTGGTCGTTAAAGAACGTCCCCGATGACTAACTGGGTTGACTAACTGGATTCACTTTCTCGAAATATATCGAACATGCGTTTGGTTTTTATGCTATACTCACTTCGAGGCATGAGGATGATCGTGAGCTCCCGCGGAGGTCCCCAATGACACGCCGGAGCGGGCTCGGTAAGCAAGATCAGTGGTTACCGCACTCGTCCACCTCAGACAGGCTGCGCTCCTGTTCGCCGTCGCCATCAAAGAACGGCACTCACAACCAAACGTTTCCGTTATCCGTGAGTTCACAGGAGTGCATCATTATGGCTAAAAAGATTCCAACCCTTTCGCCCGACACCATCTCGAGCGCTTGCTCAGATGTCAGTAAGATCGTCGAGGCCAAGTGCCTCGGGCAGAAGGACATTAATCATGAGACCTCTTCGGAAGGAGCACTGCTCATTGGACGCCGTCTTGAACAAGAGATTGCCGGATATCCCATCTCCAATCTCAACGGCTTGCTCTCGCCCATCGCCTGCCACCTCAAACAGCACTTTAGCCCAAGCTTGGGTCCGACTTATCTCAAGCGCTGCATAAAGCTCGCGAGAATCGTTCCAAAAGACATGCCTTTTCGACCGGAGCTTGACCTGGACCACTATCAGTCGCTTGCTCGCATCGCAAACAAAGATCTACGCCTAGACCTAATGAACGTTGCCGCAGATAACCATTGGAGTTCATCGCGCATTGATCGCCATGCCCACTATCGGAGTCCGCAGGATGTTTTGGACGCCTGGGAGCGTCGTAAGCTTGAACCGAATCAAGAAGTATGGCGCTTTGCCCGCGCCTACACAGATGCTTGCGGGATCATCTCACTCGATAAGCTAATTGAGCTCTACAACTCCTACGCCCCCAATCCGGTATCGATATTTGAGATGAATGAAACTATTTGGCAAATCAGGAATGAATCGGGGCAAATTGACAACCCGTGCATCATGTCCAAGGATGGGACGCTCTACCTCATAGCGCCCGAACTCGATAACGCTGTCGACGAAGCTCCCTATTGCTACGATGACTACGGCTACTCTTATCGTAAATACGAACGGCATAGCGAATACACTGACGAGATGCGCGCGCTGCGCGAACGACGCGTTGGCATTAGGATGGCAGCAATATTCGCTGGACATGAGCGTCTTCCAATAAAAGAACTCCGCTATGAGGAAGTCATCAACGGCTCCATAAAGAACATTCGGTCCGCTGAGCATCTCAAGCAATATGTCTTGAAGGACCCCAAGCTCAAAGCGGCCGAACTTCACGCAAGAGAAGACGAGTTCGACTTTATCATGACAAAACTAATGCGTTCTGTTGGACTCAACGGCATGCCGACGGCACAGCAAATAGCCGATGACGCCGCTTTCTTGCTGATTGTCGTGCGACCCGAGTTTTACGAATGTGAGAAAACTGCCAAAGTTTCTAAACTCCTCTCGAGGATCTATGAGGATGCTCCCCTCTGGGAGTTCAACGGACGCTCGCATACCGAACTGAAAAGCGAAGAAGCGATGAAGCCCGCAATCTCTATTTCAAGTCAAACTGCCCAGTCAAAACAAGCTGCTTAGTTACATTAGCTGCTTGCATTTTTGTCTACAAAACTGTATACAAAAAGAGAGGCCCTTATGGAGCTCATCGCAATCCATCCCCATGCCCTCAAACACGGGCTGACAGAGACGGATATTACATGCGCCTGGAACTCCGCTTTCGTATGGTTCAGGCGTGACCTTGAAAATGGGGGTATTGATTACGTTCTTGTTGGACTTGATGGAAGAAACCGCCTCATGGAGCTCATCGCTCGGTATTGCTCCGAACAAGATGGCTACATCATTTTCCACGCCCTTGTTCCTCCCACGCGCAAGGTGCTCAAAGAAATCGGGATCGATCGATAGGAGGCGCTATGAATGCTGAGCAGCTCGAAAAAATGATGGGATTTGCCCCTGGAGAGTTGGAGAAAGCCGCAGAAGCCTACGAAAAAGATGAGTGGCCAAAAGGTCGCACCATCAAGTTGGGAAGACCGCCGATCTCTGATGAGCCGAGCGTCGTTTTATCGGCACGTGTGGGCGAATCGATTCTTGAGGCGTTTGACGAAAAGGCAAAGCGTCATGGGCAAACACGCACGGAGCGACTCAGGGAGCTCATTACACTCGATGCAATGATTGCCTAGAACCCGCTCCCCCGCCAGCCCAAAACATGTACGCCAGCATCCAAAGTCGACATTTTTCGACATCTTTGGATGCTGGCGTACAGCTTTTTGTAGGTAGTCGTTGGGTGTTCCTAAATGACTAGTCGTTAAAGAACGTCCCCGATGGCTACTCGACGATAAGCGAGCGACCGTCGCGGCGCGGTTTGGCGGCAGGATAGGGGCCATCGCAGTATCCGAGCGTTACGAACGCTCGGCAGATATAGCCCTCCGGCACGCCCCAAGATTTAAGCAGCTCCTGGCCTTCTTCCGAGGCAAAGGTTTTCTCGGCGCGGCTGACGATGCAGCTTCCAAGTCCCAACGCATGGGCCTCGAGCGTCATGTTCTGCGCAATGGCAAAGGCATCGGCAACACTAAACAAAAAACGCTCCTGGCAAAAGATACAAAACACGGTCGGCGCATCGTAAAAGCCATTTTTAATCGCCGGGTTGTCGATGACGCTCGGCTGATCGCGACTCACGTAGTTACCCACCAGGCCGGTGCGACTAAAGCCCGCCATGTTCATGCGGCCGATGCGCGCAGCAAGCTCAGCGTTGCGCACGGCAACCACCATGCTGCGCTGTCCGCCACCGGCGTTGGCGGCATAAATCCCCGCCTCAAGCACCTTCTCGACATCCTCGCGAGGCACCTGTTTGTCCACGTACTTCCGGATCGAACGCCTCGTTTTGATTAACTAAAGCGTATCCATAGCAATCCTACTCCTCAATCTCTTTCCAGCACTGGGGATCGGCATCGTACATATCACCCGTGTAGCCGTACGTCACCGCAGGACACCCACGGCACCAACCGAAGAGCTCACACTTAGAGCATTTCTTGAACTTCTTAAAATCGCGCTTGGCTTCCATTTGTGGAGAGAAGAAGAGCTCCTCCAGCGAATTCTCGGCAACGTTACCCACCTTACTCTCCATGCGACGACACGCATAGACATCGCCCGTAGGCAGCACCGTCATATGGCCCGTACCGCAGTGGCAGCCGTCATAGATCATGCCGGGCTTGGCATCCTCAGGAATGGTGAACTTACCCTGTTCCCACAAAAGCAGCGTCCACAGGTGGTCCTTGAGCTGGAAGAACGTCTTGCAGCCCGCCGCCCGATGGAACTCCATGCGCTCTTGTGCGGCCAGCAATACATCGCGATACTCCAGCGGCTCCAGATGAAACTCGTCACGCTTTTGACCCGACGTGGGGCAGTACCGTCCAAAGGCGAACACATCGACCTCGAGGCTTGCCACCAGATCGATGAGCTGCGGCAGCTCGGCAGCATTCATGCTCGATACTGTATTCATGACGGCGACCCAGATGCCGGTGCGCTTAAGGCAACCGATGGCGCGCAAGGTCTCGGCAAACGAGCCGGGTTTACGGAAGTAGTCGTGCGTCGCCTCGAGTCCATCGAGCGAGAGCTGGTATTTACGACAACCCAGCTCTTTCATGCGAGCGCAGACCTCGTCGGTCAGATGGAACGGATTGCCCATCACGCACCACATAAAACCGCGTTCGTGCAGGAGCTCGGCAAGGCGCCAAAAATCGGGATGAAGAATGGGGTCACCGCCTGTAACGTAAATGTACGGCTGACGACCGATGCGCTCGCAGAGCGCCTGGGCCTGATCGACGACTTGGACCATCTGTTCCCACGGCATGCGCTTGAAACCGGCGCAGGCACCGTTGGCAAAGATATAGCAATGTTTGCAACGCTGGTCGCATTCATCCGTAATGTGCCACTGGAAGGCAAACGCAGGCTTTTGCATCGTGGGACTCCCTTGGTCGATGTTAAAACTGATGACGGTATTTGGGCTACAGACGCGAAACGGCGCCGACGGGGCAATTCTCGGCACAGGCGCCGCAATGCAGGCAGTGCTCGGGCTCTATGCGATAGGCGTCTCCCGGCTCGATGCACTTCTGCGGGCAGTGCTCAAGGCAGGTGCCGCAACCGATGCACGCATCGGCATCGATGCAGAATCCCTTGACGGGCACAGACGCCGTGCCCTCGTCTAAGGTAAAGACCGCGCGCTCGATGGGATGAATTCCCAGGTTAAAGTAGTCGAGTACTATGTTCTCAACCTTAAAGATGATGTTGATCTCGCGCGTATCACCGGGATACACGTTGGCAAGATACGGCTGCTCGGCGTAAATCACGTCGCGCCAGTGAACTTGCTCGGACTCCGAGACAGGAGTGGCAACGCCGGACATGCGGATCATCTCGTTAAACCGCGTGTGAACGAGCGTTTGGACACGTCCATCGGCCATAAGCTGACAGGCCATCTCCTTGCCACGTGCCGTGAGAAAGTAGATAGCACGGGGCTCGTAATGGACGGCGCTTACGCAGCGAATTTGCGGCGCACCACTCTCGTCCACGGTTGCCAGGGAGAGCGTCCCGGCAAGCTGCATCTTTTTGAGGCAAGTCTGAGCATCCATTACGAGTCCCTTCCTAGCGATTGCTTACTGAGCGTCCGCAGCGCCGCAAGCGGTGCCACAGGCCGGAGCGGTCTTGGGGTCGGCGGAGCCGCAGGCAGGAGCGGCAGCCGGGTCAGCAGAGCCGCAAGCAGTACCGCAAGCAGGTGCGGTCTTGGGGTCGGCGGAGCCGCAGGCAGGCGCAGGATCGGTGGTACCGCAGGAGGCGAAAGCGGCGACGTTCTCGAGATTCTCGGACATGGCATTTCCTTTCGGTCGAAGATGGCTGGGCGAAGCCATCCAGTTTTTGACGCTCGTTGCGTCTATATGCATCATGCAAAAAGCGCGCAACGACCAAAAGAAGGCACCAATCTATTAGCCAGTTACCAAAAGGTAAGTAGTAGCCACAAGCGACAGCGGCTGCAATAATGAAAGCTGTCCGCACGATTGAGGAGTCTCCGTGCTTACCAAAGAAGAACTACCTCCCTGCCCTGTTGCCACGTGTTTTCAGCTCTTTGGCAACAAGTGGAAGATCTATATCATTCAGCAGCTCATCAACCACCCCATGGGCTTCAACGCGCTGCACCGCGCTATTCCCGGCATTAGCCAAAAGGTGCTCTCGTCCAACCTTAAGGAAATGGATGCCGCGGGCCTCATCACGCGCACCGTCATCCCCGAGACACCCATCCGCACCGAATACGCACTCAGCGAGCTGGGTCACAGCCTTATGCCCATCATCGATTCCCTGGTGGAATGGGGCACCGACTATCAGCAGCTCGTGCGAAACTCCTAACAGCCACATACTTTTGCACATTGAGCGCCGTGGGGCACAAAGCTCCACGGTGCTTACCTTTTTGTGCCTTCTTTTTCAGATACACGCCAGGCGGCACACTACTGTCGAATGAAACCGGCTCAATCGAACAGGAGGAAGGTCATGAATCAGGCCGAACGCCGCGTTTGGCTTATTAAGGCGCTCCTTGCCGAGCGCTCGGATGGGCAGCGCATTCCCATCCCTGCCAACGCCAGCGAACAGCGCGATTTGCTTCGATCCCTTATGAACGTACGTCCGCCCGAGGCGCTTGCGGCCGAAACGCCCGACATACAAGACGCCTACTTGCAGCAACGCCTTCTTGAACGCGGCGGGGCGACCAACGCCGGCACGCTCCCCTACTGCAATCGCGTTGCCATCTGGCGCGGCGACATTACGCTGCTTAAGGCCGACGCCATCGTCAATTCCGCCAACAGTCAGATGCTCGGGTGCTTTGTGCCGGGGCATCGTTGCATCGACAACGCCATCCACACCTACGCCGGTATGCAGTTACGCTTGGCGTGCGCCAATCTCATGGACGAGCAGGGGCACGAGGAACCAACGGCGCGCGTCAAGGTCACGCCGGCGTTCAACCTGCCCAGCAGCTACGTCTTCCACACCGTCGGCCCCATCGTGCCCAGCCATAAGCCTGGCCCTCGCGAGGAATTGCTACTACGCCGCTGCTACACCAGCTGCTTGGAAGAAGCGACGCGCCGAGGACTCGGCACGCTTGCATTCTGCTGCATCTCGACAGGCGTGTTTGGCTATCCCCAAGAAGCTGCCGCGCGCGTGGCCATCGATGCCGTTCGCCATCATCTAGACCATAACGACCCTAACCTTAAGGTGATCTTCAATGTTTTTCTCGCGTCTGACGAGGCAATCTACCGCAGCCTTCTCCAAACAGATCGATAAGCTCCGAGCTGCACTCGATACATCTGACACCGTGGTAATCGGTGCCGGAGCAGGACTCTCGACCGCCGCCGGTTACACCTATTCGGGCGAGCGTTTCAAGAAGCTCTTTGGCGACTTCGCCGCACGCTACGGTTTTACCGATATGTATTCCGGCGGCTTCTATCCCTATGATTCGCTCGAGGAGTACTGGGCGTTTTGGAGCCGCTACATTATGTGCAACCGATACGATCCCGTACCGACGCCGCTCTACGAACAGCTCTTGGGCATAGTGCATGACCGTGACTACTTTGTGCTGACTACGAATGTGGACCATTGTTTCCAGCGTGCGGGCTTTGACAAGCAGCGGCTCTTCTACACGCAGGGAGACTACGGCCTGTTCCAGTGCAGCAAACCCTGCTGCCAGGAGACATGGGACAACGAAGAGCTCGTGCGCCATATGGTCGCCACCCAACAGGACCTGCGCATTCCGTCTGCGCTTGTGCCCCATTGCCCTCACTGTGGGGCCCCGCTTACGATGAATCTGCGCGCCGACGATACGTTTGTCCAGGACAAGGGTTGGTACGCTGCCGCCGATCGCTACCAGGATTTCCTGCGCCGCCACAGCAATATGCGAGTTCTGTTCTTGGAGCTTGGCGTAGGCGGCAACACGCCCGTCATCATCAAGTACCCGTTTTGGCAGATGACGGCCAAAAACGAGCGCGCCACGTACGCGTGCGTTAACCTTGGCGAAGCAGTCGCTCCGGCAGAAATCGCCAATCGCAGCATTCTGATCGACGCCGGCGCCGAGCGCGTAATAGAAGCACTTGCCGTTCAAGCCGTCAGATAGCGGAGACAATACCGTCTTCAAACATGTACCTCAGCATCCAAAAACGACATTTTTCGACATCTTTGGATGCTGACGTACAACTTTTGGGTAGTCATTGGGGACGTTCTTAAATGACTAGTCGTTAAAGAACGTCCCCAACGACTAGCTAGCCGTGGAAGCGGGCTGTGGGCGCGAGCGGTTGCTCGCGGAAGACACGGTCGACGGCGGCTCGATATTCGTCGACCTTTTTGGTCTTGCGTACAAGCTTATGGACGGTGGCGGGATCGGCGAAAGCGCACTTGGCGTAGAACCACCACTCCTTCATGCGAAAGACCGCGTTGCCGCCAATCTCTTCTGCATAGGCCGCGAACAACGTGTCGTGAAAACGTTGCAGCTCGGCAGCGGTGGCGGCAGGACCGCCCTTGACCATGCGGGTCAGCGCAGGGTTCGCGAGCAAGCCGCGCCCCAGCATCACATGGCGCGTGCCGGGATAGGCCTCCACCAGCGCGTCCATGTCCTCAAGATCAAAGATGTCGCCGTTATAGGCCACCGGGAACGGCGCACGCGCGAGCGTCTCGCCATAAAACTCTTTGCGCGGCGAGCCCGTGTAACGATCCTTTTGCACTCTCGGATGCACGATTAGCTCGGCCAGTGGCATGCGGCAGTAAAGGTCGAGCACGCGCTCGTATTCACCGTCACCCTCGAGCCCCAGCCTGGTCTTAACGGACACCGGCAGCGGTGAGCGTTCACACACATCGCTCAAGAACACCTCGAGCTCATCCAAGTTACGCAAGAAGCCCGAGCCCTTGCCCTTGGCAACAACTGTCCCAGAAGGGCAGCCCAGGTTAAGGTTGACCTCGCGGTAACCCATGTCGGCGAGCACCTGCGCCGCCCACACAAACTCGTCCGCATTCTTGGACATAAGCTGGGGGACGACGTTGAGCCCCTGGTTGTTGGCCGGATCGACTTCCTTATACGCCTTGCCGCCAAAGCGGTTGCCCACCCGCGGCGGCGGCAAAAACGGCGTGTAGTAGCAGTCGAGCGCGCCAAAGCACTCCGCATGCACGCGACGGAACACATGCCCGGTAATTCCCTCCATGGGGGCCAGCGATAGGATCATCTACTCTTCTCTCATATCAACGAATGTGACAAAGGGACTGTCCCTTTGTCGCATTCCATTCAAACGGTTCAGGAACTCTTCGCAGGCGCGGGAGCGCAGGCGATATTTTTTCCACACCAAAAACGAGGCGATGGTAAGCGGCGGCTCAAATGGGATAAATCGAAGGTCGCTGCTTTCGTCCACCTGCAGCAGACTGCCAATGCCAACGGCGCACGCAGTACCCGAGCGCACCAGATGCGATGCGTTGCCGATCAAGTCGAAATGCCCCACAACGTTGAGGTCATCGATGGTAAGAGCACCGCCTGCCCACGCCGCCAAATCCAGCGCCCGATTCGACGTGCGCGAACTCAGCAGCAACGGCATCTTCGCAACGTCCGCAGGCGTCAGCACGTCCAAGTCGCCCCAGGGACCGCTCGCCGCAACGACCACGCCGGCTCGATCCACTCCGGGCATACGGATCCACTCGTATTTCTCGACGTTAACGGGCTCCAACAGCAGGGCAAAGTCGAGCAGACCACGCTCCAAGCGTTCCTCCACCGCGTCGGCATTACCGGTGTAAAGCTCAATCGTCACGCCGGGATGGTCACGACGCAGCTCCGCAAAAGTGCCGAGCACCAGCCGCATCGACTGGGTCTCGCCAGCGCCAATGCGGATATTGCCCGCAATGCCAAGCTCCCGATCTGCCAATTCCGACTCGGTCTGCTCCACCAGCGAGACAATCTCCTCGGCACGCTGGCGCAGGCGCATGCCGTCGCTTGTAAGCACGCACGACCGATTGGTGCGCTCAAACAGCTCGACACCCAGCTCGCGCTCCAAGTCGGCGATCTGGCGCGACAATGTGGGCTGTGTCACATGCAGCACGTTTGCCGCCTCGGTCATGTTTTCCTCGCGCGCCACCGCCAAAAAGTAGCGCAGCGTTCGCAGCTCCACGGCGCCCCCAATCCAGCTAAAGCCGTCCTTCGACTAGCCATTCGATTCTCGTATGTCCAGCTAGTCGATATAAGCAATATACATCATCGGCGCATCAACGTACGCTATAGCCATCCCATCAAGAACAAGGAGGACACCAAACCGCACAATGGACGAAAAGACTATCGCGAACCTGCGCGACGCCGGGTGCTGCGATGCGTTTATCGACGAGCTCTCGGGACTGCCAAGCGCGTGCGCCCGCATCTGTCGCCTCAAGACGTACCGCCGCGAGCTGCTCGAACGTGTCCACGCCGAACAAAAAAGACTCGAGACCCTCGACTACCTCATCTATACGCTGCAAGAAACCCATCAAATAAAGGAGTAGCCATGTCAAAGACCCTTGTAGCCTATTTCAGTGCCAGCGGTGTGACAAAAAACATCGCCGAGCGCCTTGCGAAAACAGCCGACGCTGGCCTATTTGAGATTGAGCCCGCCAAGCCCTACACAGCCGCCGATCTCAACTGGAACGATAAGAACAGCCGCAGCACGCTTGAGACCAACGACCCCACCTGCCGCCCCGCCATCGCCTCGAAGCCTTTGGAGCTCGATGAATACAGCACCATCTACCTTGGCTTCCCTATCTGGTGGTATGTTGCACCGGCGATTATCAAAACGTTCCTGGAATCCCAGAGTTTTGGCGGCAAGAAAATTGTCCTCTTTGCGACCTCCGGTGGCAGCGGCATGGGCAAGACCGCAAAGGTTCTTGAGGCCAGTGCACCCGGCGCCACAATTGTCCCGGGCGCGATACTCAATGGAGCAAGCGATGCCGAACTCAAGCAATTTGTCGAGCGTAACCGCTCGTAACGCCCAAATTCCGCTCGATTATCTCTGGTTAGAAAGGAATCTCCATGACCATTAAACAGACCGCAGGCCGCGATGTCTTGGGCAAGTTCGCCCCCGATTTCGCGCATTTTAACGACGATGTGCTCTTTAGCGAGAACTGGAACAACACCGACCTCGACCTTAAGACGCGAAGCCTCATCACCGTGGTGGCCCTCGTGGCGCAGGGCATCACAGACAGCTCGCTCGCCTACCACATCGCCAACGCACGCAAGCACGGCGTAGGTCAAAAGGAGATGGCGAGCGCCATCACGCACGTGGCCTTCTATGCCGGCTGGCCCAAAGCCTGGGCTGCGTTCAATCTTGCCAAGAAAGTCTATGCGGGCGACGGGACGGATAGCGCAGCGGCGCCAGAGGCCCACGGCGGGTTCTTTGGCCTTGGCGAGCCCAACGACGCCTACGCGCCGTACTTTATCGGCCAGAGCTATCTCAACGCGCTAACCGCCCCAGGCGATTACCTGCCCATCCACAACGTCACCTTTGAACCGGGCTGCCGCAACAACTGGCACATTCACCACGCGAGCAAAGGCGGCGGACAGGTACTGATCTGCGTCGATGGCGAGGGCTGGTACCAGGAAGAGGGCAAGCCCGCGCAGCGCCTGCACCCCGGCGATATCGTCGAGATTCCCGCCAACGTCAAGCACTGGCATGGCGCTACCGCCAACAGCTGGTTTAGCCACCTAGCCTTTGAATACCCAGGCGAGGATGCAAGCAACGAATGGCTCGAGCCGGTGGACGGCGAGCAGTACGGCGCGCTGGAGGACTAGGCTCGCGGTCTGCCCAAAGGAAACGCGGCAGCCCAGCACCAGCGGCCCTTCCAACCGCACCCCACGCAACGAGGTCTAATACTTTTCCGAGAAGTGAACGTCTGTTTTTGGACCCCCGAAGCATCGACATTTTTAGATGTCAAAACTGCAGGATTTGATCGGCAAAACCGCAGGAAATTGCAGCCTAAAAGTGTCAATGCTTCAGGGGTCCGTTTTTACTCGTTCACTTCTCGGAAAAGTATTAGACCCCGATTTGGCAAGGACCTCAATGTGACAAAGGGACTGTCCCTTTGTCACATTATTCGGAGCGTAGAGCTTCCACGGGGTCCTTTTTGGATGCGCTGCGGGCCGGCAGCAGGCCGGCAACGACCGTCAGCAGCACTGAAATCGCGATGAGCACCAGCGCATCCTGCACGGGCAGGCTCATCAGGTTGGGGACCTGTTTGGCCGCAAGTGCCCAGGCATTGACCGGGAAGCTCACGAGTACCACGACGACAATGGCAAAGACGCCGGCAATGAGGCCCTCGATAAAGGTCTCGGCGTTGAACACGTTTGCCACGTTACGCTTCGACGCGCCAATCGCACGCAGGATGCCAATCTCTTTTTTGCGCTCCAGCACGCTGATGTACGTGATGATGCCGATCATGATGGAGCTCACCACCAGGCTGATACTCACGAATGCGATGAGCACCAAGCTGATGGTGTTCACAATGTCGGTCACCGAACCCATGATGATGCCCATGTAGTCGGTGTACGAGATTGCCTGTTCATCGTGACCAGCGGCTTTGACCTGCTTGTTGTACGCATCGATGTGATCGAGCACGCGCTCTTTGGCCTCAAAGTCGCGCGGGAAAATCTTAACCGAGATGGGGTCTGCCTCATCCGCATAGCCCAACGTGGTCAGATTGTTGTCGTAGGTGAGCTTCGAAGCCTTGGCATAGCTCATCATGAGCGAACTCAGATCCTCGGCGTCCATGTTGAAATGGATGGCACGAGTAAAGGCGCTCGCATCCACGCGCATGGCGCTCGCCAGGTTAGCAAAACTCGAAGACATCTGCGTCGCCATCTGGTCCATAAGCCCTGCCGCGCCTGCCTTGAGCTGAGTTGACACCGTCGCCGCAATCTGATCGCTGATCGACTTCATCACCTGATCCATAGCCTGCTGCAGATACGGAGCCAGCTGCTTTTGCACATAGTCGGTCATCGCCTGTTCCAGGCGCTCGGCAAGAGCATCGCCACCGAGTGCCTTGAGCTGAGCCAGGCATTGCTGCGCCGTGGCATCACTCTCAAGATACGTCGAGAATGCGGCAGCGAGCTTTGCCGCGTCTTTAAGATCTTCGGGTGACAGCGCCCTAAACTGATCAGACTGCAAAAAACCCTCAAACAGTTGGTTGGCAAGCATTCCCACCTGCTGCATTTGCTCGGGCGTGAGCTCCAGACCGTCAAAGATGCCCGAGAAATCTGGGGCCGGTGCTTTTGCCATGATGTCGCTGAAGCCGATGTCCCTGCCAACGCCCGAAAGGTCGATATCCAAACCCGACAAATCGATGCCCGAAAGGTCAATGCCGCCGGCCGTTCCCGAGAGCGCAGATGTATCGAACGAGAACGCGCTCTTGAGCGCCGCCTCGTCAACGCTGAACATGCTGCCCAGGTCCACGCCCCGCTTGGCCTCGCCCTGCAGCTCGTCGAACGTTTTGCCGGTAAAGACATCCGTCTCGGGATGAGCAAGCTGCTCCTGCACAATCTGCGAATCGGCCGCGCGCTCCATAAGCTGGCGAGTCAGCGCGTGCGTGTAGGCAATTCCCGGAGACAACGCGCTCGCGTTGGCAGTCTCGTTGGGCTGCACCACGCCCACAATGCGCACGTCAATACCGTCGGCAACCTTGGCCGCCATAAAGTCGGCGTCACCGGACATATCGGTCCACATACCGGTCTCTTCGTTTTTGCGATACGCATCGGCCGGCGACAACACCTTAAACGTCGTAGACAGCGCATCGTCGTAGGTAAAGTCGGCGGCGGTCTCGGGCGTTTCGACCTCGCCATCGGCCGTCATGGCGCTGTTGACCAGGTCGTTAAGCTCATTGATATCCAGCGCGCCGATGCTATAGAGCGTGTAGTCGCCCACTGTGCCACGGCTCGAAAGCACCATCACGGCCTCGTTCGCAGACGTGGGCCAATGACCGGCGACGACATCGTACTGGCTGTCGAGCAGGCTCTGGTCGTCAATCATCTCGTTGAAGACCGAGGTCCCCATGGATTCCATGCTCACCGTTGCCGCCGAGCTCGCGCCTCCGCTCATAGTCTCGGTCATCGCGTTGGGCACCAGGCGCACGGGCTTCTCGTCGCCCTTGCCCGCGCGATACACGACTGGCGTCACGCCGTAGCTGTACTGAATGGCGTTGACCTCTTTGTCGATGCCGTCGCCCCCGTCATCGAGCCACGCCTTAAAGCTCGTCATATCGTTGGACTTAACGCTCGCAAACATATCTTTTACGGCCGTGACCACGGGAATCTTATCGGACTTCTCGACCGAATCGCCCTCGCTGCCGGAAGCGCCGCTCGCGTCCTCGCCATCCTCCGTGGCCCCCTGTCCGCCCATCATGGACGACAGGTCGTAGTCCTGCTTAGAGATCGTAAGCGGGTAGCTCGAGAGCGTGTCCTCCTCGACCTTTTTGATGTAGTTGTTCACGCCGTTGGAGAGCGCTAGGATTGCCGCGATGCCGATAATGCCAATCGAGCCCGCAAAAGCCGTCATGGCCGTACGGCCCTTTTTGGTCATGAGGTTGCGCGCCGAAAGCCCCAGCGCCGTCACAAAGCTCATCGAGGTTTTGCGCGTGGGCTTGGCTTCGCGACGCGCAGCCCCAGCGGCGTCGAAGGGGTCGGAATCGTCGGTGATCTTTCCATCTGCGAGATTGACGATGCGCGTGGCGTACTGGTACGCCAGCTCGGGGTTGTGCGTGACCATGATGACCAGGCGGTCGCGCGCAACCTCCTTGAGCAAGTCCATGACCTGCACGGACGTCGTCGAGTCCAGGGCGCCGGTCGGCTCGTCTGCCAACACGATCTCGGGGTCGTTAATCAGGGCACGGGCAATGGCCACGCGCTGCATCTGTCCGCCCGAAAGCTGGCTCGGACGCTTGTTCACATGCTCGCCCAGACCAACTGCCTCAAGCGCCTCGCGCGCACGCTGGCGACGCTCGGCATGGCCAACGCCCGTGAGCGTGAGCGCCAGCTCCACGTTTTCCAAGATGGTCTGATGTGGAATAAGGTTATAGCTCTGGAATACAAAGCCGATGCGGTTATTGCGGTAGGCGTCCCAATCGCGGTCGCGAAAGTCCTTGGTCGAGATACCGTCGATCAGAAGGTCGCCCGAGTCAAAATGATCAAGCCCGCCAATGACGTTGAGCATCGTAGTTTTGCCCGAACCCGAAGGGCCCAGAATGGCCACGAACTCGTTATCGCGAAAGGCCAAGCTCACGCTATCGAGCGCCACCTGCGTAAACGACTGCGTGACGTACCTTTTGCAAATATCTTTGAGCTCCAGCATGGACGGCAACCTCTCCCGCGCGGGCACGCTCGCCCGCTCTCTCCGCCGTTCGTATTCGACGCGTTTGTCCTACTCTATCCCCATTTTTAGCCGGCACCAGTGAGGAATGTAACGAACCGCGCCAAAAACGAACGGGACGGCACGCCACACGGCGCACCGTCCCGCACACAACATCGACAATGTGACAAAGGGACTGTCCCTTTGTCACATTCGTGTACTCGGCCTTTACTGTTCGCTCTTCGCAATCGCACGGTCGATAAGCTTGTCGAGCGCCGCGCGCTGCTCGGCGGAGCTGATGGCTCCCACGATTGGATCCCCTACGATGTTGCCATTCTGATCGATGACATACGTTGTCGGGAACGAGAACAAATTTGACGTAAACTTACCGGCCTCGCTATCCGACTTGAACCAGATGTTCTTATATGTCACGCCCTTCTTGCTCAGCACGTCCTTGGCATCTGCAATCTCGCCCTTGTTGCCATCGAGCGTAAAGGAATTGACGCCCACGACCTGGCCGCCCTTCTCGGCAAGCCCCTGATTCAGCTTCTCAAGATCGCCCAGCTCGCCCACGCACGGCTTGCAAGTGGTGAACCAGAAGTTCATGACGGTGACTTTGTTCTTAGAGAACAGCTCGTCGCTGCTCACGTCGTTGCCATCCAGGTCTTTGCCCGTAAAGCTGGGGAACTTCGTCGCCTCGCTCGAAGCATTGGCACCAGCTGTCATGCCAGCGGCCGAAGCGTCGACGCTCTCGCCTGCGCTCGGCGTGCTTCCACAGCCGGGGAACTCCTTCTCCAAGCTCTCGAGCTTGTCCTCGATCTCCTTGATCTGCTGTGCACCGGTCTTGAGCGTCTTAAGCTCATCCGCCGTGAACTCATCCTTGGCACCGTCGATGGTCTTGAGCAGGAAATCGCCGTAATTGCTACCGTCCTCAATCATTGCCGAATCTTTATTTGCCGCATTGAATACCTTTTCCCACAGCGCGTTATCACTCGAAAAGATATCGTTCTCCTTCTGCATGAGTTTTGCATACAACTCGGCAGCCTCGTCGGCATTGGTCGGCTTCTGCGCAGTGAGTTCTGCGATCTTAGGATCGGAGCTCGCAGATTCGCTCGCATTGCCACCGGGCGCCGAACATGCCACAAGGCACAAGGCCAATACCGGCACCATAAACAGGGCCGCAATCTTAGAAAGCTTCATAGTCATTCCTCCGTTTTGTCGAAGCTTGTTTACTTTTTATCGGCGGTCAAGGGGAGCTTTTCCGCCGACACATCTAGGCCATAGCGATAGCTGATGGCATCGACGGGACAGGCCCCGATGCACTTTCCACACCGGATACATTCGGCATGATTGGGCGCCCGGACCACATCAACGTCCATCTGACAAACCTTTGAGCACTTGCCGCACGAGACACATTTGCATGCGTCAACCCGAATCCCCAGTAGGGACACCCTATTCATAAGCGCATAGAATGCACCGAGTGGACAAATCCATTTGCAGAAGGGGCGGTAGAACAAAACACTCAGCACTACCACGGCAATGAGAACGGCAAGTTTCCAAGTAAAGAGATGTCCCAACGCAGATCGAATGCCGGCGTTGGCAATGGCCAGTGGAATGGCGCCCTCGAGTACGCCCTGCGGACAGATGTACTTACAAAAGAACGGGTCGCCCATGTCCACGTCGTTAACCACCAAGACGGGCAGCAGCACCACGGCAAACAGCAGCACGACGTACTTGATGTACGTGAGCGGCTTGAGCTTTTTCGTGGAGAACTTTTTGCCGAGAATCTTATGAAGCAGCTCCTGCAGCCAGCCAAACGGGCATAGAAAGCCGCATACAAAGCGTCCCAGCAGCACGCCGAGCAAAATGAGCGTACCGGTGACGTAGTAAGAAAAGTTGAACTTGGATGAACCTACCACCGCCTGGAACGACCCGATGGGGCACGCACCCGATGCCGCGGGGCACGAATAGCAATTAAGTCCAGGTACGCAGACTGTTTTTCCCGCGCCCTGATAGATGCTGCCTTTGGCAAAGTTTGGCAGGTGAATGTTGGTGACGAGCGTCGCCGCCGCCTGAATGAATCCGCGAAATCGAGCCAAAACATGCGACGCAGTGTTTTCTCTTTTATCCAATTCCGATACACTCCAAGCACAGCCTAATCGCTTTGGCCAGCACGGCATCCGCCTCGCCACGCATAACGCCAAAGCACACCATGGCAATTCCGACGATCAACAAAGCGACCTGTACCACGGGTTTTACCGCTTTGAACAACCTGACCACTCCTTTCGTTACGCGACCATTGGACCATATCGGCTATAAAATCCGTGTTAAGCGCGATTTGAAATGTGCAAGGAGACTGTTATGCGTATTTTGATCGTCGAGGACGAGCGGGCGCTGTGTGACGCAATCGCGCGCAGCTTGCGAAACTTGGCGTACAGCGTCGACTGCTGTCACGACGGACAGGAGGCGCTCGACCTACTGGACGTTGAGGCCTTCGACCTCGTGGTACTCGACCTCAACCTTCCCCGCATCGACGGCATGACCGTACTCGGGGAACTTAGGAAAACTGACTGCGAGACTAAGGTACTGATTCTGTCCGCACGCGGCGAAGTATCCGATAAAGTCGCCGGACTCGATGCCGGTGCCAACGATTACCTCACCAAGCCGTTCCATCTTGACGAGCTTGCGGCAAGGATTCGCAGCCTTACCCTCAGACGCTTTACACAAAGCGACATAGTTTTATCCTGCGGAAAGCTCCGCTTTGACACC
The DNA here is from genome assembly GCA_905199225.1 of uncultured Collinsella sp. Classification (GTDB taxonomy): domain Bacteria; phylum Actinomycetota; class Coriobacteriia; order Coriobacteriales; family Coriobacteriaceae; genus Collinsella. The sequence goes on along the minus strand of CAJKFS010000004.1, from coordinate 14,414 downwards.
AAGGCGCGCATCGCTTCCGTGAACAGCGAGGCTTTATCTCTTACGCGCAAGGAAACGGGAATCTTGGAATACCTGATGCTTAATCAGGGGCGACCGGTAAGCCAAGAGGAGCTTATCGAACACGTCTGGGATAGCACCGTAAACAGCTTTAGCAACGCAACCCGCGTTCACATCTCGTCGCTCCGAAAAAAGTTGCGCAGCGCTTTGGGATACGACCCGATTCGCAATCGGATTGGAGAGGGCTACGTTATGGAGGATGGCGAATGAAAAGGCTTTCGCTGCAATGGCGCATAACGATCATGACGGCACTGTTAACGTGTGCGGCGTGCGTGCTAACGAACTGCCTGGTCGGCTATACGGGCATGCGCTACATGGATGCCATCGGCAGTGACATCTCGGCCTTTACCGCAACCGGCGAAGATTCGCCCCAGGCGTTCGACCCAACGAAAGCGACCCTCGATAACGAGGTTACGATCGTCGTAAACGACGCACAGGAGTCTTTTGGCACGACAGCCTGGCGCATCACGGCTGGAGTCACACTCCTTGGCGGCGTGCTGGCATACTTTGTGAGCGGCCGTGCACTCAAACCGCTACGGGCTTTTGCAGACCAGGTTGAGCGTGTGCAGCCTGACAACCTAAGCGAAATCAGACTCAGTGAAGATGTGCCCACCGAGCTACAACGATGCAGCGCCTCTTTCAACGACATGATCGCCCGTCTTGGCGAAGGGTTTTCTGCACAGCGTCAATTTACCGGCAACGCCGCGCACGAGCTGCGAACCCCGCTCGCCCTTATGCAGGCACAGATCGAACTGTTTGTCTCCGAGCGCTCCAACTTACAACCCGAAACAGCCGAGTTGCTCGGCCTGCTACAAGAACAAACTGAGCGAATGTCGCGGATGACCAAGGTGTTGCTCGAGATGAGTGAGCTCCGCAGCGTTCCTTGCGAGGACGATGTTGAACTTGGTCCCTTGTCCGAAGAGGTCCTCACCGACCTTGCGCCACTTGCCGAGAATAAGGGCATAGCCCTCAATTGTGCTGGAGACGCTTTAGTAATCGGGAACGATGCGCTCCTCTATCGGCTGGTGTTTAACTTGACCGAAAACGCCATCCGTTACAGCCGCTCCGGCTCGACTGTCAACGTCTCCATCAGCGACAGCGACAGCCATGTGCTCCTGCGAGTCAAAGATGAGGGCCCGGGAATACCCAAGCAGTACCGTGAGAGCATCTTCCAACCGTTCTTTCGCCTAGACAAATCCCGCAGCAGGGCATACGGCGGCGCAGGACTCGGACTAGCGCTCGTTTGGGAGATTGCAGCGCTTCACGGTGGCGCCGTAGAGGTCGAAGCAAGTTCCGAGGACGGGACCACCATGCTCGTAAGCCTTCCAAAATGATCTGTAGCGTTAGCCGAACAGTAAAACGAAAGGGGTCCCGAGCAACAGGAGTACAATTGCTGCTATTGTTGCCAGCTGTTGGGAGATGGAAGATGGACTGCGATGGCTACCCATGCGTTCCCATGCCGTTGATGTGCACCGCCTTTGTGCCGGGGCAGATTGACGCTGCGGTTGCAGGCATTTCCGACCCCGATTCACGCGCCATCGCCACGGCAGAAGCGCTGTACTTTCGCGGACAGGCCGCACTCGCCGCCAAGACGGCGCACCCCTATCTTGACGTCACCGATCCCGCGCTGCGCTATTCCGCATGCTTTATCTGCGGATACGCCAGTCTGTCGCTCAACCGTATCGCCGACGCCCGCCGGTGCCTTGCGGGCATCCTCGATACGCCGGCCGACGAGGAATCGCCCGCCGTCCACGCCACGCATATCCTGTTCGCCTCGGCCGCGAGCGTCCTGCTGCACTTGCCTTCCCCGTATTCTGCCGAAGAGTTTTATCCACTTGCGGCGCACCTACCCGAAGGCCTGCGACTGTTCGCCAGCTACGTGATGGCGCACGCCTTGTATCTGCGCGGCGAATACGGCCGCAGCCTGGGCATGGCGGAAAACGCCCTAATTATGAAACAGGGAAGCTATCCCATCTCGGAACTGTTCCTGCACCTGGCAGCTTCCATGGCATGCATGAGCCTCAAGGACATCGACGCCGCAAAAGCGCATTTTGGAGCCGCTTGGGACATTGCGCGCCCCGACGGCCTTATCGAGCTCATTGGCGAGCACCACGGCCTTTTGCAGGGGCTCATCGAGGCATGCCTAAAAACGCAATACCCTGACGACTTCGCATGCATCATCGAGATCACGTACCGCTTCAGCTACGGCTGGCGGCGCATCCACAACCCCGATTCGGGCGAGGACGTTGCCGACGATTTAACGACCACAGAGTTCACCATGGCCATGCTCGCCTGCCGCGGATGGACCAACGCTGAAATCGCAGGCCATATGGGAGTATCGCCGGGCACCGTCAAAAACCGCCTATCCGGCGTATACGCAAAGCTTGGCATCGGCACACGCGCCGAGCTGGTCGCGCACATGTTGCGTTAGCGACCGGGCTGCCAAGCGCATCGAACGCGTTCCGGAACCCGGCGCTTCGCTCGATCAATTTGGACATTTTGGCCCTTGAACGGCACTACCGCCACGAAGCGTCTTCTCGCAAAATTGGATTATTTCCACCGATATTTGCGGGATGGGAGCCCAAGATGCTTGATCGCCGTTCGTTACTTGTTGCTGGAGCGTCCTCGCTGGCGAGCATTATGTTGCCTCGCGTGCCGGGAAGCGAAAATGCCTTCCTGCTGCCGTTCGCGCCCACCGCGGCCTATGCCGACGAAGAAGATCCCTTCAAGGTGCTCGTTCTCTCGCGCACCATGTTTGGTGTGGTCGTGGTCGACGTCGCCAACAAGAATACGCCCATCGCAGGTGCCCAGGTCACGCTCGCATCGCGCTATGCCGTAGGCAAGCAGCTCACCGCCACGACCGATGACGAAGGCACGGCCATCTTTGAGGTCGCGCCGCTTTCGGAAGACTACGTGGACGAGGCAACGCTTCTCGACGCGTACGACTTTAACGGCGGCATCTCCATTAGCATGGCGGGCTACCGCGATGTCGAGATTCCCCTTGCGCGTATCCAGGGCGGCACCGCCATAACCGCGCCCACGCGTCTGCTTTCCGACGGCGAGCCGTACTTCCGCCAGCTCACATTCGACGAATGGGACATCCAGTACGCTGAAGCCACGTTCATGGCATTGCCGAAGGACGACACGGCAAACGAGCAGCCCGATACGCACGCCTTTACCGTTCAGGCACATCTGCCACAGGGCGGACAGGCAACGCTGCGCATCAACAAAGTGACGCCTGCCGCGGGCAGCTCATCCGAAACTGTCACGCAGATTGGTCAGATCAAGGCCAGCGCATCGGGCGCGGATAATCTGGCGACGTTCACACTCGAAGACAAGTTTCTCGACGCGGCATCGGGCCTTCTGGAAGAAGGATGCAAGCTGCGCTTTGTCCTCGACTACCAGGGCAAGACCTATACGCTCTCCTCCCCCATGGCCGTTGTCACCGCGCCGGCCGCAAAGGCAGAATCGGGCTCGACCACTATCGTCCCCACTACCATGGACCAAGAGATCACTCCGTTTGATTTCCCCGCGGCGTTTCCCGGCATCGGCGGCAATAAGTTCACGTGCTGGATGCCCACATTTCCGATCCTCTTCGATTTCTCGTTTGCTGGATACGTGCTGTTTGGCGGAGGATACAAACCAGCCAGCTATATGAACGATTCGGGCAACCCTGATCCGGAATACTGGAAGAAATCGCCGCGCGAGTCGGGCGCCAAACAGGCAAACCGCTACCTCGACGAAATGGAAGGGAAGTGGAATCAGTACAAAAGTATGAGTGCCGGTTCGGGCACCGATCCAAGAAACACCAAGCTCCTTCGCCACCATTGCACGCCGCTGTTCACGATGGATATCGCCACACAGCTGTACGGCTCGCTCGCCTACGATTGGGTGGGCAAAACCTGGGGTGACAACAACGACCCCGCATACGGCAATATTAAGGCCCTCTTCCAGGTAAGAACCGACCTCAATTGGACCGAGCAGTTTACCCTAGGACCGGTGCCGTTTTTCCTAAACGTCAACCCCTGGGTGCTGGCAAAACTGGCGCTCGCCGTGGGCGCCCACACGCACGGCAGCGGCGCGGCGTTTTTCAAGAACATTTCGCTCGACTATTCCAACACGTCGGGCTCGTTCACCATCCAGATCGGACTTGCCGTCACCTTTGGAGCCGGCATTGCAGGCGTCGCTTCGTCCGCTGTGCGTGGCGCCGCATCCCTCACACTGTTCATTGGGTACGAGAAGGCAGATGGACACCAGCTTCCGCGGCTGCGCGTAGGTGCAGACGTCGATGTCGATGTGATACTCCAGTTCGTAATGTTCAAGTGGACCACCAAGGCTTGGTCGGGGTCGTGGCCCACACTCATCGATTCGTGGAATATGTCGGTGAACAATGGCGACCAGTATGTGCTCCAACGCTCTGAGCTGGCATTGGGTGGAGATACGCCTTACACGCTGGATGCCTGCTTCGGCACGCCCGGCAACACCGAGGCAGGTGGTGTGCCGCAGTTTATCGCGTCGGCCACCATCGTCACCAATTCCGAGCTGCTCGCACGCGCCGAGGTTGCAGCCGCCGCGATAAACATCGCGCCTACCGTACGTGATTGGGATCAAGCGGTCACGCGCATTGAGCTCGAGGCGAACGCGGAGAGCGACGACACGGGACAGGTCGAACATTTCGTCCATGCGCTGATGGAGAACGACGAAAATGCCGCACCGATGTATGAGTACACCTACATCGGTCAGTCAACGAACGCCGTTGCGGACCCGAACGCCAATTCTGCCGGCGTGTCGGAGGACGAGCGTGGCGGCATAAAACCCTCGAGCGACAACGTGCTGTTTTCCGGCGTGCTCAGCGAAGCCCACATGAAGCTAACGATGATTGCCGGCGTAGAATGCTTGTTCCGTATCGCCTCGGTGCGCTACGGCGACAATGGCCGCTCGCGCCTGGTGGTGCACACAAAGGCAAACGGCACGTGGTCCGCTCCCACGCCCGTGGACTTTCCCCTTGGGTTTGGCGAGGGCGACGTGGAGCGCAACGGCATATTCGATTACGACTTCGACGTGGTGGAATATACGGACGGAAGAGGAAACCAGGACGCCTACGTGCTGCTGGTCTCGGGCGAGCGCCCCGCCGGCGACGACACCCTTTTCGATACGGCAAGCACAGCCGGCATACTGTCCGTTGTGCGCCTGCGCATAAGTAATGACGAGATCCGCGTGGTGTCGCATACGTCATGGCGCAGCATCTCGCGCGGCCGCCTGCAAGAGGATGGCTACCATTGCCTGCAGTGCCCGCGCATCACGGTAGGCAAGACGCTGGTCGACGGACGCCTGTCGGGTGCCTACCTCCACCGCCGCGGAACCACCGCAGAGAAGGCGCTCGGCAGCGAGGCCGAGGTTGCGCTGGAATGCTTTACCCTGTGGTCGGATGATTTGGGCGACAGCCTGACGTTCCGCCAAGTTCTTCGCTTTCCGCAAGCACCGTCGAGTATCGAGCTGAGCGAGCCCGAGAATATCAACGGCAAAATGGTGGTGCCCGTTGCGTACGAGACCGCAGACGGTTGCGGCTGCGCATCGTACGCCGTGATCGGCCAGTCCATTGCGGGCTGGGGCGTTATGCCACCAGACGCCACGGTGCCCCATGCGGTGCCGTGGCCACAACATTCGGGCTTTTTGGCCACCGTCAACGAGCAGCTGCAGCATATTACTTGGACGCGAGGCGCATCGGCATTTGCAACGCAGCCCGTGGGTGCCGCAGGCTGTGGCCCGGCATCGTTTAGCGTAAGCAACAACGGCAGGTGCGCGCTCTATGTAGAGAACACCGATGGCAAGGTGGGGCAAACCTACGACGAAGAAGGCAACCCGGTAGCAGTAATGGGCAAGCACTTCCGCATCTTCGCCAGCACCTTGGCAGGCGATCTGTTCACGGAGCCGTTCGTGATGTGCGAGCTGGACCATCCCGTCGATCAGATAACGACATTTTTGACGTCGGGAGGCATGCTCTCCGCGCTCGCCACGCACATTGTGAGCGCGGAGAAGAGCGAGGCAGAGCTGCACGGCATCGAAGTGCCTCTGGTGGCGTGTGCCACTCCGACGGGCGCGGTCGCTACCTCGGGCGCGGTGGTGCCCGGAGCAGCAGGCGAATCCTTCATGGTCACGGTGCGAAACGACGGCAACACTTTGCTGACTGCCGGCACGATCGATCTGTACCGAGAGGGCTCCAGCCAGCCGTTCTCCAGCGCATCCATCGGATTCGGAGCGAACGCACGCATGGCTTCGATCTACGATCCAGAGCTTGCCGAAGACGCTTCGGCCAACGACATGGCACACGTAAAGTACGCGCTCGAGACGCTGGGCGCACGTTTTGCAACGCACCCGCTGGTAGCCGACAACGGCAACGCCGTGCTGGCACCGGGTTGCACGGCACAGTTCCGCATGAGCTTCGCCATCCCCGAGAGTTGGAGCGACGAAGTGGGCAAACGCGTCACGCTGTATGCGAAGGCGCGTAATCTGGTGGCGCTCGATCCCGTAACGCTCGAGGAGATCCGACCGGGCGCAAACTCGGCGCTGAGTGCCGTTCTGCACGAGCTTCATGTGCCCGACGCGGCATGCGAACGCTCAGAAGTGCAGGTCGGCGTATGCGACAGCGCGGATACGACAGGACTTCACGACGCCCCGATGACAGCAGACGGCGATGGTGGCTCGAGTGGCAGCGGCACTGACGAGGGCGGCGGCTCCGGCGGAAGCAGCTCCGGCAGCGGCAAGGACCACGGCAATAACAAGCGCTCCGGAAAAGCGGGCGCGCTTGCGGGCACGGGCGATGTCAACGCTCCCCTTACGGCAGCCGCTGCAGCACTCGCCGCGGCAGGTGCGGGCCTCATCGCCTACAGCGCCCGCCGCACGGCGCTCGAAAAAGACACCGCCGATGAGGTCAATTCTGATAAGCCTCACTAGCTCTCAGTTACCTTTGCGAGAGACGCCGACTCGGCTCATCGAACACCAAAAGGGCTGGCCCTGATAACTCGGAGTCAGCCCTGAGTCGCCTGACGTGAGACTCGCGGCGTTACTTGAGCTTCAGCGCCTCCATCATGGGCACGGCAGCATCCCAGTCGATCTTCCAGCCGATCGACACGCGGACGGTTTCACCCGTTGCGGGAGCCGTCGCAAACAGTGTATGGCCGTTGTCGGGACCGGTAAAGCGCAGCCACGTTATGCCGTTGTACTCGACCTGGTCGGTTGTTGTCTCCTTGCCTTCGTAGATCTGCTCTAGGCTTGCAACCTCTTCCTCCGGCGAGCGCGGGAAGATGTTGATGTTCAGGCGTCCTCCAGTCTCGTCGTGGAAGAAGTCTGCCTTTTCGTGCTCTTCGTTGGACGAATCCAGCGTGTACCCATCGGCGGCCTCGATACTGTACGATGCGCAATCGATGCCGGTCATGTTGGCCGCGTCACCAGAATCGGCCACACCGCCGGCCGCCCTGAACTCCTTGGTCTCGCATCCCGTGGTGTCAAAGTGCATGGCCTCATGATTCTTGGCAGGGGCATAAGCGTCTACGAACTCGACAGTGATGGGCCCGTAGTACGCCGTCTTGGGCGCCCAGAAATACACGTACTCAACGGTCTCGCCCGGGCCGATATCTGGCCTCTCGGAAAGGTCGATGCCCTCGTGCAGCTCATCGGGAGCCTCGCTTGCAACGTAGTCGAGCACGGCCGCCTTGCCGGAAGTAAACAACGGGTCGCCTGCCTCAAGATCGCCCTGGGCAGCATGCACGTTAAAGGAACTGAACGTCCTGTTCTTTGTGTTGTTGTTGGTAATCTTGATGTGCAGGTAAAAGCCGTCCTGCAGCTTGGCATCGCCGCGATAGAACGTACCGTGAGCCACAGACTCATTGGTAATGCCTGCTACCTCAACCGTCTGCGAATCATAGGCCTTGGCCTTCTTGGACTTCTCCTGCACAGGTGCGCTCCCGCCCGAGCCACTCGGCGCATTACCGCCGCAGCCAGCAAGCGTACACGCCAACACAGCCGAAAGCGCCACGGTGGGAATTCCTAACAGCAGCTTCTTCGTCATGGGCTTCATCATCCTCACCGCTCCTTTCGCTTGCAGCTCATCCGTTGCCCGAGGCCTTCGTCGCCCCGTGGCATCGGCTTCCACAATGAGCGTATGACGAAACACGGCGCCGGCGAAGTGACCCGTGGCCCAAATAACGCCCCGTTAGACCCCCTTTCAGACCAAAAGGGCCCCAGTTCGCATACCCTCGGCCCACAAAACGAGACGCATGTCCCAATGTTCGATTCAATCCAACAATCCGCACGACACGTTTTCGACAACGTATCCAACCGCAAACGCAGCAAGACGCATTCGGCCGCCTTCAAATTTACTCGGGCAGAACCGACTCGGTTTTGTCCGAGTAAACTCGAGCATAAACTGATCCATGCGATACAATTAACTCGGACAAAACCGAGTCGGAAGGAACCGAGTAAGTGGAATTTATTGGCAGGGAGCGTGAGCTCGCCCGTATTAAGAAAACGCTCAAAGCACCCGAGCAGCGCAATGTTCTCATTTACGGCAGGCGTCGCGTCGGAAAAAGTGAGCTCATCAAGCAGGCGCTAACCGATTTGTCGGACGTCGCAACGGTCTATTACGAGTGCCGCCAAACCTCCGAGGCAGACAACCTCGAGAGTCTGTCCGTCCTTGTTGCTGAAGCGCTGAGCTTTCCTCCGCTCGCCTTCACAGGCATCCGCGAGCTCATCGAATTTCTGTTTGCCCAAGCTAAAGACAAGAACATTACCCTCGTTCTCGACGAATACCCCTACTTGAGAGATGCGGTTAAAGGCCTAGACAGCATTCTTCAGACCTCAATCGACGCCCACAGGGAAGACTCACGTTTAAACATTGTCCTGTGCGGCTCCTACGTTGAGATTATGAAATCCCTCATCGAGCATGAAAGCCCCCTCTACGGGCGAATTGATCTCGCGCTTGAGCTTAAGCCCATGGATTACTTTGACGCTGCGAAGTTCTATCCCGCGTTCTCGCCCGAGGACAAGGTGCGGCTCTATAGCGTTTTTGGCGGTATCCCCTTTTACAATCGCCTCATCGATCAATCCCAAAGCGTACGCGACAACATCATCGAGCTCGTCACGGAACCTGGCGCCCGCTTAGAAAGCGAGGTGCCGTCCTATCTCAATGCCGAGATCTCGAAGATGACCAACGCCAACGAAGTTTTCGGGGCTCTCGCACAAGGCTACTCCCGTTGGGGGGACGTGCTGGCACAGTCGCACGTCTCGAGCGGTCCGGCCATGGCAGACGTGCTCGACAAGCTCATGTCACTCGAAATCGTCCAAAAGCGTGCACCCATCAACGACCCTACGAACAAGCGCAAGTCTGGCTACTTTGTAGTGGATCCGCTTTCGCTCTTTTACTATCGCTATGTTTTCCGCAATGCCTCAGCGCGTCAGCTGCTCGACTCGGAAGTCTTCTATGATCGTCACGTCTTCCAAGACTTCGAGGAAAACTACGTTCCTCATATGTTCGAGGAGATCTGCCGTCAATACCTCGTGCGGCAGAACAGGACCGGCAAGATCGAACCAGCTTTCGACGCCATAGGCAAGTACTGGTACGACGACCCCGCAAACAAAACGAGCGGCGAATTCGATGTGGTAACGCAAGACCCCGAGGGCTACGCATTCTACGAAGCAAAGTTCCGCAAATCCCCCATCACGCAAAAAATGGTCGACGAGGAAATCGCCCAAGTCGAGGCAACGGGACTCAAGTGCCATCGCTATGGATTCTTCTCCCGTTCGGGCTTCGAAGCTGGCGAAAGCGATCGAACCGTCTTCATCGACCTGCCACAGATGTTTGGATAGGACAGGACAGGTCCCTCCCGCATTCCAAGCATTCATTATCTAATCGAACGATTGTTCGATGGATTTCGTGTTGGTTGGAATCGTCTGTGGGCTGGGCTATGCTACCTTGACTATCTATATGGCTAAAACGCAGCAAAGGAGCACCGAGAGAGCGAGTATGGCAAAAAACACCGCAAACTATGGTAACGACAGTATCCGCCAGCTCAAGGACGAGGAGCGCGTACGCCTGCGCCCTGCCGTCATCTTCGGCTCGGACGGACTCGATGGCTGCGCGCATGCCGCCTTCGAGATTCTGTCCAACGCCGTTGACGAGGCGCGCCAGGGCTACGGCAAGCTCATCACCCTTACCGCCTTTCGCGATGGCTCCATTCAGGTAGAGGACAACGGCCGTGGCTGCCCGCTCGACTGGAACCCCTCCGAGAAGCGCTTTAACTGGGAACTCGTCTTTTGCGAGCTCTACGCCGGCGGCAAATACAATAACAACCAGGGCGGCGACTACGACTTCTCGCTCGGTACCAACGGCCTGGGCTCGTGCGCGACCCAGTACGCCTCCGAGTACATGGACGTCACGGTTTGGCGCGATGGCAACAAGTACTCCCTGCACTTTAAGAAGGGCAAGGTTGTCGGCGCCAAGAAGAAGGCACTCGAGATTGAGCCCAGCGACGAGAACCGCACCGGCACCACCATCAAGTGGCGCCCCGATCTTGAGGTCTTTACCTCCATCAGCATCCCCCACGATTGGTATCGCGAAACCATGCGCCGCCAGGCCGTGGTCAACGCCAACGTGACCTTCCGCCTGCGCATCGAAGGTGACGATGGCGAGTTTTCCGAAGAGGACTTCTGCTACCCCAAGGGCATCGAGGACTACGTGCTCGAGAAGGTCGGTACCGACTACCTCACCGAGCCCTTCTTTATCGAGGCCGACCGTCGCGGTCGAGATCGCGAGGACCTGCCCGACTACAACGTCAAGATTACCGCGTGCATGTGCTTCTCGCGCACCTTCATGATGCAGGAGTACTACCACAACTCATCGTGGCTCGAGAATGGCGGCTCGCCCGAGAAGGCCGCCCGCAGCGCTCTGACCAGTGCCATCGATGCTTACATTAAGCAACAGGGCAAGTACAACAAAAACGAGAGCGGCATCAAATGGCAGGACGTCCAGGACTGCCTGGTGCTGGTGACCAACTGTTTCTCCACCCAAACGTCCTATGAAAACCAGACTAAGAAGGCCATCAACAACCGCTTTATCCAGCAGGCCATGACGGCCTTCTTTAAGGAACGCCTCTCGACCTACCTGATCGAGAACAAAGACGCCGCCAACAAGATCATGGAGCAGGTGCTCATCAACAAGCGTTCGCGCGAGAACGCCGAGAAGACGCGTCAAAGCATCAAGACCAACCTGCAGCAGAAGACCGACATGGCCAACCGCGTGCAGAAGTTCATCGACTGCCGCTCCAAGGACAAGAACCGTCGCGAGATCTACATCGTAGAGGGCGACTCGGCAGCAGGCGCCATTCGCACCTCGCGCGATGCCGAGTTCCAAGGCGTTATGCCCGTCCGCGGTAAGATCCTCAACTGCCTGAAAGAGGACTACCCGCGCATCTTTAAGTCCGACATCATCATGGACCTCATGCGCGTGCTGGGCTGCGGCGTGGAGATCAAAGACAAGCGCATCAAGAACCTTGGTGCCTTTGACCTGGACAACCTCAACTGGAACAAGGTCATCATCTGTACGGACGCCGACGTCGACGGTTACCACATCCGCACGCTCGTGCTCACCATGCTTTACCGCCTGGTGCCCACACTTATCGACGAGGGTTACGTGTATATCGCCGAGTCGCCGCTCTACGAGATCAACTGCAAAGAGAAGACCTACTTTGCCTACACCGAGCTCGAGAAGAACGGCATCCTCAAGGAGATTGGCGACCAAAAGTGCTCCATCAACCGCTCCAAGGGTCTTGGCGAGAACGACCCGGACATGATGTGGCTCACCACCATGAACCCCGAGACGCGTCGCCTGATCAAGGTGGAGCCCGAGGACGTCACCAAGATGGAGACCATGTTTAACCTGTTGCTGGGCAACGACGAGGCAGGCCGCAAGCGCCATATCTCCGAGCACGGCAAGGAATACTTGGACCAGCTGGACCTGCAGTAACAGCAAATCGATAACGACGGCCCATAAGAAGTTCAAGAGGAAATCGTGGCAAAGAAGAAGACGAAGAACCAGCCAAAGAAAAAGCAGGTCAACGCCGAGAACGTCATCGGCCTGCACTCCGAGGTCACCGACCAGCCGATCACGCAGACGCTCGAGGTCAATTACATGCCCTACGCCATGAGCGTCAACGTCTCGCGTGCGTTCCCCGAGATCGACGGTTTTAAGCCCTCGCACCGCAAGCTGCTCTACACCATGTACAAGATGGGTCTGCTCAAGGGCGAGCGCCAGAAGAGCGCCAACATCGTGGGCCAGACCATGAAGCTCAACCCACACGGCGATGCCGCGATCTACGAGACGATGGTGCGCCTAGCCACCGGCAACGAGGCACTGCTTGCCCCCTTCGTAGAGTCGAAGGGCAACTTTGGCAAGTACTATTCGGGGGACCTGAGCTACGCCGCCTCGCGTTATACCGAGGCCAAGCTCTCCCCCATCAGCGCCGAGATCTTCAAGGACATCGACAAGGACCCGGTCGACTTCGTCGACAGCTACGACGGCGCCATGAAGGAGCCGCGCCTGCTGCCCACCACGTTCCCCAATATCCTCGTCTCGGCCAACAAGGGCATCGGCGTCGCCATGGCGTCCGACATCTGTGGCTTCAACCTCAACGAGGTCTGCACCGCCACGATGCACTACCTGCAGGATCCCGATTGCGACCTGCTCGAGTACATGCCCATGCCCGACTTCTCGACCGGCGGCGAGATCATCTACCGCCGCGAGGAGATGGAAAAGATTGTCGAGACCGGACTGGGTAGCTTCCAGATTCGCTCCCGCTGGCGTTGGATTCCCGAAGAGCGCATCATCGAGGTCTACGAGATTCCCTACACCACTAAGACCGATGTCATCATCGAGCGCATCGTCAAGCTCTCTAAGGAGGGCAAGGTCAAGGAGATCGCTGACATCCGCGACGAAACCGACCTCTCGGGCTTGCGCATCGCCATCGACCTTAAGCGCGGCGTCGACCCCGACAAGCTCATGGCCAAGCTCTATCGCTCGACCACGCTGCAGGATTCGTTCTCGTGCAACTTTAACGTGCTGGTCGACGGCTATCCCCGCGTTATGGGCGTGCGCCAGATTCTGCACGAGTGGGTCAAGTGGCGTATTGAGTCCACGCGTCGCCGCATTAACTTTGACCTGGGCAAAAAGTCCGAGCGCCTGCACCTTCTGCACGGCCTCGAGGCAATTCTGCTCGACATCGACAAGGCCATCGCCATCATCCGCGGCACCAAACTCGAAGCCGAGGTCGTGCCCAACCTTATGAAGGGTTTCGACATCGACGAGACCCAGGCCGAGTTTGTCGCCGAACTTAAGCTCCGCAACATCAACGAGGAGTACATCCTCAACCGCACCAAAGACATCGCTAAGCTCGAGGGTGAGATTGCCGAGCTTGAGGAGATCCTCTCCAGCGAGGACAACATTAAGAAGGTCATCAGCGACGAGCTGGCGGCGGTCAACAAGAAGTATGTGATGCCGCGCCGCACGGGTAGGATCGAGCCCCATGAGGTTATCGAGGTAAGCTTGGAGCCCGAGGTCGAGGAGTACCCGGTCACCATCATGCTCTCGCGCGATGGCTACCTTAAGAAGATGACGGACCGCGTGCTCAAGAAGGCCACTACGCTCAAGTACAAGGACGGCGATAAGCCCTTTATCGAGTTCCCGTCCTCCAACACGCACGAGCTGCTCGTGTTTACCAACAAGAGCCAGGTGTACAAGTGCAAGGTTGCCGCGTTTGAGGACACCAAGTCGGCCCAGCTGGGCTCGTACCTGCCGACCGATCTTGAGATGGAACCCGACGAGAGTGTCATCTGGGTCATCGACCCCGAGGACTACAAGGCCGACGTGTTGTTCGTCTTTGAGAACGGCCGCGTGGTGCGCGTCGCGCTTTCTGGATACGTCACCAAGACCAACCGCAAGCGCCTTAAGAACGCCATCTACGGCGGCAGCAAGCTGCTGTATGCCCAGGTGCTCAAGGAGGACCGCAACATCGCGCTGGTCTCGAGCGACTACCGCCTGATGAACTTCAACACGTCGCTGCTCAAGACCAAGACGACTACCAACACGCAGGGTGTCCAGGCCTTTACGGCCAAGAAGGGCCGCTCGGTCACCACCGTCGGCACAACCGAAGAGATCCTTGGCGCCGGCGTCTCGGCCGAGAAGTTCACCGCGCAGAGTCTGCCCTCCGCCGGTGCCCTCATGAAGGAAAACGACATGCCGAGTTTGTTTGACTAAAACAACGGCAGTCAAACCGTCATGGTTTTACAAAGCAGCGGGGCCCGGAGCG